>JBASCV010000174.1:0-11870 GCA_049651825.1 Bacteroidia bacterium
ACAGTTGGACAATAGGTTCTGTATTGGGTGGAATAACGGGTTCTAGCGCAGGTTCTGGTGCTACCATTAATCAAACATTAACTAATCCTACAAATACTACAAATGGCTCTGTTGCTTATTTAGTAACTCCTACTTCTACAGGTGGTAATTGTGTTGGTGTGGCTACCCCAATTACAGTTACTGTTTATCCGTTGCCACTTGTTACAAATTCCACCACAGCAACAGTGTGTTCTGGCGTAGACCCTGCAATTGCGCTTACATCTGGTATTGCTAGTTCATTTTCATGGACTGTAGGTACAATAACTGGGGGCATAACAGGTGCAAGTGCAAGTAGTGGTAATACGTTAAATCAAATATTAACAAACCCTAGTAATGTTTCTGATGGTACTTTGCAATATGTTGTTACACCTACTTCAACTGCTGGTAGTTGCGTGGGAACAGCTGCCACAATTACACTAACTGTTTTGCATGTGCCAACAATTACGAATGCTTCTACCGTTAGTATTTGTAGTGGAACATCTACCAATATTGCACTTACAGCAAATGAAGCGAGCAATTTTTCATGGACAATTGGTGCTATAACAGGTAGCATAACCGGAGCAAGTGCAAGTTCAGGTGCAATAATTAATCAAGTGCTTACAAATCCTAGTAATGTAAATGTTGGTACGGTTGAATTTTTGGTTACTCCAACATCTACTGTAACTTCTTGTGTGGGTGCTGTAACATATATTACTGCAACTGTAAATCCTGCACCTGCAATTACTACAGCTACTACCGTTGCTGTTTGTAGTGGTAGTAGTCCGAATGTTGTGCTTACCTCAACTATTCCTGCTAGTTATAGTTGGACAGTTGGTTCAATAGCTGGAGGTATAACAGGCGCTAGTGCTTCATCGGGTACTACTATTAATCAAACACTTACTAATCCTAGTAATTCATCTGCAGGAACAGTTGATTATGTGGTATCTCCAGTTTCTACTTCAGGTGCTTGTGTGGGTGCAAATCATACTATAACGGTAACAGTTAATGTGTCGCCTATAGCTATAGTTGCTACAGGTGCAAACCAAACGGTGTGTTCGGGTACTGCTATTCCTGTAGACATTACTTTTAGTACAAGCAATAGTATAGTAGGAACAACTTACGCGTGGACAAGGAATGATACCGTTAATGTTACAGGTATAAATAGTGGCTCTGGCAATATTACAGGTTTAATACTATCTAATACAACAACATTACCTCGAACAGTTACTTTTACAATTATCCCAACAGGTCCTGCTCCTACTTTTTGTGTAGGAACACCAATTACTACAACGTTAGTAATAAATCCTGTTCCAACTTTAACAAGCTCTCTTACGCCTTCTGCGATATGTACTGGCGGTACTTTCAATTATACCCCAACAAGTAATATTGTTGGTTCTACTTATTCATGGTCTAGAGCTTTGGTTACAAATATTGCTCCAGCTACAAGTTCTGGAACGTCTGCTGTTAACGAAAGCCTTACAAACTCTACAACTGCACCTATTAATGTTACTTACGCGTATCAAGTTACTGCTAGTGGCTGTACTAATCCAACAACATTTAGTGTTGTGCTTGCTGTTAATGTTTATCCATCACTTTCAAGCAATTTAACTCCTTCGGATATTTGTAGCGGTGCCGTATTTAATTATACACCAACAAGTGTTACTCCTAATGCTTCTTTTGCTTGGACTCGTGCAGCCGTAAGTGGTATTAGTAATAGCGCTGCTACTGGTAGTGGCAATCCTGCAGAAACGCTTTACGATACAACAAGTAGTGTGGTTAATGTAAAATATGTTTATACATCTTCTGCCGGTGGATGTACTAATTCTGTAAAAGATACAGTTGTTGTTGCTGTAAAGCCTGAAGTAGAATTAAGTAGTACGCTTACTCCTTCTGCTATATGTAGCGGTACTCTATTTAGTTATACCCCAACAAGTACAACTGGAGGCGCTACTTTTAGTTGGAGTAGAGCAGCGGTTTTAAATATAAGTAATCCTACTGCAAGTGGAACAAATAATCCCAACGAAACTTTAGTAAATACATCCTCAAATCCTGTTTCTGTTACTTATACATATTCAGTTACAGCAAATGGTTGTTCTTATAATCAAGATGTAGTAGTTTTTGTAAATCCTATTCCTGTCTTTACAAGTACTTTAACTCCTTCTGCAATATGTAGCGGAACTCCATTTAATTATACGCCTCAAAGTTCAACTCCAGGAGCTACTTTTTCTTGGTCTAGAGCTGGTGTAATAGGTATAAGCAATGCTCCAACTTCTGGGGTAGGTAACCCTAATGAAACGCTTATAAATACTACCGATTCAAGTTTGGCAGTTGAATATGTTTATTTGGTTGCTGCCAATGGCTGCTCTAATCCTACGGCTTATTCGGTTGATGTTACAGTTAGTTTAGTGCCTGCCTTAAGTAGTACTTTATCTCCTGCAGCCATTTGTAGCGGAACAATATTTTCATATACACCAACAAGTGCTACATCAGGTACTAGTTTTGGATGGTCTAGAGCTGCGGTTGTTGGTATTACCAATATTGCTGGTGCAGGCACCTCAAACCCCAACGAAACACTAACGAATATTACACCAACAACGATAAATGTTGAATACGTGTATACTTTAACTGTTAATGGCTGCACAAATCCAACTACTTATACGGTTGTAGTGCCTGTTTATCCTAGTCCAACGTTAAGTAGCTCGTTAAATCCGCCAGCTGTATGTAGTGGTAGTACGTTTACTTATGCTGCAACAAGCGCAACTATAGGTGCGTCTTTTTCATGGACACGAGCAGCTGTTACAGGTATATCAAATGTTGCTGGTGTTGGTACTGGTGATGTTTCCGAAGTATTAACAAATACCACTACAGAGCCAATTACTGTTACTTATGTATATACTGTTTTGGCAAATGGGTGTTCAAATATGTTTAATGTTAATGTAGTGGTAAATCCAATTCCTATATTTACTAGTACGCTTTCTCCTACAGCTACTTGTAGTGGTACTAGTTTTAATTATACGCCTAGTAGCTCTACTTTAGGGGCTACTTTTGCATGGAGTAGAGCAGCTGTTGTGGGTGTTAGTAATGCCAGCAATACAGGCATCGCTTCGGTTAGTGAAGTGCTTATAGATACAATGGTTTCGCCTGTTACAAATGTGATATATGTGTATACTGTTTCTGCCAATGGTTGTACAAATCCATCTTCTTATAATGTTGTTGTAACAGTTAATCCAACTCCTTTATTTACAAGTAGTTTAACGCCTCCTGCTGTATGCAGTGGTGTTCCTTTTGCATATACGCCTACAAGCAGTACAACAGGAACTAGCTTTGCTTGGTCAAGAAATCCTGTTGCTGGTATTTCAAATATTGGCGCTAGTGGAAACGACAGCCCTAATGAATCATTAATAAATACTGATATTGATTCCGTTAATGTAACTTATGTTTATTCTTTAACCGCTAATGGTTGTACAAACCCAACAACGTATAGTGTTGTTGTTGCTGTTAATGCTTCACCAGCGCTAAGCAGTAATTTGTTTCCTGCTGCAATATGCAGCGGTTCAGCTTTTAGTTATACACCGCAAAGTTTAACTCCTGGCGCTACTTTTATATGGAACAGAGCTGCTGTTAATGGTATATTTAATGTTGCCGGAGCTGGAATTAATAATCCGAATGAAACATTAATTGATACAACCGCATTACAACAAAATGTTACTTATGTTTATACTGTTTCTGCTAAAGGTTGTTCATCAAATGCAAGCATTACAGTTACTGTAAATCCTTTGCCTGTTTTAACAAGTACTGCGACTCCTCCACAAATTTGTAATAATTCTATATTTAGTTATACGCCTCAGAGTTCAACTCCTGCAACTTCATTTGATTGGATTCGACCTATTGTTATTGGTATTTCAAATCCAGCTGATACGGGAGTAAATAATCCCAATGAGTTGCTCTTAAATACATCTTCTGTTCCAGTTAATGTGACTTATCAATATACTCTTTCTGCTAATGGTTGTGTTAATACTACTGTTTATAATGTTGTAGTAACCGTAAATCCAGACGCTCCTTTAACTAGCAGTTTAACGCCTCCACTGGTATGTAGTGGTTCTTTATTTGCTTATGTTCCAACAAGTTCGGTTGCTGGGGCTACATTCTCTTGGGCGCGAGCAGCTGTTGCTGGTGTTAGTAACTTATCAAGCTCAGGTGTTGGAAGTCCTGATGAGGTGTTGTTAAATACAACAACCGATACTGTTTATGTTACTTATGTTTACACGGTTTCAATTAATGGTTGTGCTAATCCAACTACTTACAATGTAGTAGTAGGGGTAATACCTAGTCCTATATTAACTAGCACAGCATCGCCAAGTGCAGTATGCAGTCATAGTGTATTTAGCTATGTTCCTACTAGCCAATTGTCGGGAGTAACATATACTTGGACACGCCCTTCAGTTACTGGTTTAAATAATATTGCTTCAGCTGGTAATGATAGCATTAACGAAACATTAATACTTACAGATACAGTTCCTGTAAATGTTACATATTACTTTGTTTTATCTACTGCTAGCTGTACAAGTGCTGATACTTTCCCTGTTGTTGTAACAGTTAACAAGCCTTGTTTATGTAACCATCAACTTACAAGTACTTTAAATCCTACACCTTTATGTAATAATTCACCATTTTCGTATGCACCAACAAGTTCTACTCCTGGTGCAATATTTACATGGACAAGGGCTGCTGTTACTGGAATAAGTAATCCTGCTAATTCGGGTACTGGTAATCCAAATGAAACATTAACAAATACAACATCAAGCCCAATAGATGTAACATATTTATATACAGTTTTTGCCGATGGATGTGCTAACCCATCGCCATTTAGTGTTGTTGTTACTGTTTATCCAACTCCTGTTTTAACTAGTACGCTTAGTCCGCCTGCAATATGCAGTGGTTCAACATTTATGTATACACCTACTAGCGGAACACCTGGTGCAACTTTTGATTGGGTAAGAGATGCTGTTGCTGGAATTAGCAATATTGCAGGTAATGGAGCAGGTGGACCCAATGAAATACTTACCAATACATCAAGTACTCCGGTTGTAGTTACATATGTTTATACTGTCTCTGCCAATGGTTGTACAAGTGCTACGTCATATTCTGTACAGTTAACAGTAAATCCTACACCTGTATTGAGTAGCTCCCTTACTCCATCAGCTATATGTAGTGGTTCTACATTTAATTATATTCCTACAAGTTCTACTCCAAGTGTTGTGTTTGATTGGAGCCGTTTAGCCACAAGTGGTATAGCTGAGGCACCTACTTCAGGAGCAGGAAATCCGAATGAAATACTTACTAATTTAACAAGCTATTCACTTTATGTAACCTATCAGTTTACACTTACGGCAAATAATTGTAGTTATACACAAGATGTTAATGTTACTGTTCATCCTATTCCTTTATTATCAAGTACTTTGGATACTCTTCAAGTTTGTAGTGGAACTCCTTTTGTTTATGTTCCAACAAGTGCAACAGCTGGTGTATCTTTCGGTTGGGTGAGAGATGTTGTTACAAGTATTAGTAATCCTGCTGGAAGTGGTAATGGAAATCCAAACGAAACGTTAACAAACACATCTACCGATCCGGTTAATGTAGTATATGAATATACCGTTTTGGCCAATGGCTGTTCTAATTCTTCTGCTTATAGCGTTGTTGTAACTGTTAATCCAATTCCTAGCATAAATAGTAGTTTCGTTCCTGTTACAATTTGTAGTGGTACATTATTTAGTTATCTTCCAACAAGTGCAACTTCAAATGCTACTTTTACTTGGGTTAGAGAGCCTGTTATTGGTATAAGCAATGCTGCTGGTTCTGGTGTGGGTAATCCAAATGAAATACTTGTTGATACGCTACTTCTTCCTGTTACAACAAATTATGAATTTGTTGTATCGGCAAATGGATGTATTGATACTGTTCCTTATGTTTTATCAGTAACCGTTGATCCTTATTCTCTTAATGTTGATGCAGGGCCAGATCAGTCAGTAAGTTATGGTGGTTCGGTTACCTTAAACGCTACTGGCGGTATGTCATATTCTTGGGAGCCAATTACGGGTATTAATAATCCTAATTCGTCAAATCCTATTGTAACTCCTATAGAAACAACAACCTATACACTTACCGTTACAGATGGAAAAGGTTGTGTTGGAACAGATACAGTTGTCATTACTGTAATTCCTGATCAAACGCTTATAATATCAAGCATCCTTACACCTAATGGGGATGGTAAAAATGATACATGGATAATTCAAAACATAGAAAATTATTTAAATACAGAAATTACTATTGTAAATAATCAGGGACAAAAGGTATATACATCATCAAATTATCAGAACGATTGGTCAGGTACGTTTAATGGTAAGCAACTACCAGACGGTACGTATTATTATTTTTTAAAATTTGTTAATGATGAAAAGGTATATTCTGGTGCTGTAACAATTTTTAGGGATTGATAGAATGTCCTTTAATATTATTATATGATTTAGCTAGAAAGAAAATTATAAAACAAAAATGAAAACAAGAGTAAAGCAAAATATTAACCGAATACGTGTAAACCCTTTTAGGGGCTTGCTGTTGCTTTTTATTCTTGTAATTACTAATAATGTGTTTTCTCAACAAGCACCATTTAGTAGACAGTATTATGCAAATCCGTTTGTAATGAACCCTGCTTTTACAGGTAATAGAACATATAGCCATACATTTATGGGGCATCGTTCGCAATGGATAAATGTAAAAGGCGCTCCACAAATTGGTTTTCTAACCTTGGATGCTCCAATAAAAGAAAAAAATATTGGTTTGGGCTTGAAAATGTTTTCGCATTCAACTGATATTATCAACCAAGTTGGAGCTTTTGGTTGTTACTCTTATTCATTTAAATGGAACGAACAGCATAATTTTTATGCTGGCTTAGCTTTAGGCGTTTTAAACAACCAAATTAACTTTGCTGGGGCAGTAATGAGAGATAAAGATGATCCCTTTTTTACTCAACAAGAGCAAAGTAAATCTTTTTTTAGTGCAGATTTTGGTTTAGCATATAAATGGAAAGATGTGGAGGCTGGTTTAGCTATACCGCAATTATTCGGAAATCGTGTTAGATATGGAACTGATGTTGGTTACATCAGAAATTTTAATCTTTCCCGACACTATCAAGTTTCGGTTAAATATGCTTACGAATTATCGGAAGAAAAAGAAATTACAGCATATCCTTTATTGGTGATGCGTGCTGTAAAAGGAGCTCCAGTACAGTTTGATATCAATGCAATTGTTGATTGGAAAAAAATGGGGTGGTGCGGAATTACTTTTCATAGTGGCTATGCAATGGCAATTAGTGCTGGTGTGCGATACCGAAATTTTAGTTTAGGCTATTCCTACGATATTGGAGTAAACAGTGTAAGAAACTATACAGGCCCGTCAACAGAATTTGTTTTAGGATACGTGTTTATTAAAAAACAGAATATTATGGTAGATTCTTCTAAAAACGAAATTTGGGCAGAACAAATTCAAGCTACAGCCCCACTAATTCAGCCTTCTGATTATGATGATGAATATTGGAATTCGATCAATAAAAATGTAGATAGACAGCAAATTTTTAACTCTATTGTAGATGGTGTTTTGAGTGGTAAATTACAGGCTTACGATATTGTTACAGGTGCTCCTATGTCAATAACAAAGGTAAAAGCTTCGCTTGTTCGTTTAGGTGAAACTCCTAAACTTATTACAAAAAATGATGTGTCTAAAATACGTACAAACGAAAAATGGATTTTTGACAGAAAATCGTATAAATTAACCAAGCAAGTTTCAAGAATAGATTTATTAATTACTCAGCTTAACGATGCTGGTGAAATTACAGGTAATGATAAACCACTGTTTTATGTAAAACTAAAAACTAATTGATTGTTTTTCAGTTGTTTATGGTTTGTTTTGCTTCTCCCAAAATTTTGATTTTCATAGTTAAATAGGCGCTAAATTGTTTCTAATATTTACAAGCGTTTAAAATCTCTAACTAGCTTAAAAATAAGGTATATTTGTATTCACATTTTAAATATATGTACCAACCCTTATATTGATAACAAGCAAATGTGTTGTTATATGTAATTGACAATTTGCTTCTTGGGTATTTAACTAAATACAAAAATGAGTTCAACAACCGAAATAAAAAAAGATGTAGTTATATTGTTTGCTGGCGATTCTGGTGATGGTATACAGCTTACAGGTGCTCAGTTTACAGCAACTACAGCACTATATGGAAATGATATAAGTACGTTTCCAAACTTTCCTGCCGAAATACGTGCTCCGCAAGGCACTACTGCTGGGGTCTCTGGCTTTCAACTTCATTTTGGAAGTGTTGAAGTATATACTGCTGGCGATGCTTCTGATGTGCTAGTGGTAATGAATGCTGCGGCACTTAAAGCAAATTTAAATCAGTTGAAAGAGGGAGGAATAATTATTGCGAATACGGATGGATTTGATGCTAAAAATCTAAAGTTAGCAAAATATCCTGATGGTGTAAACCCTCTGCGTGATGGCTCTTTATCGAAATATAAAGTACATGAAATAGATGTAACAAAAATTACACGTACTGCTTTAGCAAATTTAGGTTTAGGTACCAAGGAGATGGATCGTTCCAAAAATATGTTTGTTTTAGGCTATATTTATTGGATGTACAACAGGTCGTTAGAAAATTCTATCGACTTCATAAAGCTTAAATTTAAAAATCGTCCCGACCTTATTGATGCAAATATAAAAGTGTTGAAAGCTGGTTATAACTATGGCGATACGGTAGAAGCACCGATGCACCGTTTTGAAGTTAAACCTGCACCAGTGGCTAAAGGAACTTATCGTAGCATTGTAGGAAATCAAGCTGCGGCATTTGGTTTGATTGCTGCAGCTCAAAAAAGTGCTTTAACACTTTTTTATGGTACCTACCCAATAACTCCAGCTTCTGATATATTGCACGAATTATCAAAGCATAAAAATTTTGGTGTAAAAACCTTTCAAGCCGAAGATGAGATTGCTGCTATTACATCCTCTATTGGTGCTTCTTTTGGTGGTGCCTTAGGTGTTACTGGCTCTTCTGGCCCTGGTATTGCACTAAAAGGCGAAGCCATTGGTTTGGCATTAATGTTGGAGCTCCCATTGGTAATTGTAAATATTCAACGTGGTGGACCAAGTACTGGTTTGCCAACAAAAACCGAACAAGCCGATTTGTTGCAAGCACTGTATGGTCGTAATGGCGAGGCTCCCGTTCCTGTTATTGCAGCCTATTCGCCTTCCGATTGCTTCGATACCGCTTTTGAAGCGTGCCGTTTAGCAATAGAGTTTATGACTCCTGTGTTTTTTCTAAGCGATGGTTATATTGCTAATGGATCTGAGCCATGGAAGTTTCCTGTGGCCAGTGATTTACCTGATTTAAAAGTTGTTTTCGCTCAAAATACATTGGTTGAGGGAGAAAAATTTTTACCATATAAGCGTAACGATAAATTAGCACGTGAATGGGCTATTCCTGGTACAAAAGGATTAGAGCATCGTGTGGGCGGGATTGAAAAAGAAAACGAAACTGGCAATATTTCTTACGACCCCAAAAATCATGAATTCATGGTTAAAACACGTCAAGCAAAGGTGGATAAAATAGCTGATTTTATTCCACTGCAGTCAATTGATGCTGGCGAAGAGTCTGGAAAAGTATTAGTGCTTGGTTGGGGATCTACCTATGGATCTATTAAAACGGCCGTTAAAGATTTAATTGATGAGGGTTATAGTGTTTCGCACGCTCATGTAAAATACATTAATCCGTTTCCAAAAAATTTGGAAACACTCTTGAGAAAATTCGATAAAGTACTTATTCCTGAAATTAATAATGGTCAGCTAATAAAGGTTATTCGCGATAAATACCTTGTTGACGCCAAAGGTTTAAATAAAATTCAAGGAATGCCATTTACTTCTGCTGAAATAAAAAATAAAATTATTGAAATGCATACTGCACTCTAGTTGTAGTGTACAGTTATAATTAAATGAAACAAATGATACAGGATAATATAAAACCAGCTACATCTGATAAAACAACAGTGGCGCTTAGTTCAAAAGATTTTGTAACCGATCAAGAGGTGCGTTGGTGCCCTGGTTGTGGCGATTATTCGATATTAAAACAGGTTCAAACAGTAATGCCAGAGCTGGGGTTGAAGCGTGAAGAAATTGTTTTTATTTCGGGCATAGGCTGTTCATCTCGCTTCCCATACTATATGGAAACCTTCGGAATGCATAGTATTCATGGCCGTGCTACTGCTGTGGCAAGTGGTTTAAAAGCAACTCGTCCCGAATTAAGTGTTTGGATTGTTACTGGCGATGGCGATGCCCTTTCTATTGGTGGCAATCACATGATTCATTTGTTACGTAGAAATTTTGATGTAAATGTTTTGTTGTTTAATAACGAAATATACGGTTTAACAAAAGGTCAATATTCCCCAACCTCGCCCTATGGTACAGTTGCAAAGTCAACACCTATGGGTTCTGTCGATCATCCATTTAATCCATTAGCACTTTGTTTAGGTGCTGATTCTACCTTTGTTGCTCGTTCTATGGATAGAGACCCTATTCATTTGCGCGAAATATTAAAACGTGCTCATCAACATAAAGGAACATCAATGGTTGAAATTTACCAAAATTGTAATGTTTTTAACGATGGTGCTTTTGAAGTGTTTACCGAAAAAGGAACAAAAAAATTAAACACCCTGTTTTTAGAAAATGGCAAGCCTCTAATTTTTGGAGAAAATGCTGATAAAGGAATTCGTATAGATGGCTACAAACCTGTAATAGTTGATTTGTCAAGTGTTTCGGTAAATGATTTGTGGATACACAACGAAAACGACCGCGATAAAGCAAATATGCTGGTTCGTTTTTTTGATAATCAGAGTGCTGAAAATTCATTCCCACGTCCATTCGGAGTGTTTTATCAAGAAGATAGGTTTTGCTATGAAGATGCGATGAACGAGCAAATTAAGCAAGCCATTGAACTTAAAGGTGTGGGTGATTTAAACGACTTGCTGAAAGGCAAAAATACTTGGACGATTAATTAACTCAACAAGGGTTTTATTCATTCAAAAAATGCTTGTGAACTATTCAAACGATTTAAATAGCATCTAATAAGTATAACTACTGCACAAGTGTTACCGTACCACTATAAAAATGGTCAATTTGGTGAATGTCGGTTACTTTAATTTTGTATACATACACATCTCTTTGTGCCATTTTAGTTCCTTTGTTTGCTTTGCCGTCCCATTGCTTATTATAATCATTTGTTTCAAAAACTAGGTCTCCCCAACGGTCAAAAATCAACATTTCATATTGTATAATAAACATACCTTTCCCTGCAAATATATCATTTACTCCATCGCCATTAGGTGTAAAAGCATTGGGTATATAAAACGTAAATTCAGGCTCTATTGTAGTTTGATTGTATGCCGTATCCTTACAACCATATGCAGTAGTTGTTATTAAACTAACAGTGTAAGTGCCAGTATCCGCATATTCATGGTATAGTATTGAGTCTGTTGTATTTAATGTATCGTTAGCATCTCCAAAATTCCAATCCCAAATTGTTGCACCAACTGATAGGTCTGTAATCATAATTACAGGGTCTATAATACTTAATGTTTCAGGTGTTATTATAAACGATGCTTCGGGTTTCGGATACACTGTAATACTACTTGTATCAATTAATGTTCTTGAACAACCACTATCAGAAACCACTATTAATGTTGTGGTGTACATAATTGGTGCCGAAACAGAATCATTCGTATAGCAATGTGTAATAT
>JBASCV010000175.1:0-1644 GCA_049651825.1 Bacteroidia bacterium
GTGCACTTAAATGATGAATTATTTGCGGAAAAACCTCTTTTCCTGTTCCACTTTCTCCTGTAATCAATACGGTTAAATCCGTTGGTGCAACCTGTTTTGCTATATCAATTGCCCTATCCAACAAAGGTGAACCACCTATAATTCCAAACCGATTTTTTATTTCTTGAATTGTCATTTTTAAAATAGATTTAAGATAAAAGAGCCAAGATGCAAAATTTATTCATCTTATTCATTAGCTACTTTCTATTCAGTTTAGATATAAGATTTAAGAACCAAGCTAAAAGACATATTTTTCTTACCCATTGGCTACTTTTTCTCTAAATGTAAATATCATCTTTTGTACTTCTGTTGCTAAATTTAATGTTTGTGTTAATAGTTCTTGTTTTCCATATTTTCTTCTTTAACAAATCAACAATTGAGTTTCTAATTCAAAAGCAGAGCCCAATGAAATAGATAAATATTCTGCAAAATGTAATTTTGTTCTTTTGCCCGCACCTTCAGCAATATTGGATGGTATAGAGCAAGAACATCTGTTCATTTGATCAATCAAATTAAAACGCTCTTCCTTTGGCAAATCTTTACAATACAAAAAAACTAAATCAGTTAAATCCATCGATTTTTCCCAAATTTTTAGTTGCTTAAAATTATGTGCCATGTTGTAGATTTAAGATTTTTATAGACAAGAACCAAGATTGATTTAATATTTGTAAATAAACCTCGTTTTTGCTATATTAAAATTAATTTTTACCATAATCTATATTTCATTTTTTAAGCCATAAAAACCATTTCTTAAATCTTAAATCTTGGTTCTTAAATCTTAACTCTACTCAACTACAACCCCAATCAAAGTGGCACTCGTACAATCCGTAGCCAATACATTCACATAATCGCCAGGTTTATAATGCTCTCGTGGAAAAACAACTGTCAAATTTTGCGAATTTCTACCCGATAAATGCTTATCTGATTTTTTTGAAACCTTTTCTACCAACACTTTGTGTACTTTACCCAAACCCTCTCTAGTACGTTCGCCTGAATGCAATTGCTGTAAATCCACAATTTCTTGCAACCTGCGCTTTTTCACTTCTTCTGGCACATCATCCTTAAATTTTCTTTCTGCAAGTGTTTTTGGGCGCTCGCTATATGCAAACATATACGCAAAATCATATTTTACCTCGTTCATCAATGCAATGGTGTCTTGGTGCTCCTCCTCCGTTTCACTACAAAAACCTGTAATAACATCCGTTGATATCGCGCAATCAGGAATTATTCTTCTAATTGCAGCAATTCTATCCAAATACCATTCACGTGTATAACCTCTATTCATCATTTCCAATATCCGGGAATTACCCGACTGTACAGGCAAATGAATGTAATTACATACATTTTCGTATTTACTAATCACATGCAACACTTCATCTGTCATATCTTTTGGGTGAGAAGTACTAAAACGCACTCTTAAATCAGCATTAACAAGAGCCACTTTCTCAAGTAATTGTGCAAAAGTTGTTGCATTTTGCAGCTCATCTTTGGTTATGTTTTCTTTTTTCAAGCCACCACCAGTCCACAAATACGAATCTACATTTTGCCCCAATAATGTTACCTCTCTATATCCTCTTTCAAATAAGTCTTGGGCCTCTTTTACAA
>JBASCV010000176.1:0-2047 GCA_049651825.1 Bacteroidia bacterium
GAATTATAAAGGAACTTCGACAAGATGATGCGAATGTAGCGAATAAAGATGGCATGGATATTTCACTCTGTCGCTTAAACCTGAAAACACTGGAATTGGAATGGGCGGGTGCAAACAACGCACTCAACCTTATACGAAATGGCGTGTTCGAGGAAATTAAGGCAGATAAACAGCCTATTGGCTATCACGCTGAAATGAAACCGTTTACAAATCATAAAATACAACTACAAAAAGGCGATTGCATTTACATCTATTCAGATGGATATGCGGATCAATTTGGCGGACCGAAAGGAAAAAAATTCAAATATAAACAACTAGAGGAGCTTATCATTCAACATCATCAACTAACCGCAAACGAACAAAAACAAATTTTCAAACGATGTTTTATTGAATGGAAAGGAGCTTTAGAGCAGGTGGATGACGTATGTCTGTTTGGCGTAAGGGTATAATTATTAAATTTTTAGAAATGCAAAAATCCCTTAATGGATATTATAAAATTGTTTTTAAACTTTTAGTTCTACTAACTATTGGTTTCTTTCAATGCATTGCTTTGGCTCAAAGCAATAGTACCGACTCCCTATTAATACCAATAAAACACGACAAGGCTGATACTACCAAAGTAAACCACCTCAATGAATTGAGTCTACTATTAATGCATAAAAACATTGATAGCGCCATTTTAGTTTGCTACAAATCAATATCTATAATTAACAAACTGCCTAATCATATAAAAAATGGCAAGCAAGGCATTCGAATTCTTGCGCAAACAAAAAATAATCTTGGCACTTACTTTTACTTAAAATCCGACTACTCTAAAGCAATGGAGTTATATAACAAAGTTCTTAATTTAAGTAACGCCATTAAAGATGAATCAGAAAAATCAAAAGTTTTATCCAATATTGGGCTTGTTTATTTTGAACAAGAAGAATTTGCGATTGCACTTGACTATTATTTAAAAGCTTTAAACATTCAAGAAAGAATAAACAATAAAAATTTAATTGCATCAACATTAAATCGAATTGGTATAATTTACAAAATTCAAGGGGAGCAAGAAAAAGCATTAGAATATTTTAATCTATCTATTGATGTTGCCAAAAAGGTTGGCAACAAAAAACAAATAGCTGCCGCACTTATAAACAAAGGACAAACATATGACGACCAACTTAAATTTGAGCTTGCTCTAAAAACATATTTCTCAGCATTAGAATCAGTAGAAAATAGCAATAAAGAATACATGGGAACTATCTTTGGCAATGTAGGACTCACATATATACGACAAGGTGACAGTGTTAAGTCACTTGATTATTTTTTAAAAGCATTAAAAATGGCAGAAGAACAAGGAAATGAGAGTAAGGTTGCAACCTGGTTTCAAAACCTTGGTACTAATTATGTAGCATTACAAAAATTTCAACCTGCATTTGATTGCTTATATAAAGCGCTTGCATTCGATCAAAAAAACAATTTAAAATATGGAATAAAAGCTGAATATTATAGCCTAAGTCAACTATACGAAAAATCAACCATCTCTCTACCAGATACCATTGGCGGAAAGCTTTTAAATCCTGAACAAATGCGTTTACGGGCAATCTATTATTACGAAAAATATTTACAAGCCAAAGAAGAAATTTTTGGTGCCGAACAAAAAAAACAATTTGTACAAACAGGGTTGGTATATGATTTTCAGAAAAAAGAAGCAATTGCTAAACTCGAAAACGAAAAACGCATCGCACTTGAAGAGGAAAAAGCACGCAATCAAAAAATTATTAATACCGCTATAATTATTGGTATTTTATTAATGTTATTATTGGTTTTATTCATTATTCGCTCCTTAAAAACTACCCGTAAACAAAAACAAATAATAGAACAAAAAAGCAAAGAAACCGAATTACAAAAACACATCATCGAAGAAAAAAACAAAGACATTACCGATAGCATTAATTACGCAAAACGCATTCAAAATGCGCTCTTGAGAGAGGAAGAGCATGTTACCCAACATCTACCCGAACATTTTATTCTTTTCATGCCTAAAGATATTGTGAGTGGCGAT
>JBASCV010000177.1:0-26433 GCA_049651825.1 Bacteroidia bacterium
AATCTACACATTAAGACGAAAACAAAGCAAATTTAGTTGCATTTTCAGGCCGTTAAAGCACAAAGGCACACATAAAAGCTTAATAAACAGCAATTTTTTGCAAAAAAAATGAGCAAAGACTTAAAAACAGGCCAAAGCTAACAGAATAAAAATTGAAAATAAGCGAATATTTACTTTATCCGGATAGAGGTTAAAAGTAGTTTTTGGAGGTAAATTTTCGTATTTTTGTAAATTAAGACCTAACCAACACCATTTAATTTTTAATGGGAAATAGTCGTGTATGAAGAAAGTAGAATTAAAAATAGCTTTTTCCGAATATGAAAATGCCAATGAGCTTAGCCCAATTGAGCAAGAATTAATCAAAAAAGCAATTGATGCTTGCGATTCAGCCTATGCACCTTACTCCGATTTTCATGTAGGAGCTGCGTTGTTGCTCGATAATGGCAAAATAATTACAGGAAATAATCAAGAAAATGTAGCTTATCCTAGTGCACTTTGTGCCGAACGTGTAGCCATTTATTATGCAGGTTCGCAATTCCCAAATACAGCAATAAAAACAGTTGCCATTACCTGTAAATCAGATACTGTACATTTAACCGAACCGCTCTCCCCCTGCGGAGCTTGTCGTCAAGCTATGGCCGAATACGAAACACGTCATAACAGCAAAATAAAAGTGATTTTGGTTGGCGATACCAACAAAATAATTGTAGTAGACAGCGTAGCGGATTTACTTCCTTTTATGTTTAAAGCTGAAGAATTAAAAAAATCGCAACAATAGCTTAAAGCGGTTGCAAAAAAAATTGTATTTTTTATTGTAAATTTGTATTGAACTAACTTATCAATTGTAATGGAAAAAGTTGCAAAAAATAGTGCAAAAGGAAAAAGCAGCGAAACACCTGCGAGTAAAAAATTTAGCAAAGAAACTTACCTAAAATGGTATGAGTCAATGCTATTGATGCGAAAGTTTGAAGAAAAAACAGGGCAGCTTTATATCCAGCAAAAAATACGAGGTTTTTGCCATCTTTATATTGGCCAAGAAGCATTAGTTGCTGGCTCTGAATCTGTTTTAAGAAGAGAAGATAGAGTAATTACAGCATACCGCGACCATGCTCACCCTATAGGACGAGGATTACATCCGAAATACGTTATGGCAGAAATGATGGCAAAAGTTACAGGTTGCTCAAAAGGTAAAGGGGGCTCTATGCACATGTTCTCAAAAGAATTTAATTTTTTTGGTGGACACGGTATCGTTGGCGGTCAAATTCCATTGGGCGCTGGCATTGCATTTGCGGATAAATACAACGGAAACGATAATGTAACTCTCTGTTATATGGGTGATGGTGCAGTGCGTCAAGGTGCATTGCACGAGGCTTTTAATATGGCTATGCTTTGGAAACTACCCGTAATTTTTATTATCGAAAATAACTATTATGCGATGGGAACTTCTGTTGAAAGAACTTCGAATGTGCATGACCTATACAAAATAGGCTTAGCCTACGACATGCCTTCATTTCAAGTTGATGGAATGAGTTGCGAAGCGGTACACGAAGCAGTAGAAGTTGCTGTAAACAGAGCACGTAAAGGTGATGGCCCAAGCTTGCTAGAAATGGAAACCTATCGCTATAAAGGACACTCTATGAGTGATGCTCAAACATACCGTACAAAAGATGAAGTAAAAGAATATCAACTTCAAGATCCGATAGAAAAAGTATTAGCCGTTATAAAAGCAAATAAATGGCTTACCGAAAAACAAATTGAAGAAGTTGAAACGCGTGTAGATGAAATAGTTGCTGAATCGGTTAAATTTGGTGAAGAATCGCCTTATCCAACACCCGATGAGCTTTACAAAGATGTGTATGTTGAATCAGATTATCCATATATCATCGAATAGTACTTATTACAATAGCTAATATCAAAGAACTAGAAAAAATTACAATCAATTATGGCAGAAATAGTTAGAATGCCCAAACTGAGCGACACCATGACAGATGGTGTGGTTGCAAAATGGCACAAAAAAGTAGGTGACAAAGTGAAATCTGGCGAACTGCTTGCTGATATTGAAACAGATAAAGCTACCATGGAATTTGAATCGTTCCAGAATGGCGTATTATTACACATTGGAGTGAATGAAGGCAAAAGTGCGCCCGTTGACTCAATACTTGCTATTTTAGGTAAAGAAGGTGAAGACATTAAAGCATTGCTTGCTGAAGAAGCAAACAAATCGACCACAATAAAAGAAGAAGTAAAACCTACACCTACTACCGTTGCAACAGAAACAATAAAACCAGAACCAATTGTAATCGACAAAAAAGCTGAACCTATTGTATCGCAAGCTTCAACAGTATCAAGTAATGATAACAATGGACGTATCAAAATATCACCACTTGCAAAAAAATTGGCTGAGGATAAAGGCATTCAATTAAAACAGCTTAAAGGCAGTGGCGATGGCGGAAGAATTGTAAAGCGCGATATTGATAATTTCAAATCGAATGGTAATGTACCTGCATTTGTAGGTGTTGAAAGTTATACAGAAGAACCTGTTTCTCAAATGCGTAAAACAATTGCACGCAGATTGGGCGAAAGCAAATTCTCTGCACCACACTTTTACCTTACCATGGAAATTGACATGGATGAGGCTATAAAAGCACGTGAAGCAATAAATACAGTTGCTAGCGCTAAAATATCGTTCAATGATATTATCATTAAAGCCGTTGCAGCAAGCTTACGTAAACATCCAAAAATAAATGCATCGTGGTTGGGCGACAAAATACGCTATAACAATCATATTCATATTGGTGTAGCTGTAGCTGTAGAAGAAGGTTTATTGGTACCTGTAGTTCGTTTTGCAGATGGAAAAACATTAAGTCAAATTGCTACAGAAGTGCGTGCCTATGCAGCAAAAGCAAAAGATAAAAAATTACAACCAAACGATTGGGAAGGCAACACATTTACAATTTCTAACCTAGGTATGTTTGGCATTGAAGAGTTCACTGCCATTATTAATCCACCTGATGCTTGTATTTTAGCGGTAGGTGGTATTAAACAAACGCCTGTAGTGAAAAACGGGCAAATTGTACCTGGCAATATTATGAAACTTACCTTATCATGCGACCACCGTGTGGTAGATGGTGCATTGGGTGCAGCATTTTTACAAACATTAAAACACAACCTAGAAAATCCGATATTGATGTTGGGGGCGTATTCGATTTAAGATGTACAATAAAATAAAAAGTATATTTAGATTAATTACAGTACTAGCAATTTGTTGCTCATTTACATTATTTGCACCTTGTAAAAAATACAATGTAAGTGGTACTGCAATGAGAGCTAAGTCATATTGTGGGGGAGCAAGAATGTCGGACGAACGCCTTGCTGAATACACAAAAGCAAAAGTGTTTCCCAACAAAAAACTATTTATTAAAAAAGGCAAATACAATGATTTTAATAAAAAAGCTGTAGTTGAAGTTGTGACCGACTCTAGTGGCAATTTTTCACTTTCGCTACCAACAGGTATTTACTGCATCGTTGATGAATACAAAAAAGAAAAAACAAACTATACGTCACTTCTGAATCAGTATAAATCTGAAACTAAAAATTATTCTTCTATATCTGAAACCTGTTTGCAAGAATGGTTTAAAACACCAGATGTAGTATTTGAAGTAAAAAAGGTAACGGATAAGATAACCGTTACCTTTCAAGAAAAATGTTCGTGGAACAAAATCCCTTGTGTTACATACAAAGGACCTTTACCACAATAAAAACACTGAGTCTCTAATCAATTATCATTTCAGGGATTTCACCTTCAACAATCAAACGCCCTTCAGTAGATTTTATAATATGTTCCACACTTATTCCAGGTGATCTCTCTAGCAATTTAAACCCTTGTGGAGTAACATCAATAACTGCTAGTTCTGTTACTATTTTTTTTACACATTTAACACCCGTTAAAGGCAGAGTACATTTCGATAAAAGCTTTGACTCTCCGGCTTTATTTACATGTTGCATAGCAACAATAATATGTTTGGCAGAAGCTACCAAATCCATAGCGCCTCCCATCCCTTTTACCATTTTGCCAGGTATTTTCCAGTTTGCAATATCACCGTTATCAGCAACTTCCATTGCACCTAAAATGGTTAAATCTACCTTACGTGCACGAATCATACCAAAACTCATAGCCGAATCAAAAAACACAGAACCTGGTACGGTTGTGATTGTTTGTTTGCCTGCATTGATTAAATCAGGGTCTTCTTCTCCTTCAAAAGGGAACGGTCCCATTCCCAACAACCCATTCTCTGATTGAAGCACAACATCCATACCTTTAGGAATGTAATTAGCAACCAAAGTTGGAATACCAATACCTAAATTTACATAGTAACCGTTTTTTATTTCTTTTGCAAT
This sequence comes from Bacteroidia bacterium, assembly GCA_049651825.1. Taxonomy (GTDB): domain Bacteria; phylum Bacteroidota; class Bacteroidia; order 2-12-FULL-35-15; family 2-12-FULL-35-15; genus 2-12-FULL-35-15. Next base: position 4,399 of record JBASCV010000177.1, read on the forward strand.
GCGTTTTGCAATACCTGTTTTATCTAACATATTTCAAATTCTCAAATTAACCAATTTCCAAATTCTCAAATTAATTTCTTTTCCTAACAGTACGTTGTTCAATACGTTTTTCATAATTAACACCTTGAAAAATACGGTGAACATAAATACCTGGAGTATGTATATGATCAGGGTTCAACTCTCCTGGAGCAACCAACTCTTCCACCTCCGCAATAGTTATTTTTCCTGCCATGGCCATTAGCGGATTAAAGTTCCTAGCAGATTCTCTAAAAATTAAATTGCCATGCGTATCTCCCTTCCAAGCCTTTACAAGAGCAAAGTCGGCATCAAAAGCATACTCCATCAAAAATTCTTTTTCTGCACCATCAACCATAAACTTTCTTGTTTCTTTACCAATAGCCACTTCTGTACCCACTCCTGCTGGCGTAAAAATGGCTGGCATACCATATCCAGCAGCTAAACAGCGTGTTGCAAGCGTACCTTGAGGGATTAAATCTACCTCTAACTCTCCACTTAAAAGCTGACTTTCGAAAATAGCATTTTCACCAACATAGGATGAAATCATTTTTTTTACCTGACGTGTTTGCAACAATAAACCAATACCAAAATCATCAACTCCAGCATTGTTAGCAATACAAGTTAAACCTTTTACCCCTTTTTTTACTAAAGCTGTAATACAATTTTCTGGAATGCCGCACAAGCCAAAACCGCCCAACATGAGGGTCATATTGTCTTGAATGTCTTTTATTGCTTCATCAGCATTTGCTACTTTTTTGTTCATACTACTACGAATTACTAATTTTTACGAATTTACGAATCTGTGTTGGTTAAGAGTGCTATGGCATGCAAACTCTAATTATAAATATCCTCCTCCGAATTAAAATCAGTATCCTCCGCACCACTTTCTAATTCTTTGTTATACTTACTACAATCCATTTCAATATCAATACGTTTTGATGGTTTTTCGAAATCACCCTTACTAATTTTTATCGTTTTATCAGCATATACTTTTTGCATGTATTTTGCCCAAATAGGAAGTGCCATACTAGCACCTTGTCCCCATTCAGTTCTATCAAAATGAACAGCTCTATCTTCAGCACCTGTCCAACAACCCGAAACTAAATCAGGAGTAATACCCATAAACCAACCATCAGAATTGTTTTGTGTAGTGCCTGTTTTACCTGCTATTGGTGTATTCAATTTATAACGATAGCGCAAGCGAACACCTGTTCCTATTTGAACAACACCTTTCATCAATTGAAGCATTACATATGCTTTTTCCTCGCTTAACACTTCTTCCGAATGAGGTGTAAAATCTGCTAGTACATTGCCATTTTTATCTTCAATACGTGTTACAAAAGTTGGCTGTATCCAAGTACCTTTATTCGCAAAAGTTGCGTTTGCTCCAACCATCTCAAATACAGAAATTTCGGGTGTACCTAAACAAATAGCTGGTACAGGGTCGATAGGACTAACAATACCCACCCTGCGAGCAATGTTAACTACAGCCTGTGGGCCAAATTGCTTAATTAAATATGCCGAAATATAGTTTACAGAATTTGCCAACGCTTGTTGCAAGGTAAGCATACGTCCTTCCAATTTATTATCCGAATTATCAGGACAATAAGCAGGTTGACCATCGGGCATATCTATACAGGTTTTAACATTAGGAACTCTATAACATGGCGAATAACCTTCTTGAATAGCCAATGCGTATATAAAAGGTTTAAACGTAGAACCAACCTGACGTGTATGACCTATTTGAACATGGTCGTATTTAAAAAATTTATGATTAATACCACCCACCCATGCTTTAATATAGCCTGTTTGAGGCTCAAGCGACATAAAGCCAGATTGCAAAATCCCCTTGTAGTAACGAATAGAATCCCATGGCGAAAGGGTTGTGTCCTTCTCACCAGCCCATGTAAAAAGAGTCATTGGAATTGGTGTTTTAAAATTTTTCTCAATCTCATCTTCTTTCAATCCCGCTTTTTTTAGATTACGATATCTATCAGAACGTTTCATCCCTTGCAACATAATACTTGCAATTTCATCCTTGGTAACGTTCCAAGCAAAAGGCGCATTTCTTTTGTTTTTACATTCCCTTACAAATTCTGCTTGCAAATCAACAAGGTGCTCTGTCATGGCTTCTTCGGCATAACGTTGCATGCGCGAGTCAATGGTTGTATATATTTTTAAACCATCGCGGTAAATGTCATATTTTTTTCCATCTGGTTTTAAATTTTCTTCGCACCATTTTTTCAAAAAAACATCTCTTAAGTATTCTCTAAAATATGGTGCTGGACCTTCGTTATGATTTTCGGGATGAAACTCTAATTTCAAAGGAATTTTCTGTAACGAATCGGTCTGAGCCTCTGTTAAATATCCATATTTTTCCATTTGCTGAAGCACAGTGTTTCTTCGACCTTGAGAACGTTCAGGGAAACGATTGGGATTAAACAAGGAAGGATTTTTTGCCATACCCACTAACATTGCAGCTTGTTCTATTTTCAACGAATCAGGGGTTGTACCAAAATAAATTTGAGCTGCCGATTTAATACCCACAGCGCTATTCACAAAATCGAACTTATTAAGATACATTGCAACAATTTCTTCTTTGGTATATTCTCGCTCCAGTTTTACTGCAATAATCCATTCCTTTATTTTTCTGAAAACAATTTTAATACCACTTAAATCTTCGCGAGGAAAAAGCATTTTAGCTAACTGCTGAGAAATTGTACTTCCGCCACCACTACTACCACTTCCTGTTAATGCGCCAAAAACGGCACGTCCAAGAGCACGCACATCCACTCCTGAATGACTATAAAAACGAGCATCTTCTGTTGCGATAAGAGCATTGATAACATTTGGAGAAATGTTTTTAAATTTAACGTTGGTACGATTTTCTGCATAATATTTACCCAACACTTTCATATCAGATGAATATATTTCCGTTGCCAAATTTGTTTTAGGGTTTTGCAAAGCCTGTGTATCGGGCAAATCAGCAAAAAACCGAACACCAAGCAATATCATTGCTATTGAAATAAAAGGGAGCGTAAATACAATCCAAAAACCAATAATATATTTTTTATTGTTGGATTGTTTTGATTTCGTTTTTTCGGAAGCCATTATTTTTTAATGCTTATTTAGTTTGCTTTTTCTATTCTTAATCCAACGTCCATAATAAGTGGCAAATCGTTGATGCGCATTCCATGCTGGAGCTCAAAGGTATATTTGCCAGCAACAGGAAAACGCACATTGCGTTTAAACGGTATCTGATTATCGTAAATATCGCCCATTCCGTTGCCTAACCATTGCCCTTTTTCGTCAGCAAGAACACACTCAAGGGTGTCGTTAGATTCCTGACCATTAGGAAATTTCGTTTTTATAAACAAATAAATGTTGCTGTATGGATACCCTTCAGCATTACGCACGTTAACATAAAAATTTGTTGGCATTGCAGTATCGGTTATATCAACATCTAGTTTAACCACATTATCTAGTTTCCAAACATTATCAGGAAGTTCAACATTTTTTTCATACACTCTTGAACTATCACACGAAGCAAAAGTTAATAGCACAATCAATACCAAAAACGCTATTATAAACTGTTTTAAAAACATATAGTTATTGTGTTTTACAAGTAATTATTGAACAGTGTTTTCTGTAGAAATATTGCCTTGTGAATTATTTTTATTTACAGGCGGTTGATTCGCTCCACTTGAGTTGGAATTTTCGCTTGTTCTATTTTTGTTATTATTTCTATTGTTGTTATTGGGTCTTGGTTTGTTGTTGTTTCTGTTATTATTGGGATTATTATTGGGTTTGTTGTTTTGATTATTGTTTTGTCTATTATTATTTTGTCTGTTATTGTTTTGGTTGTTGTTTTGTCTGTTACTATTTGGTTTATTGTTACTCTGCGTATTCGTTGAGTTATTTTCTTTTAAAACAGGTGTAGCTACATCTGCTGAATTACCAGTTTGCTGCTGTTGAGTAGGTTTATTTGTATTGTTCTCCCTGTTATTGTTTCTTTTTTTATTATTGTTTCTGTTATTGTTGTTTCTAGGTTTGTTTGACTTATCAAAACGCGTAAGACTATCTTGACCAACAACGTTTTCATAATCTAATTTTTTTTCAACAACTTTAACTTCAACTTTTGTTTCTATAGATGCTGGTTTTATCCCATTTTTATTCATTTCCATCACTTCCTTCACTCTATCTACAGATAATGGTATAAAATTATCTGGTTCATCAAAATAAGAGAAGAACATAGTACGTTTAAAAATATCGGTTTTTTGATGAAAAGCTCTTCCCTTTTCAGTTTCAAGTTTTACATTATTTACTTCAGGGAAATCTTTAAGTGCATCCAAATAACTATCTAATTCGTAGTTCAAGCAACATTTTAATTTACCACACTGGCCTGCCAATTTCATCGGATTAAGCGACAATTGCTGATACCTAGCAGCACTGGTAGATACTGTTCTAAAATCAGTAAGCCAAGTAGAACAACACAATTCTCGGCCACACGAACCAATGCCCCCCAAACGGCCTGCCTCTTGACGAGCTCCAATTTGTCGCATTTCAATACGTACCTTAAATTCATCTGCCATCACCTTTATCAACTCACGAAAATCAACACGCTCATCGGCTGTATAGTAAAATATCGCTTTTGTTTTATCGCCTTGGTATTCAACATCACTTATTTTCATTTGCAAATTGAGCTGAATCGCCATTGTTCGTGCACGATACATGGTTGATTTTTCAAGAGCCTGTGCCTCTTGCCACTTTTCAATATCGTTCTGTTTGGCTTTGCGATATACTTTTCTCACATCTTCGGAATCGGGCAACACATTTTTCTTTTTCATTTGCAAACGCACCAATTCACCTGTTAAAGAAACCACACCAATATCATGCCCAGGCGATGCTTCTACAGCAACCACATCCCCTACATTTAATTGCAAATTGTTTACATTTTTAAAAAAGTCTTTTCGACTATTTTTAAATCTAATTTCAACAATATCAAAAGGAGCCTGACCACTCGGCAACTCCATATTTGCCAACCAATCAAACACATTTAATTTGTTACATCCTCCCTCTCCTGAGCCACAAGAACCATTATTATTGCATCCTCCCGGCAAACCTGTTTTTCCGGTTGAACAACTTGTACATCCCATATCTTGTATTTTTTAAATCGGTTTTGGTATATTTAATAATTCGTTGAACTTAAATGCTAAATCCATAAATAGTATTTTAGGATTTGCATTGCGTTCCATATGATAGTGCGCCTTATTTAACTCTTCCATAAAACGCTCTACATTATTGCCATGTATAAAAGGTGAAAATTTTTTAACAAAACCTTGTTCCTCTTCTCCTAACTTAATCAGCGAAGCATCTGCATAATTCATTACCAAGCTTTCTCGCATAATGTGCAAAGCATAATTGAGAAAATTTTTCTGCCGTTCTCTGCCTGCCTCATTCACTTCATCAATCCAAGCGTAAATTGCTTTAGGATCAAACTTTAAACTCGCTCTCATTAATTTTTGAAATGTTGCTAAATTTTGTGCTGCCATTTCATTTTCATTCACCAACAAAAGTGCTTCAGAATAATCGCCATCCGATAAATGAGCTATACCTTGAGCCGCTTCAACAGATAGCTGATGCTGATTTACAAGCGTTTCAATCAAATCAGAATCGCTTATTTTTGTAATTTTTATAAGTTGCGTACGCGAAACAATTGTACGTAGCAACTGGTCTTCGCTTTCACAAACCAATAAAAACAAGGTTTTTTCAGGCGGCTCTTCTAGTATTTTAAGTAATTTATTTGCCGCAGCTGGATTCATTTTTTCTGCCTGCCAAATAATCATTATTTTATATTCGGCCTCATACGTTGTAAGGCTCAACTTACGGAGTATTTCACCACTCTCATCAACACCAATAACAGCTTGTTTGTTTTCTGCCTCAAGCATTTCAAACCAATTGAATAGGGTGATGTATGGATTATCCAAAAACGCATCTCGCCAAACCGGAGCTACATCTGTACTTACTCTTACGTTTTTTGAAAGTGCAACAGGGTAAACAAAATGTAAATCGGGATGAATAAGTTTATTGTATTTCACACAAGAAATGCATTCACCACACGAATCAGCTTCTTGTTTATTGTTGCATGATATATATTGAGCATAAGCAACCGCAAGCGCAAGTGCACCACTACCTTGTGGCCCAAGAAATAATTGGGCATGACTAATGCGTCCCTCTTTTACAGAACGAATCAATCGGTCTTTTACAGCAGCTTGTCCTATAATTTCTCTAAAAAGCATAACATTCAGTCTTCTACATAGTTATTTCTCAAAAATGTAGAGAAATAAAATAGAAAATTACCCTTTCAAAGATAACAAAAGGTTAGGAGATAACGTAAAAAAAGGAAGGTAAAAAAGCCTAACTGTTAATCTGTTTTTTATTCATAAAGTCCGTTAAACTTTTCATTGCACCTTGACGTACTTTATTTTTCAATAAACGAGTCCACCCCAACAATAAACCACCTGTACCTAAAGCCTGTTTTGACCACTTATAAAAACTAAATGTATCAACATGTTTTACAATTTTGCCATTTTCAATTAAAAACGCGGCTTTAATTTGGTTTATCACTTTTCGATTTGAAGCAGAAAAGGTATAATGAGCCTCCCATTCGGCAGAAGCTTGATTACCTACAGTTGCTGTTACATTTTTAAAAGTAAGCTCTAAATCCTTACCCCTAACACACAACATTTCCCACATAGCTCGCACCTGGGTAGCATTAAGATTTACAAAAACGGGGTCGCTAAATGTTGCATTATCAGCATAGCAATCCTGCATTGTTTTATAATCTTTATTTTGAAATGCCTTATAAAATTTTATGATTAATTGTTGATTTACAGAATCCATAGGTATTATTTTTTGAGAAAACAGAATAGTTGAATTTAAGCAACAAATAATTAGTATTAAATATATTAACGTTTTTTTCATTACTCCTCCAGAAGCGATTCTTTATATGTTTTTAGTGCTCTATCTCTAGCAAAACCATGTTCTACAATCGGTTTTGGATAAGAGAAATCATTTATTTCTTTTACCCATTTGTGAATATATTTTAGCTCTGGATCAAATTTTTTAGTTTGTTCTGATGGGTTAAAAACTCTAAAGTAAGGTGCTGCATCACAGCCACAACCTGCGCTCCATTGCCAATTGCCATTATTAGCCGACAATTCATAATCAATCAACTTTTCAGCAAAATAAGCTTCACCCCAACGCCAATCAATTAATAAATGTTTAGTAAGAAAACTAGCAACAATCATTCGTACACGATTGTGCATAAATCCCGTTTCGTTTAACTCCCGCATTCCCGCATCAACAATAGGATATCCAGTTTGTCCTTTGCACCATTTATTAAATTCCGCCTCATTATTACGCCAACGAATAGCATCGTATTTTTTCTTAAAAGCACCATTTACAACATACGGAAAATGGAACAATATCATCATAAAAAACTCTCGCCAAATTAACTCATTGAGCCAAGTTTCGTTGTGTTTTAAAGCTATTTGAACAAGTGCTCTAACACTTATAGTACCAAAACGAAGATGAACACTCAATTTAGTTGTACCATTAACGGATGGTGTATTACGTGTTAAATCATAGGTTTTAATCAAATTGGTATCAACTAAAGGCACAGTAAACGCTTGCTCTGTTTTTTCAAACCCTATTTCGGGAAGGGTGGGAATTTTGAACGGACTTGTTTTATAAAAATTCTTCAGCAAAGGTTTTATGTCAAGCAAATCAACAGTTACTTCACTCAATTTTTTTTTCCAAACGTTCGAATAAGGTGTAAATATGGTATACGGCTCGCCATTGGATTTAACAACCTCTGATTTTTCAAAAATTACTTGATCTTTAAATGTTTTAAATTCGATGTTTTTATTTTTCAAATATTGCTCAATTTCAATATCTCGAGCGATTGCTGTTGGCTCATAATCTCTGTTGGTATAAACAGCACTTATCTTATATTTTTCAGTCAATAACTGAAATGCCTCTTGAGGAGTTGAATTAATTACGAATAAAGAACTCCCTTCCTCTATAAGCAATTGATTAATTCTTAAAATTGCTTGATGAATAAAATCTACTCGTCTGTCTTTTTTATTAGATAATTTATTTAATATTTCTTTATCAAAAATAAACACAGGAAGCACATTTTTATTGTCTTTCAAGCAATGATAAAGACCCACATTATCATCTAAGCGCAAATCTCTTCTAAACCAAAAAAGTGTTACCGTAGTATTCAAAACAATCTATTTTTATGCATTAAAAACAATACTCTTTTATTACTTCTCTACCTAAAACAGATCTCCTCCATTATTTCTATAAGCACATTAGCAAAAAAATAACCCCAGCTTGAAGATACAAACTGGGGTTATTTTTAATTAAAAACATTTTTTATTTTTCAAATTTATTATACCCTTTCGGAACATCAAATGCATCTGCTGTAAGAGGTTTTTTAGTAATTTTAGTTACCTCTAAACGCCCAGTCTCTTTACCTTTCAAGTCAGTTTGAATAGAAAGCATTGGGAACATTCCTTTTGTTTCAGGTATTTGTAAATAATAAACAGAAGCTTTGTCTTTACGATTCAATTGACGCAATAATTTGTCGAAAAAGTTGAATTTACCTTCAGCTAAGTAGTAAGTAATAATAACCCCCTCAGTATTATTAGTAACAATTTGCTCATTACATTTATATCCTTGAAGATTTTTTACATTTTGACCTTTCGTTACTGTACAAGAACCTTTCAAAGCTGGTGCAGCGGGAGTTGGCTGATCCATATACAATTTACGCTCATGATTTACAGATTTCATCGTTTTAGCATCTAAATTTACCAAAAATGAACCTTCTACTTTTTGAGAGCGACTTCCAATTTCATCAATTCTAACAAAATTATCTTTTACATAATAAAGATAATTAATGGTGTCAGTGGTGGTGGTTTTACGGAATTCGATGATTCCTTCAAATGATTGAGCAACAGCAGTTAGGGAAAATGCTGCCATCAATATTACACCAGATACGAGTTTTAAAACAGTCTTTTTCATAGTTACTTTATATTTAGTTTAAAAAAATCCTATACTTTGAGCAAACAGATAGAACTACAATTAACAGTGCTAAAATAATAAAATTTTAGTTGCTCATTTGTTCTATTCCAAAAGTTGTGCCAAAAATTTATTAACACTTCCTTTTTAGAAAAAACATTCGATTGCAGACAAATATACGATTATTTACAAGAATGTGGTTTTTATTGAAAAAAAATCAAAAGTTATTTTCATTTAATTAAATCAACTAGGCGTTTTAAAATTAAAGTTATTTAACCAACAAAAACTTACCTATATATTCGTGATAATTGCCTTTCACTTCGTCAATAAAACTCACTTTATATACGTAAACATCTTGGTGACACACATCGCCTTTATAATAACCATTCCAACCTTGTTCAACATCAGTTGTTTCAAACAACTTTTCACCCCATCGATTAAAAACCGTAAATGTATAGTCTTTAATACAGTTTGCAAGAGGTTTAAAATAGTCGTTTAGTATATCATTGTTTGGTGTAAATGCATTAGGTATATAAAATGCACCGCCCGTATAAAAATTAGTTTCACAGTTCCCTTCTTCAATGGTTATAGTAACACAAGCTGTATCAGCACATCCATTATCACTTACTATAACACAATAAACCGTAGTTTCTAATGGAGTTGCAATAGGGTTTCTGCATGTGCTACAATCCAAACCAGTAGCAGGGGACCATACATAGTTACTACCTCCACCCGAATTCAACTGAATTGATTGACCAAATGCAATGGTATCATTTTCACTTATGGTTGCAGTGATACTACCCGAAGCAGCTACTACAGTTGCTATATCAGAAACTGTACAACCCATACTATCGGTAACTGCTACAGTGTAACTACCTGCCGCCAAACCTGTTATTGAAGATGTATTTTCTCCTGTATTCCAAGCGTATATCAACAACCCTGTGCCACCAGCTGCACTAGCATTTGCCGTTCCGCCTCCTGCACATCCAGCAGCAGTAGCAACAACATTAAGTGTTATTGCATCAGGTTCAGTAATAGTAACCGTTTCAATGCCTGTACATCCGCCATCATCAGAAACAGAAATAGTATATGTTCCGGCTTGTAAATTACTAGCTGTAGAAGCACTACCTCCACTTGGTGCCCAAGCGTATACGAGTACACCTGTTCCACCTGTAGCAGTAACAGTAGCCGTTCCGTCATTCAATGAATTGCAAGATATATTAGAATAAGAGGAAACACTAACTACAGGTCCACCGCCAGTGTTTGTGATACTTACCGTATCAGAAGCTGAAGCACAACCATCATTAATGGTCCACACCAAAGTTGCTACACCTACAGCAACGCCAGTTATTGCTGATGTTGGCGAAGAAGGTGTAGTAATTGTTGCTGTGCCTGAAATTACAGTCCATGTTCCCACACCAGTACTAGGGGTATTTCCTGAAAGTATAGCAGAGTTACTACAAACCGTTTGATCAGGACCTGCAGTAGCAGTAATACTAACACCGCTTGGCTCAGTAATGGTTACTTCTATAGTATCAGCACAGTTATTGTTATCATTAGTATATAGCGTATAATCGCCAGCAACTAAACCAGTAAAATTTTGAGTACCAGTTACGTTAGAGAATGTTGCAACCTGTGCCCCACCAGTAATGTTGAGGGTGTAATCGTAAGGAGATACGCCACCTGTTACTGCCGCATTAAAACTTCCATCAGATAAACCTGGACAGCTGACATTAACAATAGATGACGCGGTAGTAGTTATAGTAGGACAACCACTTGAAGGACAGTTAGGTAAAGTAGACAAACTTGTAATGATTAAACTATCGCCATTATTATCAAGTAACTTTACTGGATATGTTCCAGAAGGAGTAATGGTTGTTCCTGTGGCAAAACTACTCCATGCAGTAACATTAACGGCACAGCCTGGAGGCGCTGAACATCCAAAAAAACAAGCACTACAATTTTGCGTAGTTGTTTGATTTAACCATGAATAGGGGGCTGTACCACTTGTAGCAGTAATGTTGCCATTAGATTCCTGACAAGCAGTTAATGCAATACAGTTGCTCACCGAAATTGTAACAGAGTCGCTACCACAAGCTAAGGTATAAATTATAGTATGAACACCTGCCCCAGCTACCGAAGGATCAAAAGTGCCAGCAGAAGCATTTGTAATGCCTGATCCACTCCATGTGCCCCCTGCGACAACAGGGGTTAATGTAGTAGGAGCATCGGTTACACAATACGGACCTGCCGGACAAACGGTTGCATCGCAACACTCCAAAATCATTGGATCGCAAGCACTCATGTTGATTGATTGCACATAGCCTGTACGAGATGTGTTAGCATTAGTGCCTGTACCACCACACACAATTATATCGCCACCATTACTCACCGCAACATCGTACACTTTAAATGGTAAAGATGTGGATGAAAGTTGGGTTAAATTAGCATCGTATTTAATAACAGCATTACCAGACCCAACATACACATTGCCACAACTATCAATATCTATACCTGCATTTGCTAGTTGATTTTGCCCACCACTACTTACAGTATTGCCACCTGGAATGCTTGCACTTGTTATAACAGAACCATTTGCCAACGAACGTTTATGTATAGTAGCACCATTTAGAGTATATACAAAGTTTTTATTTGCTTTAATAGCCTTTATACCCGCATTACCATTATCAGGGCGATAATTTTCACACTTATAAGAAAGACCATAAGTACTGTTAATTTTAAATAATGGAGGTGCGGACGAACAAGCTGAAAAATTCTGATTAACACAACCAACAGTATCAAGTGTTAAAAAATAATACTTAGCGTTTCTACTTGGTGTAATTGACCTTACTTCCTGAATACTAGGAGGAAAAGATGTTGTACTTCCATATCCAACTATTTTAGTACTAAGTACGCTACCATCACTGGTATTTATATCAAATATAGCTCCGTACAAATTAGGTGGAACACCAAATGAGCCTGTTGTCCCACCCACAATCAGCTTTGTCTGATCACAATTAAATGTAATATTCCAATACTCTGCAATACTACCACCTGCTGCATTATACAGCATTGACCCACTAGTACTTATTTTTTGGAGTGCTGCGCTAGAGCCATTTGTGATATAACTATTCCCTGCTAAATCAGTAGCAAGTGTACCAAGCCAATCACCAGTTGTACTATTTTGATCTGAAACAGTATCCCAAGGCGTATTATAAGTCCATTGAATGGTTCCAGCGGAATTGTACTTACGGAGTTTCATTGGCACATCACCACCAATTATGTACACATTGCCTGCACCATCACGCTCACATTCCCATACACAGTTAGAGTTTGAAAGTGCTGGCGTTTGTACCCATGGATCGATATAAATAGTTTTAGCAACATCGTAACTTCCTAATTGAAACTGAATTGATTTTCCATTTTTTATAAATCGTGAAGATATAACAGCATCTTTATTATCAGCATAAAACGTTAAAGGAGCATGCTCTACAATATCTCCAAAGAGGGTAGTAACATTTAAATCGCCATTGTTTTTCAATTTTACATCATCATAAAGCATTTTAACCTTTGAAACATCTGCTCCTGGATGCAAAACAAGGGTATATTTTATTCCATTCAATGGATGAAAAACATATTCTACATCAATATTTTCATAGAGGTTTTTATAGATCAATTTTTTGAAACCCTTTATATAGTTAATGTTTTTGAACTCTCCTTTTTCTTCAAAAGTGTAGCTATGGTAATCGGCAGTAGGTTCTTCCGCAATTATCTGTACGTTAGGGTTCGAATTTTCCCAATAAAAATTAACATAGTCAATTTTATAGTTTCTTTTATGCTCTTCGGCTTCATGCTCTTTCCACTCTTCAACTGTTTTGAAGCTTTTTTCACGCTCACGCTCCCTTTCTTTTTCCTTTTCGTCCTTATTTTTAAGCACCTCCTCTATAAACCTGTAAACCAAACCTTTAGATGTAAAATAAATCATAGTGCCGCTATTATCGTATGCATAAAGCACATTATCATTGCTGCTATTGGTATGAAACTGACCTTTGTTTTCAATAAAAGCTTTTGGGTTTTCGGCTCTTGAAGCCCAGTTATTATCAGCAGAAACAGTAAACGTATGAATTAAAAAGAAAGCAAGTAGTAGAGGTAAACAAATACGTATTCTCATGAGATTGATATGATATATTTATTAATTTAAATTAAATCTAGGTATATTTAGTTTTAGAAAGATACAATTTTTATAACTTAAAACAAGCAAGTAAAGTTATAAATTATCTCATTTTACTGTAAAACCATTTTTATTACAAGTGTAGTAGTCTGACAAGACTAAAATCAAAATTTAATAAAGGTGGTAACTGTTTCAAAAAAATCGCGAGGCTTTTCGGCATGCACCCAGTGCCCCGCCCCATCAATTGTTTTTATTTGAGAGAAAGGAAACAAATCATTAATATGCTGTAAATCAGACTCTAATATATAGTTAGAACGCTCTCCTTTAATAAAAAGAGTTGGAGCTTTGCAAGTAGAATAATTGGGTGTTTCCTGACCTACAGTTTCAATTTTTCGGGTAATTACGTCTAAATTAAAACGCCAGGCAAGCAAGCCATCTTCTTTCCAATAGATATTTTTAAGCAAAAACTGTTTAGTACCTAAATCGGATATGTATTCCGACAAAATAGCTTCAGCATCTTTTCTGTTTTTTACAACATTAAAATCAACAGCATTAAGGGCTTTGAGTATATCACCATGATGAGGTGGGTAATATTTAGGGGCAATATCTACAACAATTAACTTTTTTAGTAATTCAGGGGAATTCATAGCAAACTGCATAGCCACTTTACCACCCATGGAATGACCAATCAAAATCACATCTTTTAGCTCAAGGTCGGTTATCAACTCTAGAACATCATCACTCATGGATTGATAAGTCCACTCTTCGCGATGGGGCGACAAACCATGATTTCTTAAATCTACTGTATAAACGGCATTACCAAGCTCCGAAAACTGACGAGCAAGTGAATTCCAATTATCACTTTGGCCAAACAAGCCATGCAATATGATTAATGGCTGACCTTCTCCAAATTTTCTATAAAATAGTTTCATGGTTGATTTTGAAGCAATTGAAACACTTTTTTGTAAAGATATTTATACTAAAAAAGCTCCCCTTTATATTCATTTAAAGGAATTTCTAAATCAAGTAGTTTAAGTTCAAAACCTTTTACTTTTTGTATTGGATGTATTATTTGACTAAACGATTTCCTATCTTTTGTAATATATCCATTTATTCGCCTATTGAATATTTGCGAAATCAGTTTACAATCATCTTTGATTACATTACGTTCTATGTTGGCAACCTGCTCTTTGTGATTAATTAATATCGAATGAAATTCTCCAGCCGTTTTACCATCAAAAAAATCAAATGGAATAATTTTAACAAATTCAAGAGGTAAATTATTCACATCGTCCCTAACTGAATATTCCGCAATAACAATGCTGGATAGATATATTTCTATTTTTTGTTCTAAAAAATATTTAAAATATTCTTTGGCATTTTGATGTAATGGATCATTACTTTTCAGAAGTCGGATACAAAATGAGGTATCAAGCAAAACACTATCCATTAACACCTCCTCTTATATCTTTTAGCCACAAATCAACGTTTGGTATCGTATTCCAATTGGCGGATGCTCTTTCTATGAGTAAATCCAATTTACTTTCATTATAATTTGGATTATAAGTAATGTAATCTACCAACTTCAAGTCAAAAGGCTTATTATCGGCAAGGCTTTGTTTACCTTTTGCTCGAACACCGTAAATTTTAAACAAGCGTTTTTCCCCTGCTAAAAGTTGTTGTTCTGTTGCACTAATAACAAGCTTTCCATACTCTTTGGTTAATAAATGAAAGTTCGGATTATTACCTCCCTCTTCATTTATTTTACCATACAAAATAAACTCCGTTTCAATGTATGATGCAGCAACTTTGAAAAACTTGGTTTCTTTATTTATTTTTAAAATCGGATTAGTGTTTGACGAACTGTAAAACGATATTTCTATATTTTTTTCTTTCGCTTTTCGCTGAAATTTGTCAATAATTTCAGCTCTTTTATTATCTAAAAAGTCTATGTTTCCCCTATTATTAATTTCGCTCGTTAGACCATTAAACAACAAAACTCCCGATATTGGCAGGTAAAATAAGTTTCTAGCAGAACCTTCCTCTATTTTGTAAGAAATGTGAGGACGGTCTGCTTTTTCTCCTCTACTAGGATATAAAAACGTTTCTATATCACTGATAATTTCTTTTATCTCAGTAATATCAATATCAATGGGCTTTATAGGCTTATTACCAATAATACCATCAATTTTAAGTTCTATGTAACCTTGTTCTTCCACGCAATACAAATTTACGATTTAAAGTTATATTTTCCTATTCCTCAACATCCTTTATTACAGAGATTACACTATAATTTCAACTGCCTCCTATAAAGTTGGATTGTATTTTCCAACCCCAAATAAAGCGCATCCGAAATAAGTGCATGCCCAATAGAAACCTCCAGAACCCCTCCAACATTCTTCACAAAATAGTTTAAATTTTCAAGACTTAAATCATGTCCTGCATTAATACCTAAACCCAGTTCATTGGCTTTTTCACCTGCCAATTTATAGGCTTCACAAGCTTTTAAAGGATTTTGCGGAAAATGTTTAGCATACATTTCGGTATACAACTCTATTCTATCAGTACCCACCTCTTTGGCACCTTCTATCATACGTACTTCAGGATCGACAAATATAGATGTTCGTATACCGTTGGATTTAAACACAGTAATTATCTCTTTCAAATAGGCTTTATTTGCAATAGTATCCCAACCGTGATCAGAGGTTAACTGCCCCGTAGTATCTGGCACTAAGGTTACTTGTTCGGGTTTTACTTGTAAAACTAAATCAATAAACTTTTGTTCTTTAGGATTACCCTCAATGTTAAATTCAGTGGTTAACAAAGGCTTCAACTCCAACACATCCTGATAACGGATATGACGCTCATCGGGCCGAGGATGAACTGTAATCCCCTGAGCACCAAAACGTTCGCAATCCATAGCAACTTTCAATAAATTAGGGGTATTGCCCCCTCTAGAGTTGCGTAATGTTGCAATTTTGTTTATATTTACACTTAACTTTGTATTCATATCTATAAAATATGTGCAAATCTATTAAAAATACACTGGTAGCATAGCTAAAATAAGATGTTATCTTTGTATAAAAACAATTTATTGGGCTATTGCAGTTTATTTTGATAGTTGTAAAATAAGTTTCAATAAATAATGTTATACTATTTTAAGACGCAGATTATAGAACGAGACTTATGTTAGCAAAAGACCTTATAACAGATGAAATTCCACCTTTAAAAACTTCAGACACTGGCACAATGGCAATGCTTTGGATGGACGAATTTAAAGTATCTCATTTGCCCATTATTAATAATCAAGAGTATTTAGGACTCATTTCCGATACCGATATTTTGGATTTAAACATTACAGATGAAACCCTAGGCTCAAAAAAAATATCACTAATACGCCCTTTCGTTACTGAAGGACAGCATGTTTATGAAGTAATGAAAGTAATGTCGTTTATGAATCTTTCATTGTTACCAGTATTAGATAAAGACTCAAAATATATTGGTTTAATTCCATTAAAAAATCTTTTGTTGCAATATGGAAATTTAGCTGCAATTAATGAACCGGGCGGAATAATTGTATTAGAAATGAACATTTACGACTACACATTGGCTCAAATTGCTCAAATTGTAGAAGGAAATGATGCTAAAGTTTTAAGCTGTTATATTTCAACACCAAAAGATTCTACTAATATAGAAGTAACAGTAAAAGTAAACAGAGAAGATATTTCAGGCATATTGCAAACATTTTATCGCTATAACTACAATGTGAAAGCTTCGTTTAACCAAAGTCGTTTTCAAGATGATTTAAAAAATCGTTTTGATTCGTTCATGAATTATATCAATATATAATTAAGGTAAAAAATGAAAATTGCTATCTACGGTCGTCCTACAGGTGACAAAAACACTGAAGCCTTTCATATCCTGTTTGATGAACTAATAGAACATAAAGCTGAAATTTTGGTTTTTGAGCCATTTTACAACTTCCTTAAAAATACCATCGGGCTAAATCACCAAGCAAAAACATTCAATAATCACACAGATTTGAACACCAGTGTTGATTTTATGTTAAGCATGGGAGGGGATGGTACATTTTTGGAAACAATAACCTATGTTCGAAAAACAGGAATACCGATACTTGGTATAAATACTGGTAGATTAGGGTTTCTTGCCAATGTTGCTAAAACCGAAATAAAAAGTGCTATTGAAGCTTTAGCAAACAACAAATTTAAAATTCAAAAAAGAGCCTTATTGACCTTAAACTCCCCTAATAATTTGTTTGGAGAGGTTAATTATGCACTTAATGAACTTACCATTTATAAAGATAGCCCAGCAATGATAACGATACACTCGTATATCAACAACGATTATTTAAACTCCTATTTTGCTGATGGATTAATAGTAGCAACACCTACAGGCTCTACGGCTTATTCATTAAGTTGTGGTGGCCCTATTGTAATGCCAGGTTCAGAAAACTATGTTATTACACCTATTGCTCCACATAATTTAAACGTACGCCCACTAGTACTATCAGATAACAATATAATAAAACTAAAAGTAGAGGGCAGAAGCAGCAACTATATTGTATCGCTCGACTCTAGAAACAAAATTATTGGTACAGACATAGAACTAGAAATAAAACGCTCCGATTTTAGCATTAATCTTATTCAGCTCGACAATCAAAATTTCTTTAATACCATCCGAAACAAACTGCTCTGGGGGCTTGATATGCGTAATTAACTAATTTTAACGCCTTTTGTTCGACAAAATTCTATTATATTTGTTTTTAAAGGGGCTTCCCCTAAAAAAACAAGTTAATTACAATATAATCAAAGAATTAGCGTTAGCAGTAGTTGCGTGTTAAAACAACGAATCGTCATATTAATCCTTTTTTGTGCCACACTTGGCATGGCTCAACCTGTAAAAAAAGGTGCAGAAGTGGGTGTTTTTTTAGGATGCTCCTATTACATTGGTGATATTAGCCCATTCGGCCATTTTAATCAGTTTACAAAACCTGCAGGAGGGGTTGTGTTCCGTTATAATTTTAACCCCCGTTTAGCAATGCGTGGAACAGCCTTAATTGGTGCTGTAGAAGGAGACGACTCATTCTCCAACTCCAGAGCACAACAGCAACGTAATCAGCGCTTTAAGTCCGACATTTACGAACTTTCAGGACAACTAGAATTCAATTTTTTAGATTTTGAAATCGGTAACGACTACAAGCCATTTACTCCTTTTATTTTTGCTGGATTGGCAGGATTTAAATTTAACCCTCAAGGCCCAGTTGGCGACACATGGGTTGATCTTCAGCCGCTCGGCACAGAAGGACAAGGCTTGCCTGATGGTGCCTCTAAAAGAAAATACAAGCTCACTCAATTATCTATACCTTTAGGAGTTGGCATAAAAATAAGCATCTCAAAAAATATGGGGCTCAGCTTTGAATGGGGCATGCGCAAAACCTTTACCGACTATATAGACGATGTTAGTACAAAATACTATGACCCAGCAGTATTAACCGCAAGACGAGGAAATAATGCAGGTTACTTTTCAGACAGAAGCATTGGCACCGACCCTAACTACTCTAACGTTGGTAGACAAAGAGGTAACCCAACAACAAAAGATTGGTACAATTTCTCAGGCATTACACTAACAATTAAATTTAAAGATAAAGCAAAACGATGTCCGGGAGTTTATAGATAAATGAATAATTGAAAATTGAGAATGGTTGGTTAGTTGATAATTGAAAATTAATGCATAGTTGAGGTTGGCTAAGTTATAGTTTATAATTGCCCCTTCAAATCCGCATAAATAAAAACACAAACAGATACGTAGTTATAAAAATATATATAGTAAATTCGTTCCCCTTAAATATCAATGAATTAGAATGAGTCTGAAAGAGAAAATTGATTACTCAAAATTACCACAACACGTTGCCATTATTATGGATGGTAATGGACGGTGGGCAAAACGCCAAGGTGAAAACCGTATTTTTGGTCATGAAAATGGTGTAAAATCGGTTAGAGATACTGTTGAAGCTGCAGCCGAAATTGGAGTTAAGTACCTTACATTATATGCGTTTTCTACCGAAAACTGGAACCGCCCTCAAGAAGAAGTGATGGCATTAATGCAACTACTTGTTCATACCATAAGTGCCGAAACAGCAACATTAAACAAAAATAACATACGTCTTCAAGCAATAGGGGATTTAAAAAGTTTGCCAACAGACTGTTTTAATGAATTGCAAGAAGCTATTGAGAATACAAAAAACAATTCCCGAATGACATTGGTATTAGCGCTTAGCTATAGCTCGCGCTGGGAAATAATTAACGCAGTAAAAGAGATTGCAACACAAATAGAAAACAAAAAAATAAACCCCTCAGAAATTAACGAAACAACTATACAGAACTACCTGTGTACCAACAACATGCCCGACCCGGAACTAATGATCAGAACCAGTGGTGAGCATAGAATAAGCAACTTTTTGTTGTGGCAGTTAGCTTACGCAGAACTTTACTTTACTGACAAACTTTGGCCCGATTTCAGAAAAGAAGATTTGTATGAAGCCATACTTGATTATCAAACACGCGAACGTAGATTCGGAAAAACCAGTGAGCAATTAATTTCTTAATATTTAGATGTACAATAGACTTATATTTTTTATTTGCTTACTGCTATTGAATCAGATTTCTAAAGCACAAATAATAGTAGGAGAAACACCTACAGTAGTTGATTACAGTAGCCCGCAAGAGTATGAAATTGGAGGAATAACCGTATCAGGTGGCAACCACCTTGACCCTCATGTACTTACTTTACTATCAGGATTAAGCGTTGGTGATAAAGTTAAAGTTCCTGGAGAAAAATTTTCGGGTGCTATTGAAAACCTATGGAAACAAGGCCTTTTTGAAGACGTAAAAATCACCACAACCAAAATTCAGGGGAATGTTATTTTTATAAACATTGAAGTACTTGAACGCCCTCGATTATTGAAGTTTGCACTAAAAGGAATGACAAAAAGCGAAGCTGACGATATTCGCGAAAAAGTGAAGTTAATAAAAGGCAAAGTAATTACCGATGCACTTATTTCATCTACAAAAGTAAAAATAAAAGAGTTTTTTATAAACAAAGGATACCTAGATGTTAAAGTTGATATTACCCAAGAAAAAGACACCAAAAATGACAATGCGATAGTTTTAATGATTAATGTACAAAAAGGAAGCAAAGTTAAAATCAAAGAAATAAACCTGATTGGTAGCACCTCAATTGATACATGGAAATTAAGACGAGCATTTAAAGAAACCAAACGTAAACGCTGGTGGAATCCTTTTAATTCGGCAAAATTTGATGAAGATAATTATCAAAAAGATTTAAAATCGTTGATTGCTAAATACAACGAAAAAGGCTTTAGAGATGCTAAAATTACAAGAGATACAATATATCGCTCCGAAAAAAACAGAATAAACATTGATATTTATATTAATGAAGGACATCGCTATTTTTTCCGCAACATCAATTGGGTAGGTAATAGCAAATACTCTAGTAAAGAATTGAGTAATGTATTAGGCATAAAACGAGGCGACATTTACGATCAATCGCAGTTAGATGCTAAATTATTCATGAACCCTAACGGTAATGATATTAGCTCATTGTATATGGATGATGGCTATTTATTTTTCAATGTTAGTCCGGTTGAAATTATGGTAACTGACGACTCTATTGACTTGGAGATGCGTGTTTACGAAGGAAAACAGGCCACGGTTAACAAAGTAACCGTAGTAGGCAACACAAAAACAAATGACCGTGTAATTATGCGAGAAATACGTACAAAACCAGGGCAATTGTTTAGGCGTTCGGATATTATCCGTACACAACGAGAATTATCGCAATTGGGGTATTTCGACCCAGAAAAAATGAATGTAGTACCAACCCCCAACCCAGCAAACGGAACAGTTGATATTGAATACACAGTTGAAGAAAAACCATCTGACCAAATTGAACTTTCGGGTGGTTACGGTGGTGGTCGTATTGTTGGAACACTTGGTATTTCATTCAATAATTTTTCAAGCAAAAACTTTTTTAAAAAAGATGCTTGGCGCCCGCTACCAGCAGGTGATGGACAACGCTTAAGTGTACGTGCACAATCAAATGGATTATTTTTTCAATCGTACAACATTTCGTTTACAGAACCATGGCTAGGAGGCAAAAAGCCAAATTCATTAAGTGTTACAGCTTACTACTCAATACAATCAAACGGTCAAACAAAAACAAAGAAAGACGAAAATGGAGTAAAAGTTGCAAATCCATTACGTCAATCACTTGATATATTTGGTGTTTCGGTAGGATTAGGGAAACGACTAAAAAAACCAGACGATTATTTTACACTTTATCAAGAGCTTAATTATCAATACTACACCTTAAACAAGTTCAGTTCTATTTTTTCGTTTAGTGAAGGATATTCAAATAACATTTATTACAAAGCTTCTATACAACGAAACTCTATTGATAAACCAATATTTGAAACACGAGGCTCGCAACTATCGCTTACAGGACAATTTACTCCGCCATACTCGTTATTCAACAACAAAGATTATACATCACCAACAATGACGGATCAAGATAGATTCCGATTTGTAGAATATCAGAAATATAAATTCACCGCTAAATTTTTCACCCCAATTACCAATAAAAAAGGGGCTGAAGGAAAAGAGGCACGAAATTTGATATTAAAAACATCGGCAGGTTTTGGATTCCTAACAACCTATAAC
>JBASCV010000178.1:0-3680 GCA_049651825.1 Bacteroidia bacterium
CGTGGTACCAGTAGCTCCAGTAGCTCCGGTATCTCCGGTATTACCCATACTTCCTGTAGAGCCAGTATCGCCAGTAGCCCCCATGTTACCAGTACCTCCTATGACACCAGTACTTCCAGTAACACCTGTATTTCCAATATCGCCCGTAGCACCTGTATTACCCGTACGTCCTGTTGCTCCCGAGCTACCTGTATCGCCAGTAGAACCTGTATCGCCCGTGAATCCTGTATCGCCAGTTGCTCCAGTATCACCAGTTGAACCACTATCGCCCGTTGAACCTGTTTGCCCTAAACCACCTGTTGCACCAGTAGCACCTGTTCGGCCAGTAACGCCACTATTACCGGTAAAACCATTTAATCCATTATTTCCATTGGCTCCGTTAGGGCCAGTAGGCCCAGTAAAACCAGTTGGTCCTGTGCTACCCGTTGTTCCTGTAATTGCTATACCCGTAGCTAATGGTTGCCAATGACTACCATTATAATAATAAAAACGACTAGCACTATTTAAATAAATAAGCAAACCTGTAGCTGGCGATGCAATATTGTTGGTATCAGTAATGCGTGGAATTAATATACCTTGATCAGATGATTTAAGCTCCAATAAGGCGCTAGGATCAGGCAACATGGTACCAATACCAACATTGTTTTGGGACCTCACAGATGTAAGATGTGATATATGAGATATAAGATATAGCCCAACAAAGACGATAAAACGTATTTTTTGATTTTTCATAATGCTTCTATTACTATTAACAATCCACTTAATATAAAAATGTTCTATTCTTTATTTAAAATTTTAAATTCTGTTCGTCTGTTCACTTCACGTCCAGCATCGGTATCGTTAGAAAACAATGGTTCTTTTTCGCCATAACCTTTTGCAACAAGTTGCGCAGCGCTAATTCCATTGGCTGTTAAATAGTCAACAACAGATTGAGCTCTTGCTTGCGATAGTGTTAAATTGTATTCGTCAGACCCTTCGCTATCAGTATGGCTAGCAACTTCAATTTTTAAGCTAGGATTCGCTTTCATTAATTCAACTAACCGATCAAGCTCGGCCTTAGAATCACTACGAACAGTAGCTTTTCCATAGTCGTAAAAAATATTTTTTAACGTAATTTTATTTCCTACGTTAAGTTTTTGCAAGGGTACATGCTTATCTATTTTTTTAAATGCAGCCGATTCGGGAATATTAAAATTTTCGGAATAGAAAAGATAACCATCTTTTCGAACAGCAATTCCGTAGTTTTTACCTGCTGGAAGTGAAACCAAAAATTTACCTGTAGCACTATTAGATTTTATGCTTGTAATCACTTCGTTACTATCGTTATCAATAATATCCATTTCGGCTTCGAGTGGTTGAAACGAGTCATAATCGATAACAACACCTTTGAACAAGGTAAGGCCACTTCCTACTCCTACCATTGCTCCTGCGCCTGAACCAGCAGCTCCTCCAGCTTGACCATTATTGTATTTAGGATAGTTGAATGTAATTTTATATATATCTTTTTCCCCATAACCACCAGGGCGTCCAGAAGAATAATATCCGGTAATTCCATCAGCAGTTAATACAAAGTATAAATCATCGCCAGGCGTATTGATAGGCTCACCAATATTCACCGCTTTAGTCCATTTACCATTAACTAAGGTTGATTTAAAAATATCAAATCCACCACGGGTATCATGGCCTTTTGAACTAAAATAAAGTGTTTTACCATCAGGGTGAATAAATACACCTTCTTCATCTTCATCGGTATTAATTTCGGGACCTAAATTTTTTGCTTCGCCCCAATTACCTCTTTTATCTTGCTTGCATACCCAAATATCTAATTTCCCTTTCCCTCCTTTTCTATCACTTACAAAATAAAGTGTACGTCCGTCAGGTGCAATACTTGCGGATGTTTCGTGACGATTTGAATTAATAGGATATGGCAATACCAGTGGCATCGCCCAATCTTTACCGTTTAGAGTAGATGCGTATAAATTTCCGTCAGGCTCACCTTTGTATAATAACAAACGTTGGCCATCGTTAGAAAGAGCAATTGCGGAGTTATTTCGTTTTGGTTGGTTAATTGTTTCGGTACTTAACAATTCGGAAGGCGTCCATTTATCAAGCGAATCGTTATAGTAGGAAACAAAAACATTTTCCATACGATTTGATTTTTTCAAACTGTCTTTTATTCCAATTGGTTGCTTTGAGGTAAAAATCATCATGGAGCCATCAGCAGAAATAATAGGCGCATAATCAGGGAAAGGTGAGTTTACTTCATCGCCAATATTTTTTATGGTTACGGTAACCGAATCGGTTGATGCATTTTTATTTATTGATTTTTGCTCAACTGGCGCTGTAGCAGTATTTTCAATGGGTTTAGGTTCAGTTACGATTTTTAGCGTATCTGATTTAACTATTGTAGTTGTATCTTTTGTGACACTATTTAACGAATCGGTTTTAGCAACAGTTGTAGTTGTATCAATGTTGATCGTTGGTATTTTAATTGCTTCGCCATACAATTTAATCGTATCTTTTTTAGGAACAATTGTATCTGCTATGGGCGTTTTTACAGTTTCCCCATAAAGTTTTATAGTATCTGTTGATTGTGCTATAGCGTTAAAAGCTATTGAAAGTAAGAATAGACACAAATAAGTAATTTTTTTCATATATCTTTTTTTATTACCAGTTGATGAGTGCGTAATTGTTTTATAAACAAAGTGTATAACTATTGTGTTAATTGGTTAGTCTCTTAACCTAGGAGCAGAATAGAATGGATTTGGATTTACATATTTCAATGAAATTTCAATACCACCTCTGCCTCTACTAGCAGCAGTTAATCCAGATACGTTAACATCGTAACTTAAGCCAAATGAGTAGTTTGAATACTCAAGAAGTACCATGGGTACAATGGCATCTTTTAAACGATAATGTGCGCCCAATGCAACAGCAGTTCCCTTATAAGCACTGGTATATTTAGAACGCTCTTTAATTGTATATCGAAAAAGTGTACCAATATTTACCTGATTTGATGGCCCTTGGTTGTAATACACAACGTTTGGAATTATTGTCAAATCAGTATTCTGAACGCCAATCTCAGCATTTGCATGCAAAATAAATTTACGATACAACCGATCGGTAATAATATTTGTAAAATCTTGATTAGGTGAATTTATGTTTTGCAATGATAAACCAGCATTGGCTTTCATCTGATTGTTTGCACCTAAAGAAGTAGCTTTTTGAGCATAACTCCAAGCAAGTCCAGCAGAAAAATTTGCATATTTTGTTGGTGGCAATATTGCAATATCGTTGGGAGAAATACCTGCATTAAAACCGCCAATGCTTGCATCGTACTGGCTTTCCCACTGCATACCGGCAGTAGAAATACTTTTTTGCACATAACCTCCTTGGAGCCCTCCTGATAAAGTTTGAGATTCGGCTAATTTTACAATACCAGCAAATGATAAATTGATTTGAGTAGTACCCATTTTTAAATCGCCAGCAACATCTTTAAAACCTGTAAGGCCTGCTCCTACATATCCTTTATCCCAGCGTTTTTTATAAAAAGAACCATCAACCGAAAAAAAAGCAGTTGTAAATGTTGCTCCATTTGCTGATAAACCTCTCCATTGGTTTTTGTAATTTAAAAATGCTCGTTGATCACCTTCGCCTCCTGTTAAAGCAGGGTTAAGAAC
>JBASCV010000179.1:0-3537 GCA_049651825.1 Bacteroidia bacterium
ACTCTTCAGTTTTAGTTGTTCCCATTTTGCTAAACTTTTTATATCGCAATATTACGATAAATTATTAACAAATAAAAAATGTGCTTTTATTTTTATCAATTGGTAATAGTTTTTTGTTGGAGTATAAAGATGTAAAGTAATTATATGTGGTATCCCCGAAAATAAAAAAGTCCTGTAAAAACAGGACTTTTTTGACTTATCAGCGGAGAAAGAGGGATTCGAACCCCCGGAAGTGTTACCTTCAACAGTTTTCAAGACTGCCGCAATCGACCACTCTGCCATTTCTCCGGGGTCAAAAGTACTATTTTTTTCATTTGTCAAACATAAAATAGAAAAAAAAATATTTATTTATTAACTTTGTAAGAATACACTTGGATTTAAACCTGCATCAAACCCTCTTAAAATCGGATGAAAAAGCAATTTGTTTTTATTTTTTTTACTCTAATTATAACGCTTAATAGTTTGGCTAACAACAAATTAACAGCGTATTTGACATTTGCAAGTTTTAATGTTCCAGGAAAAACACCATATGTAGAAACCTATTTATCCATCATTGGTAATTCGGTGAAATTTATAAAAAATAATGAGGGAAAATTTCAAGGGGCGGTAGATATAAACATAAACTTCACTCAAAATGGAGAGTTTAAAGCTGGACAAAAGTATATTTTAAACAGCCCAACAACTGCTGATACATCATTAGGGTATCCGAACTTTATAGATCAACAACGATTTTCGCTTGCAAATGGAAGCTACATAATGGAAATAAGTATTTTGGATAAAAATAATCCTGCTGAAAAACCATTTTCTACCAAGGTACCTATTAACATTAGCTTTACTGACGATAGAATAGTACTTTCAGATTTTCAACTACTCGAAAGTTATAGCAAATCATTGCAACCTAGTATTATTACCAAAAGTGGTTATGATTTAATACCCTATGTTTCAACATTTTACCCCGAAAATATACACAAACTAAAATTCTATTCAGAAATTTATAATTCTAAAAAGATAATTGGTAATGACCAAAAAATGGTAATTAGTTATTTTATTGAAAGTTATGAAAAAAGAACTAAGCTGAATGATTATACTGCATTTTCAAAACAAAGCACCAACGATGTAAATATATTGCTTACTGAGTTAGATATCAGCAAATTACCATCGGGCAATTATAATTTAGTTGTAGAGGTTAGGGATAAAGAAAATAAAATACAAGCAGAACAAAAACTATTTTTTCAACGTCAAAATGCTAAAGGTTTACTTAGCTACGAAGATTTAAAATCGGTAAACGTTAAAAACACTTTTGTAACGGCTTATACAAGCATAGATAGCATTAGTGAATATATCCGTTGTTTGCGTCCAATATCGAGTTTTGCAGAAATTCAATACGCACAAAACCAATTAAAAGAAAAAAACATAGAAAGTATGCAACAGTTTTTTTACAACTTTTGGTACTCGCGCAATGAAAAAGAACCTCAATTAACATGGTTGGAATACTATAAAGAGGTAATGAAAGTAAATAAAGAATTTACCACTTACGGCCTAAAAGGGTATGATACCGACAGAGGGCGTGTTTATTTGCAATATGGCCCACCCGACCAACGCAGTAAGGTAGATGTAGAGCCAAGTGCTTATCCTTACGAAATATGGGAATATTCTCGCTTGGTAGATAAAGCATTATTAACAACTTACCCTGACAATAAGCAATCTAACAAAAAATTTGTGTTTTATAACCCTGATTTAGTAACCAATAAATATAGTTTAATACATTCTACCGCCCAAGGCGAAATATTTAATACTCGCTGGGAAATGTTGATTCATAAACGTGATACGCAAAGCAACGACTTTGATGTAGAAAACGCACCTACGCACTTTGGTGGCAACGCAAACGATAATTTTAGAAATACAAGATAGCACATATCAATACCGCACAATCAATAAAATTAATACGTTTGTACTATGAAAGTAGCAGTTGTTATTTTGAATTGGAATGGAAAAAGTTTTCTCGAAAAATTTTTACCACCGCTTGTTGAACATAATACTCCCGATTCGGAAATAATTATTGCTGATAATGCCTCAACGGATGATTCTCTCGAGTTTTTAAAAGAATATTACCCTCAACTAAAAGTAATTAAAAATAGCGTAAATGGTGGTTTTGCAAAAGGCTATAACGATGCTTTACAACACGTAAAAGCCGAATATTATGTATTGCTTAACTCTGATATTGAAGTGAGTGCTAATTGGATTACTCCTATTATTGAGCTAATGGATAAGGATAAAACGATAGCCGCTTGTCAGCCTAAAATAAAAGACTACAACCGAAAAACACATTTTGAATATGCTGGTGCGGCTGGTGGATATATTGATAAATATGGTTATCCGTTTTGCCGAGGGCGTATTTTTGATACGCTTGAAGAAGATAAAAAACAATATGATGATGTTGCTGAAATTTTTTGGGCTACCGGGGCTTGTTTATTTATTAGAGCAGATTGTTACCATCAAATGAAGGGTTTTGACGAAGATTTTTTTGCCCATATGGAAGAGATTGATTTGTGTTGGCGATTAAAAAATTATGGATATAAAATAATGTATTGTTCGCAATCGACTGTTTATCATGTAGGAGGTGGTACTCTCAACAAAATAAACCCTTACAAAACATACTTAAATTTTAGAAATAATTTAGTACTGCTTTTCAAAAATCATGCGCCAAGCTATTTTTATGTAAAAATATTTATTCGTATGGTTTTAGATGGAATTGCAGGTGTTAAATTTTTAATATCGGGTCAGGCATCGCATTGTACGGCTATACTGAAAGCGCATTTCAGCTTTTATGCATCTTTTAGAAAAACGTTGAATAAAAGAAAAAAAATGAAAGCCGAAATAAAGCAGTACGCTACACAGGGAGTACTTACACAAAGCATTATTGTTAGTTATTACTTAAAAGGAATAAAAAAGTTTACTGAACTCAAATTCTGATAGCAATCATTAAAATATCGTCAACTTGCTCGTGATTGCCTTTCCATTCGATAATAGCGTTTTTAATAATAATTTCCTGCTCCTGTATTGGTTTATCACAATTGGCAAGGATTAATTCTTTTAAGCGTTTTGTCATAAATTTTTTGCCTTCTTTACCCCCAAACTGATCGGCATAACCATCGGTAAACATATACAAACAATCTCCTTTTTGCAGTTCAATGTTATGTTTGGTAAACTGACGAATTTCTTCTGCCTGATAGCCTCCAATAGAAAATTTATTTGCTTTTATTTCAATAATTTCGGATGTACCTTGCTTAATAATCCATAGTGCTCGGTGTGCACCAGCGTATTCTATCTGCGTTTCGGAGTTAAATACAATTAGTGCTAAATCCATTCCATCCATTGATTTGTGCTGCTGGTCTTGTTTTAACGCTTTTCGTATTTCTTGGTGTAATTGATTTAATATTTCATCGGCATCAGTAATTTCTAGTTCATATACTAAATGATTTAGGATATTATTACCAACCATACTCATCAGTGAGCCAGGTACTCCATGTCCTGTAC
>JBASCV010000180.1:0-14434 GCA_049651825.1 Bacteroidia bacterium
TTCAATTACACAAGCACTAACATAATGGATAATAAAACACAAATAGAACCAACAATATTTCCAAATCCAACAAACAGCACAGTTACAATTAGAGTAGCAAACGGAAGCTATATTCATAAAATAAGTATTCTTGATTTATTAGGAAAAGTTGTAATTGAAAAAGAAGCAGAAAACAAGTCACAAGAAATGTTCATAAATTTAGAACTATTGCAAAACGGAATTTACTTTATAAAACTAAATGATTATGATAGTGCATTAAAAAAAATAATCAAGTATTAATAAAAAATACAAAAGCCCCACAATAGCTATTTATTGTGGGGCTTTTGTATTAAACAAATTATAGCAATTTGATTTATAAATTAATCCAAATTATTTCGATATCATTATAATTAGGAATTTATTAACTTCCGAATAGACTCATGGACATTTATTACCTGAGGAATTACTAACTGTTGATTATCATTGTATATAACAAAATTCGAACGTTTTATTTTTTCATCATCGTTCATTTGATTTTTTATTCGCTCTTCAATTTGTTCACGAGTAGATGTATCGCGCATCATGGCACGTTGTATTTTTAATTCCAAAGGAGCGGTAACTGTAATCACTTTATCCATGGCTAAAGATGCACCACTTTCAAATAAAATGGCTGCTTCTTTAATAATGTATGAATCGGTTGCATGAGCACTAAGCCACTGCTTAAAATGAGCATCTACAGCAGGATGTACAATTGAATTTAAAACATTAAGTTTTGACTTATCATTAAAAACAATAGCGGCCAGTTTTTTTTTGTCTAGTGCATTGTCAGAAGTCAATACATCACTATCAAATGCTTCAATTATTTTAGTTTTAACATTTTGCGTTTCAATAACAATTTTAGCAGCTTCATCAGAATAATAAATTGGAACACCAAGCAGTTCAAAAACCTTACAAACTGTAGTTTTACCAACACCTATACCACCTGTGATTCCTACTTTAAACATCTCTAAAGATTATCTCTATCCTTTTACTAAACTTGTATTAACTCACCATCACTTTTCTTTTCTGAAAAGCAAAATTTAAAATATTATCAATAAAGTCGTAAGGTTTATAACCATTGATAGCACTTTGATGAAAGATACACGTTGCTGGTGTCATGCCTGGTAATGAGTTTACTTCAATAAACACAACCTCTACTCTATTGGCATCATACACGCGTACAAATGCATCAATACGCGTATAACCATTAATATTGAGCAGTTTTGCTGCTGCACCTAAAGTTTGTTTTACCTGATTGGATATTTTTTGACGTTCTTCTATATTTTTTGAATAGCGTGCAGGAGTAATATTTTGACCTTGACCAGCTAAAAATTTTTCTTCTAAAGACAACACTTCTCCTTCGCTCAATGCTTCTGATGCTTCAAACACTTCATACATCACATTGCCTTGTGCATCATATTTAGTAAGCATTCCACCTGTAATTTCAAGGAAATGCTTGGCATCCCGTTTACTAATTAGTTCTTCAACCAATATCACCACTTTTTGAGGAAACTCTTCTTTTGCTTTTATATGAAGCAATTGAGCAGCCATTGCATCCAAATCTTCCTGTTTTCGGAAAATTAATTTAGCAAATGCTTCAAACTCCTGTGGCGTTTTTATTTTACGAACTGCCGAAGAACAGCCATCATCAACAGGTTTAGCAATAAACGGATAATGAATTTTTTCGTTTAATTCATTCAGTACTTCATCTTTATTTTTGTTCCATGCATCTTCGGTAACTAATAAATGTTCGGCAACTAAAAATCCATTTTGCTTTAAAATTTCATTCGTTCTGTACTTATCTATTGTTATTTGTGAACTCTCTACACCCGATCCATTGTAAGGTAAACCCACCTGCTCTAATTGTGCTTGTACTGCCCCATCTTCTCCTGGGCGGCCGTGTAAGGCAATAAACACGCAATCAACCATATTGGCTAATTCAGAATATGTTAAACGTTTTGGTTTTGCAAGATTATCAGTACTCGAGTATTTATTAGTAATATCAGACGCTTCAGTAATTATTTCCTTTACCAATTCATGCACTTTGTAATTATCAATTTTATCTTTGATATCATCAGCATTGTCTTTTAAAAGAATATTGATTGGTATTTGATACAACAAATGCTCGTCAGCATTACCTGTTAAAAAAACAGGAATTGGCTCGTATTTAGTTGATGAAGCAAGCTTTTCGTAAATATTTCTACCACTTTCAACGGAAATGTGTCGTTCAGAAGAATAGCCCCCCAATATTACTGCAACTTTTATTTTACTTGATATTGCAGCTTTATCTTGTTTTATCGCATTATCTAAACCAACAAGCAAATGATCAAACTGTTTATTATTTTTACTTGCAACAATACGCTGTACAAGCGATGTACGAATAATGTAGGTTAAAAATTGTGATGGGTTTAACCCTATTTCAGCAGCTTGATGAAAAAAGAAAGAAGACGGCATCATACCAGAAGTAGTATTAGGGTCGTTCAAGAAAATTTTTCCTTCTTTAGAAATAAAACCATCAATACGTGCATAAACATCAAAATTTAATGCGTAAAACAGGCGTTCACATTCTTTACGTATAGCTTGTATTTGCTCATTAGGAATATCAATAGGCGTAATTTTACGTGATAAACCAGGTAAATATTTAGAACGGTAATCGAACAATTCTTTTCCTTTTCTAATTTCAGTAGGAGGTAATGCAATTGCCGTTTTTCTACCATGGTTTATATTCCCATCATCGCCTGCATTTTGAACCACAATACAAGAGAACTCTTTTCCCTCAATAAACCCTTCAATCAATACAGTGCTTTCTGCATCCAATGCCTCAATAATTAATCCTTCTGTTTCGGTTTCAAATACTTTGTTAATCACATCTACCAAATCTGCCGGATGGTATATAATTTGCGACTTTACAGCCACAGGCATACCAATTCCCTCTCTTATATCAGCAAGTATACGAATGAAATCAAATTTTTCTTTTTCAGTGTAAGAGTTCCATTGTTGAGCCCCTATATATTTTGCAAACAATGCCTTTTCAACCGCTTCCATAAACTTGCATTTATCATCTTCGGTAAGGATAGTAACACCAATAGAGGAACCTTGATTTGCTGGTTTTATAACCATTGGGAAACCTATTTCAGTTTTGGCTTTTTCAAAAATTGAAGTGCAATTTCCAGCTGTATAGTCTTTTCTTTCTATAGAAAAAAAAGAAGGACTATTGAACCCAGCATTTACCATCATTCGTTTTTGAACGCTTTTATCAATGCCTATAGCCGAAGACAAAACACCTGCGCCAGAATAAGGAATTCCAAGATATTCAAACAATCCCTGTATTTTGCCATCTTCACCAAACGGACCATGCAAACACAAAAAAGCAAAATCGAAATACTTTTTTAAGTCGCTAGGTAAAATTTTGGTGCCAATTTTATTAATCAATTCAAGTTGTTTTTCCTCTGATAATTTACCAATTTGCTCAGCATAAATTTGAAAATCGCCTTGTTTGTTTGGAATAAACTCTGCTGGAGGGTAAAAATCGCGAATGCTACCTTTGTAAACAAACTCCCAATTGAGCAACACAAAGTGACCAAAGCTATCTACAAATAACGGAACAGCCTCAAACAATGATTTATTGAGATTATCATAAACAGTTCGTCCGCCCGCAAATGATATTTCACGTTCTTTAGAAAAACCTCCAAAAATGATTCCTATTTTCATGTTGTACCCCTCTCTTTATCTCTCCCCAGAGGGGAGATGTGATTATTTTTATAGCAATTAATTAAATTAGTATGTCTTCCACGTTGTGCTATCGCTCCAAAGAAGATAGCTAAAGGAGGAAGGCTTCTATTGCAAATTTAAAGCGAAGAGAAGAGTGATTTTAGGCCAGCTTATTCAAATAGTCAACAAGTTTATTAACCGCCAAGGCGCGATGACTGATTTTATTCTTTTCGGTCAAATCCATCTCTGCAAAAGTTTTCAACTCGGTATTTAATCCAACAGAAGTGTTTTTAGGCGCAAATATAGGATCATACCCAAAGCCTTTTGCTCCTCTTTTATTCATCAGTATAGTACCATTTACTATCCCTTCAAACTGTACTTCTTTACCATCTATAACTAAGGATATAATCGTTTTAAAACGAGCAGCTCTATTTTCAACACCTTCAAGCTCTCGTAAAACCTTTTTCATATTCTCCTCCGGATTTTTATCCTCACCAGCATAACGAGCCGACAATACACCTGGCCTATTGCCTAAAGCTTCAATTTCAAGACCTGTATCATCAGCAAAACAATTTTTCTGATACTTTTCATACACATAAAAAGCCTTTTGTTTAGCATTACCTTCTATTGTAGGCTGAGTTTCAGGAATATCTTCTGTTAAACCAATATCTTCTAAACTCAACAAACGAATAGAGTTGGGTATAAGCTGCTGAATTTCGTATATTTTATTTTTGTTGGCTGTTGCAAAAACAATTTGTTTTGTCATTTTTACTAGTATTAAATTACCACTTAATAAAGTTAAACAAATATTGATTATAAACGCTTAGCACAATGTTAACACAATAAAAACGCAGACACCTTTCTGGTATCAGAAAGGTGTCTGCGTTTTTATTGTGTTAATAGATAAAACTGACTATTGTGTTGGACCATTATCAACAACAGCCTCAATTACATTTTGAACAGAGGTTGAAACACTAGAAAACAAATTTAATCCAGTAGCTGCCTCAATTGCATCAACAGATACACGATAATTTCCCCATGATTGATTACTAACTGACATATTATTAGGCATATCTACAGCTATTACGCGAGTGTTATTATTCACGCGGTTTTTATCATTCGAACCGTTAGTCAAAATAACTATCGCTTTCCAGCATCTTTCTGGCACCTCAACCTTACCATTTGCAACATAATTAGTAGTACCACCATTGCTTCCACTGCCACCATTTCCATAACCTCCAGAAACAATGTATAATTCGTTACCTTGCGATGCCAATGTACGGCAATAATCTTCTAATGCCAACCAAGTAATACGATTCAAGTTTGGTGCTTGTGGCAACATATCTGTCATATAAAAAGTAGCTTTATTATCAGCACTCGTCAAATCCCTGTCATCAGAAGGACATTGATGACCACGGTCAAAACCTATATTATTATAGTTAGCTGCGGTAGTTTTATAAAAAGTAGCAGGCAATGCTTCATCAAATCTAAAAGCATCTACACGAGGTGCATTACCTTTCCATGCTGTACTCAAATGCCAGCTAACCCATTTCGGGTTTCCTTTTGAATTGTTATAACCCAACGTATATTGTGGTCGAACAAGTAAATAGTTGTTAGGTGAATTTACTTGAGCCTTTGCATTACTTGGATTTCCTAAACCAATATTATTGTCTTTTTTAGGAGTACTCGCATTATCTTGTAAGGTAAAATTATCAACATTCAATCCATCACCACTAATGATTTTTAGCTTTACGCGTGTATTTCCATGTTGATCCATATAAAATGCAACATTTTGCTTAACTGTTGACGAAGCAGTAATTGTCTCCCCTTGCTTGTTCCAAGTTGCACCACCATCTTTTGATACCAATAATTCAAATGTAACATCAGATTCGCCAGCTTTGGCATAGTCAAACAAAACACCTGAAATACCTGTAGCTACATCAAAATTCATTGCAAGCTCTGCACTAGTATTCATGTGCAATACTTTTCCATTTTCATTTAACGAGTTAATAATTGTAGAATTAATAACATTCCAATTCCCAGTCAACAAATTAATATTACTAGTTGATGTAAATGGATTTTGATTGTTTATTAGGTCAAAACGCTCTACAGATGTAATCATGCCATCTTCATCAGCAAAAGAAGCAGCTGCAGCCTCATCTAAAATAGGTTGGCCCCCCTGTTCTACATCTTTTTGACAAGAGCTTATATAAAGCATTATCCCTAAAGCGGATGCAAATAATGTTACTTTTTTTATCATACTATTATGTTTAGAGTTATTTATAATGATTTAAATGAATAATTTATTTTTAATGATGTTGCTTAACTATTTTTTGTAAATATTTTTCAGTACCTGTTTCTAATGAAACAAAGTAAAATCCATCTGGTTGATTTGCTATATCTATACCAACTTGATTATTTAATGTTTTTATTTTTTGAACAGCTGCACCCAATGAATTATAAATCGTAACAACAACTTCACTTTGTGAGCCTAAATTAGAATTCAATAGAATTGAAAAGTTTCCATTGGTTGGATTTGGATATACAACAAAACTATTACTCATGGAGTAAGAATTAATTCCTGTAATGTTTTGACGATAATAATGTATCGAATCAATATTTCTCCAATTGTTTTGTTTCCAATCTTGATACAAATCACTCAAATAATAACCATTAGGATCATATGTATAATTATACTGATTGGCATTTTCCCAAGCCGAACCTGCCCATATTTGATAGCGATCATTGGTTACATTATTTTGCGAATCATAAACATATAAAAACTGATCAAAATTCACCCATGCACCTAGCTCCCACTTTTGATAAATGTCAGTTATTTTATTGTGATTTACGTAAGTAAATACAAACTTAGAAGTATGGTCCCAAATGCTTCCATTCCATGTTTGATATAAAATTTCAATTAAATCGCCATTAACATCTGTTATATAATCATATTGAAACGTATTTACCCAAGCCGAACCATTCCACTCTTGATACAAATCATTTGTTCTTACTCCATCAACAAAAGTATAAAACTCTTGTTGTTCATTTACCCATGTTGTTCCGTTCCAAACCTGATAAACCCAGCTAGTCATGTTATTATCAACATCAAAAGTTGAAGTAGAGTTATTTAAATTTACCCACGTAGTACCATTCCACGCTTGCTCTAACCAACCAGTACGATTTCCATTATTATCGTAAGTTAAAATATTTTGAGATTCATTATCCCAAGATGTTCCATTCCAAACTTGAGAAAGGTCGCTTGTCCAATCGTTATAAGTATTGTAAGTTGACGTATATAAAGTTGAATTATCCCAACCTGTTCCATTCCAAGTTTGGTATAATTCGCTTAACCAATTATTACTTTGATCGTAGGTATGAGTATATTTGTAATTGTTTTCCCAAGTCGATCCATCCCACACTTGATACAATTCACTTGTTAAATTGTAATTTGCATCATAAGTATAAGTATACTTATAACTTTTCTCCCAAACGGTTCCATTCCAAGTGTACGATGTTTTACTATCTCTATTATAATCTACATCATATGTATAAATAAATTTTTCGGAACGATTCCAAACATTTGTTAATGTATCAGAACGCCATGAATAAAGGCTGTCTAATAAATTTATACTACGTGAATCAAGTTTTTTAGTTGCTTTTTTAGCATGTTTTAACAATTCATTTTGATGAAAAACATGCTTTGCCGACATTGGGTACTTACCTATACCACTTTTTTGTTGCAACTGTACTCTACCACAACCTCTCTGTACACCAGAATTGGAAATCACTGTTAAGTTATTATTACGCTCAACTGATGAAGCTTCTTCAACAGAACGACTAACTGCATATACACTAGAATAACCTAAATAAAGTAAGGCGAAAAGAAGTAGTTTTTGTTTCACGGATTTAAATTTAGTTAACACTATAAAACTATTTTTTTATCTGAAATTTTCACAAAGGTAATATAAAAATAACAAAAAAGCAACCCTAAAACACATTTAAGTAAAAGATTATCAAGCATTTGGAATTAAAAACAGCCAAAACCCTTGTATTCTATGGATTTTATAGATTTTTATGGTATAAAAAAATGTTAAACAATTACTTTGAGTTATTTTTTACTAAAATTCTATAAAACTTATTTTTAACACAAAATGGTAAATGTAAAAGGTTGTTATTATTTAGGTATAGGCATTATTTGGTAGTAAAAAGTAATAGAAACACGTTTTATAAAACGAATTGGATATTTCCAATGTATATCTAAAAACGAACTCCTATAACACACACATCATCTACTTGATCTAATTCTCCTTTCCAAGTATCAAATGTGTTTGTTATTTCAAGTTTTTGAACGTCCATTGATTGAGAAGCGATTTTCAGCAGCAAATCGCGCAAAGCAGCTATTTTATATTTTTTGCCTCTCAATCCACCAAATTGATCAGCAAAACCATCAGTAAATATATATATACAATCGCCAGTTTCAAGTGCAATACTATGAGAGGTAAAGGATTTTGATACTGCGTGTTTTCCAATAGGCTGTTTATCTGGTTTTATTTCTATCAATTCATTTCCTCTAATAATCCATAGTGGATTATTTGCACCCGCCCATTGCAATTCATTTGTTTGTGTATTTAACATGCATAATGATATATCCATACCATCTTTCACATCGTCATCACTTTTTTCAAATTGCTCAATTACAAGCTCACGTGTTTTATTTAATATTTTATCCGGACTTGTTAAATTAAACTCTTTTAATGCCCTGTTTAATGCATTATTACAAATAACGCTAACCATTGCCCCTGGCACACCATGGCCAGTACAGTCAGCAACAGCAAAAATAACGCTATGCGTTTTTTCAATATTCTCAACCCAATAAAAATCGCCAGCAACAATATCTTTAGGTTTATAAAACACAAAGGAATTAGGCAAACATTTTTTTACTAAGTTTTCAGAAGGCAATATCGCATCCTGAATTCGTTTTGCATACGTAATGCTATCTAAAATTTCTTTTTGTTTTTTCTCAACTAATATACGCTGTTTTTCCGCCTCATCTTTTTGATGTAGCACTTCAGCAGTACGCTCTACAACTGTTTTCTCTAATATTCGTTTACCTTCTCTCAAAGCCCGTGTTCTCCATAAAAACAGCAAGTATAAAGCAAGTCCAAAAAACAATACTACCAAGCTTCTAAACCACCATGTTTTATACCAAGGCGGACGAATAACAAACGAATAATTAAACTCTTTACTCCAATACCCATCAGTATTCATAGCACGCACTTTAAATACATATTGACCATGCGGAATATTGCCGTACGAAGCATCTGTTCTTGTAGTTTGCGTACTCCAATTGTCATCAAACCCTTCGAGCTTATACTGATATTTTATTTTTTTACTTTGCTTTTGGGTAATTCCAATAAAATGAAATCCTAAATAATTATTGGTATGCGACAAATTAAGGTTTTGAGGCAAGTTGTACCATTTACTAATGTTATCAAAATAAACATCGGCTATTTTAACCCCATTTTCAAGAGTGATAATAGTGTCTTTATTTTTTTCAAAATTAAGCCATGGAATAGTTTGACTAAACAATTCTATATTCGTTAATTGAACGTTAGGAGCAAGCGTATCGGTATCTTCAACTTCTGGATGAAAAACGGTAAGCCTATCGTTAGCACCAATCCATATTGTACCTTGCTTATCCTGACAAATAGCTTTAGCATTACAACCAATACCCAAAAATCCATCTTGATACGAATAATTTTTAAAAAACACACCCTGTTCTTTATTTGAATTAGCATAGCCTCTGGCCATTTGAGCCATGTAATTATTAGCGAGTTTGCTAATACCAAAGCGTGTACCAAACCAAAAATTCCCTTTTTTATCTTCAAGTATTGAAAGTACAAAATTGTTGAGCAAGCCTTCCTTTTCAGTGAAATGTGTAAAATATTTACCATCATATTTATCAACGCCACCACCTGAAGTACCAAACCAAAGATTTCCGTTAGCATCTTTTATCATGGATAAAATACTATTGTTTGCCAACCCTTGATTTTCGGTATAATGTGTAAATGTTTTACCATCATATTTATTTACTCCACCACCGTAGGTGCCAAACCAAATATTTCCCTTATCGTCCTCTACCATAGAAAAAACAAAATTATTGCTCATCCCTTCTTTTGTGGTATAATTTGTAAATGTTTTGCCATCATATTTTGAGGCGCCACCACCTTCTGTACCAAACCATAAATTGCCTGCCTTATCTTCCAAAATACACCTGATACTATTATTTGCTAATCCTTCTTTTGTTGTATAAGTTGTAACGGTATAATTACCTCCTTTAGATTGAGTATATTTACAAACACCACCTCCATTGGTTCCCATCCATATACTATTGTTTTTATCTTTTAAAATTGTCCAAACAGAGTTGTTAGGTATCCCTTCCCGAGCGGTATAATTTATAAACGATTTACCATCATATTTACTTACTCCTCCTCCGTTAGTACCAAACCAAAGTGATTCATTATCTTCACAAATAGCAAAAACAGCGTTATTCGCAAGCCCCTCTTTATTGGTAATATGCGTAAATAATTTTCCATTATATCTGCTCAACCCACCCGTGTATGGGCCCGACCAAATATTACCACTATTATCCTCAAAAACAGAAAAAATAATATTGCTATACAAACCTTGATTTTCGGTATAGTGAGTAAATTTGCCCCACGGAAAATCATTATCAATACCATATTTATCAGGCAACTCTAACTTACTCATTCCGCCACCATAAGTACCAAACCATAAATTGCCATTTTTATCTTCAATAGCTGAAGAAATAAAATCACTACTCAACCCCTGTTTAGCAGTATAATTGATAAATGTTTTTCCATCATACTTTACTATACCCGCATCATCAGTGCCAAACCACATATCACCACGCTTATCTTGCAAAATTGTTAGTATAACATTATTGGGCAAACCTTGCTTTTTAGTGAAGCGTGTAAATGTTTTGCCATCAAACATAAATACTCCATCCCCCTCTGTACCTAGCCAAAGTAAATTATCTTTATCTACAAATAAAACCCTTACAGGCTTATCAGTAAAACCTTGTTTTGATTTATACCTTTTGAATAGTAAAGTAGTATCGTTATTGTATTTTCCATTCCATACGCTTACACCGCCATCAAGATGAGCAAACCATATATTCCCATTATTGTCTCCAACAATCGATATTATTACATCACTAAATCCACTTGTCTTATCAAATCTCGAAAAACTTTTTCCATCATATTTTGATACACCACCTCCATACGTACCAAACCACAAATTATCGTTTACATCTTCATAAATTGATAAAACAGCATTGTTGCACAATCCCTCCGCTTCAGTATAATGAGTAAATGTATGACCATCATATTTAGTAACTCCTCCTCCTGCAGTACCCACCCAAATATTACCAAATTTATCCTGAAGCATACAATTAATATTACTGTGTTTTAGTCCTTGCAACTTTCCATAAGAACAAAAATTTTGTGAATTATAATCGCGAGTGTAGGGTTCTTTTACAATAACCGATTCGGGTGTTTTGGCTATTTGTTGAACATCTTTAATTTTTATTTCTTCGGGCAACAAAAAAGTATCTTTACCAGGACGAGTAAAGTATGGCTGAGTTGCTTTTACGATAAAGGGTGCAGATGACTTATAAACATTACTAGCAGCAGATATTGCATATGGCTGATTTACTTTAGAAATCTGAGGTTTGCCTGCTGGTATTATTTGGGGAGATTGAGTGCTATCGATAGAAACAACACTTCCATCTGCCAGTTGTATATTTGGCATATTCATTACCTTGGTACTTCGCTCTGTTTTGGTTGTACAGGCAAAGAATAAACATTGAATAAAAATGAATAAGCCTATTTTTTTTATCATATTCACTAAACGTAACGATTGAACGCAATTTAGTAATTTAATCTATTGCAACGTAAAAACAAGAAAATAGTTATAGCAATAAGCGAATAAAAAAGAGGATTGGTCGGCAAAATCAAAACATTTAGCCGCAAAAAGAGGAAACCGTAAACAGCCTATAATAGTTATAAAAACAGCGTTTGTTTTTGCTTTACAAGCAAAAACAAACGCTGTACAAATACGTTTAATTCAATAACTTACCCAAAGCAGTTTCAAATATAGCTTTTGCTTCTGCAACTGTGCCAAACGATTCTTCGTCAATAATCATTGTTTTACCAGTAACATCGCCTAAGTATTCAAACTCAGCACCTGATTCCATCATCAAATCAATGAATTTATCTTCATCTTCTTTTTTAACAGAAACAATTACTCGGCTTTGTGATTCGCCAAATAAGAATGCATCTTTACGCACCTCTTCGTTAGTGCTAATGTTGAATCCTAAGCCATTTGGCATTGCGCTTTCCAACAAGGTAATAAATAAACCTCCATCAGCACAATCATGAGCCGATTGAATAACACGTGCATGTATTAATGTTTTTACAGCTTTTTGTACTTCAAACTCTTCGTCTAAATTAAATTCAGGAGCTGGAGTATTTTTAACATTATGATAGGAGTATAAATATTCAGAAGAAGAAATATCGTTTTTTGAACTACCAATCAAATAAATCGAATCGCCTTCGTTTTTAAAGTTCAAGGTCATGCGTGTAGCTTTATCTTTAAGTACTCCCAACATACCTATTGTAGGTGTTGGAAAAACAGGCCCTTCGTACGATGATTGGTTATAAAAGCTCACATTACCGCCTGTTACTGGAGTTTGGAATTTGATACACGCACTACCCATACCTTTTATTGCCCCAACAAATTGCCAGTAAACTTCAGGGTTGTATGGGTTTCCGAAATTTAAACAATTAGTAATTGCCGATGGTTCACCACCGCTACACACAATATTGCGAGCAGCTTCAGCAACAGCAATAGCACAGCCTACTTCAGGGTCGGCATTTACGTAGCGCGAGTTGCAATCTACTTTTAGTGCAATGGCTTTGTTTGTACCTTTTATGTTTACAATAGCTGCATCCGATGGCGCATTGGTGCTCATATTTGCAGTACCCACCATTGAATCGTATTGATTATACACCCATTGCTTAGAAGCAATATTTGGATGAGCGATTAAAAATTTAGATACCGCCACTAAATCTTGTGGTTCTTTTACGCTATCAATTGTAAACTTTTTAGACTCCGCAAAATAAGCAGGTTCTTTATATTCGCGATGATACACTGGTGCTCCACCACCTAACACTAAATCATCCGCAGGAACGTCAGCAACCAATTCATCACCAACATAATAACGCAAACGTTTTGTATCAGTAACTACACCAATTTGAGCGCAGTTTAAATCCCATTTATCAAATACTTTTTCTACTTCTTTTTCACGTCCTTTTTTAACCACAATAAGCATACGCTCTTGCGATTCCGAAAGTAAAATTTCGAAAGGTTGCATGTTTGCTTGGCGAGTAGGCACTCTATCCAACCAAACATCCATACCGTGTTCGCCTTTTGCACTCATTTCAGATGTTGAACAAGTAATACCTGCTGCACCCATATCCTGCATACCAACAACCGCACCTGTTTTAATTACTTCTAGTGTAGCTTCCAATAATAATTTTTCTTGGAAAGGGTCGCCTACCTGCACTGCTGGTAAATCTTTTGCCGAATCTTCGGTTATATCTGCCGATGCAAACGTAGCCCCATGAATACCATCCTTACCCGTTGCCGAACCA
Source organism: Bacteroidia bacterium (assembly GCA_049651825.1). Taxonomy (GTDB): domain Bacteria; phylum Bacteroidota; class Bacteroidia; order 2-12-FULL-35-15; family 2-12-FULL-35-15; genus 2-12-FULL-35-15. The sequence goes on from JBASCV010000180.1 coordinate 13,470, forward strand.
ACAATATACACAGGGTTTCCAACACCATATGAAGTAGCCGAAATAGTTTCGCCCACTTTTACAATACCAGCACTCATAGCATTTACAAGAGGATTTACGTTGTAGCAATCGTCAAAAAACACTTCGCCACCAACAGTTGGTATTCCAAAAGCATTGCCGTAATCGCCAATACCTTTAACAACACCTTTTACCAACCATTTAGTTCTATCTAATTTTAAATCGCCAAAACGTAATGAGTTTAATTGTGCGATAGGACGTGCGCCCATTGTAAAAATATCGCGATTGATACCTCCCACACCCGTTGCAGCGCCTTGATAAGGCTCTAATGCCGATGGGTGATTGTGAGATTCTATTTTAAAAGCACATGCTAAACCATCGCCAATATCAACCAAACCTGCATTTTCGGCACCCGCTTCGGCCAAAATAAAAGGACCTTTTTTAGGTAGTTTTTTCAGCCATACAATTGAATTTTTGTACGAACAATGCTCACTCCACATCACTGAAAAAATGCTCAACTCAGTAAAATTGGGCGTGCGACCCAATATCTGGTTTATTTTATCAAATTCTTCAGGCAATAAACCTAATTTTTTTGCGGTTTCAACTGTTGTTAATTTATCTTGCGTTGTTGTTGACATATCAATCTGTTATTGTTTAAAAAAATTAGTCTTTATGACTGGGCTAGTTACATTTTGTTTGAAAAAAATTACAAGTATGCCTCGCTCACATTTCGATGGTTCGACAAGCTCACCACAGGCTTACTCAATGTGACTTCGCGCGTGGTCAGTCTGAGCCTGTCGAAGACTGTGCGTTGGCAATAACAAAAATTCCAATAAAATATAGACTACTTCCTAGCTAAGTTCCAAATTTACGAAAAAGTTGGTTACGGATTTACGAAAACGTCAATACTGAATATTTTTATACATTTGCTTCAAACTGAGAGATATATGAAATTCAACACCCTATTC
>JBASCV010000181.1:0-8344 GCA_049651825.1 Bacteroidia bacterium
TTTAAATCAATTTTATATGGATATGCCATTTCGCCATCAACACCAACACGTTCGTTCATTAATTGGGTAACCGCTTTAACACCTGTACCTGTTACCGATTGGTAGGTAGAAACCACAACTCGTTTAACTTTATATTTCTTATGTAAAGGGTTTAATGCTACAACCATTTGTATTGTTGAGCAATTCGGATTTGCTATTATTTTATCGTCTTTACTTAATGCTGAGGCATTAATTTCTGGAACAACGAGCTTTTTTGTAGCGTCCATTCTCCAAGCCGAAGAATTATCAATAACGGTTATTCCCGCAGCAGCAAATAAAGGCGCCCACTCCAATGATGTACTTCCCCCAGCCGAAAATAAAGCGATAGAGGGTTTCATATCAATTGCTGTTTGCATTCCAACAACTTTGTATTTTTTACCTTTAAACAAAACCTCTTTACCAACCGATTTTTCAGAAGCAACAGGAATTAATTCCGTTACGGGAAAATTACGCTCTTCTAAAACCTGCATCATTTTTGTACCCACTAAACCTGTTGCTCCAACTACTGCTACTTTCATTTTATTGTTATTTATATTGTTAAACGACTTCTTATTAATCAATGTTTATACAAACCTAGTTTATTTTTTGAAAAAGAACAATCAATTGTTAATTAAAAAAAAAGAAGTGTGTAATCTGTTTATTTTCAAGCCCTAATTTTGTAAAACAATTAACTATTATACATTTTATAAAACCTAAAACCATGTTATACCGCAATCTAATTCTAATAACCTTAGTATTAACAGGGCTATGTAATAGTTCGTTTGCACAAAAAAAAGAACGTAGTAAGTTTATGAAAAAAATAGACACACTAACAACCTCGCAACGATATAAAGATGCTATTATTGAGCGTGACGAGTTGTGCAATAAAAGCAAATCATTAATGGCAGATACTGCAAAACTTGCTAGTGAACTTCGCAAATCACAAAGCGACTATAAGGCTTTAACTGCTGATTACGAAAGGCTTTCTGCAACATCCGACATACAGTTATCAAAGCTAAATAGTGATTTAAAATTGAAATCGAAAGAACTAGAGAAAAAAGAAAAGCTACTTCAAGAAAGAGAAAAAGCATTACAAGAAATGCAATCCATCATATCCCGACAAGATTCTATTGTAAATAATTTAAATAATATTGTTAAAAATGCATTATTAGGATTTAATCCTGACGAATTAACCGTTGAAATGAAAAACGGAAAAGTTTATGTTTCAATGTCGGATAAATTATTATTTAAATCAGGAAGTGCTGAAGTTGAAAAAAAGGGAACAGAGGCATTAAAAAAGCTTTCCGAAGTTCTTAATAAAAACAACGATATTGATATATTAATTGAAGGACATACGGATAATGTACCTATTAAAACACCCGTTTATAAAGACAATTGGGATTTGAGTGCCGCAAGAGCAACTTCCGTTGTTCGCTTGCTTACAAATGAAAATAAAATTGATGCCAAACGACTTACGGCTTCTGGCAAAGGAGAGTTTTTCCCTGTTGCATCAAACGAAACCAGTGAAGGAAAAGCAAAAAACAGAAGAACAGAAATTATATTATCACCAAAATTAGATGAGTTGTTTAAACTAATTCAAAACAAAAATTAATTAACAGAGGTATTAAAGGTAATTTTATATTGAGCTCCTGAGGCATTGTCTAAAACAATTTCTCCTCTAAGCTGTTGTACTAAAGTTACCACCAATTGCATTCCTAACGATTCGGTATTGCGAAAATCTATTGACGATGGAAAACCTATTCCATTATCAGAAACAATTAAACATATTTCGTTACCATTTTGTTTTAATACTATTTTTATTTCACCTTCATTTTTCCCCGCAAACGCATATTTTAAAGCGTTTGTAAGCAATTCGTTTATAATTAAGCCACAAGGAATCGCCCTATCTAAATCTAAAAATATGTTTCCAACATCTAACTTCAATTCTATTTCTTTTTCTTGTGTATATGAATACACTAAATTGGTGCTAATACTACCAATGTACTCCGAAAAATTAATTTTAGAAAAATCATGAGCTTGATACAACAATTCATGAACAAACGACATTGCTTTTATTCGGCTTCTTATATCTCTGAGCAAATCCAAGGTTTTTTTATCAGAAAGATTTGAATACTGAAGGTTTAAAATGCTTAAAATAATTTGAAGATTGTTTTTAACCCTGTGATGAACCTCTTTTAATAATACCTCTTTTTCTTTTAATGAGTTTTTGGTTTTTTCTTCGGCCTCTTTTCTTTCTGTAATATCTCTCACGATAAGTGTAGCGCCAACAACATCCTTACCCGAAAAAATAGGCCCAGCATTAACCGAATACCACGAATAGCTACCATCAGGATTTTTACCCCTTGTTTCGTAATGCTGTGTTTCTTTGGTTTCAAACAAGTTTTTTATCTTTAAACGAACCAAGCTTTCATACTCTTCGGGCATAAATTTATAAATGCTCAAACCTAAAACGTTAGAAAGTTGATAACCCTCTCGAACTTGATTTACAAATTGTATTTCGTGCTGTTCATTAATAATAATAATAATATCCACAGCATTCTCTACAACCGACCGATACTTTTCCTCGCTCTTACGAATTCTTTCCTCACTCTCTTTTCGTGCTGTAATATCTTCACAAACACCTAACAATAAGTTGGGTTCTCCTTTTAAATTTTTCACAACCGTTTTTTTCGTATGAACGGTCATTGTTTTGCCGTTAATGGTATTAACCTCTTCTTCAGGAATGTCTATTATTTCGTCCTTTTCAATCGCATTAATGTCGTTTTTTCTATACCAATCAGCATTTTCTTTAGAAAACAAATCGTAATCTGTTTTTCCAATACAATCAGCTGCATTTATTCCAAAAATTTCTTCGGCTTTTTTATTCCACAATGAAAACGAAAAATTTTTTTTCACATTTTTAGCAAAAACAGCCACCGGAAGTGTTTGTAAAACAGCTGTTAAAAGAGCTTCGTTTTCTCTAATTTTTCTTTCTACTTTTTTACGTTCTGTTACATCATGTACAGTGGCTTGTAACACCTTTTCGTTTCCATAATTAAATGCCGACAACAAAACTTCGGCAGGAAAAATTTCTCCATTTTTTCGTTGAAGAATCCACTCAAACCTATTCATTCCTTTTTCAAAAGCAATTTCTATCATTTGAATCGACTTAGAAAACGAATTTTGACCATCGGGCTGAATTGGTGGCGACAAATCCGATGGATGAATATTTATGAAATCTTTTCTATCCGTTAAACCAAACATTTCAAGTGTTTTTGGATTGCAATCAAAAAATCCATCGCGAGTCAACAACATAATTGCATCATTAGACCCATTAAAAACAGCCTCTAACTTATCCTTACTTATTCTTAATGCCTCTTCGGCAAATTTTGAGTTTGTTATATCTGCAAAATAACCGTGCCAAAGCACACTATTATCTTCTAAGCGTTCCGATTTTGAGTTACCCCTAATCCAACGCACGCCTTTTTTAGGGTGATTTATTTTAAACTCCAACGACCAGTCCCCTACATTTACAATAGAGTTTTCTATCGATTGTATTAGGATAGGGAAATCTTCTTCATGAACAAGATTAAACGCTTTCATTGCATCTTGTTTAATTTCATCTAATGTTAACCCACTTAACTCTTCTGCCCCTTCACTAACAAACGGAAACAAAAAATGACCATCAGGGAAATACCTAAATTGATACATTGCTCCAGGCAATTGAGCAGAAAAATTAAACAATAACGCATTTTTTTCCTGCAACTTTAATTCTTGTTGTATTTTCCTTATTTCTGTTATATCACGAGCTACCCACAAAACTGTATCTTTTGTAAGGGGTGTAACACTTCCCTCAAAAAACACCTGCTTACCTTCTATCTCCATATCATACTCTATATGATATGTTTCTAAGCTATTCAAACATTGTTGAATTTTTCCCATAAAAAATTGGGCTTTATCCTCCGAAAAGAAGTCGGATACGCTTTTCCCTAATAATACTTCAGCAGATTTATAAAGCAAAGAAGGGTTGGTTGGCGCAACTTTAACGTACTTACCATTTACATCTAAAACAAAAATCACTTCACGCATTACCGAAAACATTTTCCTTAATTCGTTTTCCGAAGTAATCAATGCGTCTTCTTTTTTCCTCAAATCTGTTATATCTTCAATAGTTAGTATACATTGCGATTTATTGTCTATACTATTTTCGAGTTGAGATATAGAAACATTTACCAAAACCTGTTTCTCACTAATTTGATAACGCAAAACCAACTTTTCTATCTTGGGGTTATTAGGAAGTAATTGCTTTTTATAGGCTAAAAATTTTTCTAGATCATCTGCACTTAAGTTTGAAAGGCAACTTTTTTTTCCTATATCATCTTTTGTAAATCCCAATATTTGTAAATATTTAAGATTTGCATCAGTAATTATTCCTGTATCAGAATCAACTACCGCAATACCAAAAGGCGATTCCTCATATATTTCACGCAAATGTTTGTTCCGTAAAAAAAAGGATTGCTCTAAATATTCGTTCTTTTTAGAAAGCTTATAAATAACATATCCAAAACTCACAAAAATAATCGCCACAAACAAAACCGTAATTAAGTACAAAAAAACGGAATAATTATTGTGCCCACTAGCGATAATCGACTGATTATCAAACACAATTGTCGCCCAAACATACTCTATGCAAACCATTAAAAGGGATACAACAAACCCAATTAATAACAATAAGAGAGTCTTTTTTTGAGTTTCTTTTAATTTCATGTTTTAAAAATTCGGTATTTCACTATAACTAATTTATTATGAGCTAGTTTCAAGCTAACTAACTATAAAAATAAGCATTATTAACATAACCATTTATAAGCAACTTTAATAATTTAAAAATAACGTGATTGATTATTAACAAATATCAACCGCTAAACACCTAATAACCAAACAAATAAATACAACAAACGCATTTTTATTGTATAAAATAATTCACTCAAGCTCAAAACATACTTTATCGAATCAAAAAAAGCGTTCAGCTATTCTATTTCCTATCGTCTTAATATTTTCTTAAATTCGCACATCTTAATACATTCCAAAACAATTTAACATTGGAATTTAATTAACACTCTATGACAACAAAAACAAGTGCCCCGGCAAGTCAACAACACGAAAGCAGCATGTTTGATGCCGTTTTAGCTCGCTTAGATATCGCAGCTAAAATTTATGGCTTACCCGAAGATGTTGCTACCGTTTTAAAAAACCCACAAAAACAAGTAAAAGTAAGTTTACCTGTAATGATGGATGATGGAAAAATTCAAATATTTGAAGGTTTCCGAACTATACACTCTACTATTCTGGGTCCATCAAAAGGTGGTATTCGTTACGCAATGGATGTTTGTGATGACGAAGTAAAAGCATTATCTGCATGGATGACATTTAAGTGTGCGGTTGCTAATCTACCTTATGGTGGTGGCAAAGGTGGTATAAAATGCGATCCTCGCAAAATGAGTGTTGGTGAACTAGAGCGTCTTACTAAAGCTTATACAACTGCATTAGCTGATGTTTTCGGTCCAACAAAAGATATACCGGCTCCTGATATGGGTACAAGCGCTCGTGAAATGGCTTGGATTGTTGATGCATACAACAAAGTATACCGTGGTAATTTTCCTGGTGTAGTTACTGGAAAACCGGTTGGCTTAGGAGGCTCATTGGGTCGCGAAGCAGCTACAGGTCGTGGTGTAATGATTGCAACATTATCAGCATTGAAAAAAATGGACTTAGATCCTAAAAAAGTAACTGCTGCCGTACAAGGTTTTGGAAATGTAGGTTTAAATGCTGCATTGTTATTAAGCGTGCAAGGCGTTAGAGTTTGCGCTATTGGCGACCATACTGCTACAATTTGGAACGAAAAAGGAATTCATATTCAAGGTGCTATTCGTTATGCAAAAGAAAACGGTGGCGTTTTAAAAGGCTTTACTGGTGGTGTTGAGATTAAAAACACAGAATTACTAACTGCAAATGTTGATGTTTTAGTACCTGCTGCATTACAAAATGTAATTACAGAAGAGGTTGCCGCAAACATAAAAGCAAAATTAATTGTTGAAGGTGCAAATGGTCCAACCGTTGCTGCTGCCGATAAAGTATTGCAAGATAAAGGCATTGTTGTTGTACCTGATATTTTAGCAAACAGTGGTGGTGTTACTGTTTCTTATTTCGAGTGGGTTCAAAATAACTATGGTCACTACTGGACAGAAGAAGAGGTAAACATTCGTCATGATAATTCTATGCGCGAAGCATTTGAGCAGGTTTGGGGTAACTCTCAACAGTACAAAACATCATTACGCATTGGAGCCTATATAACAGCTTTGAAAAAAATTGAGCAAGGCGTTAAAGGAAGAGGTAATTACTAACATACAAAAACAATTGCACAAAAAACACGTTTTCATGATGATGGAAACGTGTTTTTTTATTTAAATTGGTCGTATCTTATTACGCGTTCGAATGACAGAATTTGCAAAAACACCCCAAGCCCCCTACTATGCGGTTATATTTACATCAGAATTAAAAGAAATAACAGAAGAATATAACCAAACGGCACAACTAATGGAAGAGCTTGCAAAACAGCAGGAGGGCTTTTTAGGCATAGAATCTGCACGAAATAATATTGGTATAACCATTTCCTACTGGACAAGTTTAGATGCCATAAAAAAATGGAAAATGCATTCCGAGCACCTCATTGCTCAGCAAAAAGGGAAAAACCTTTGGTATAAAAGCTATAAAACACGTATTTGCTTGGTAGAAAGAGAATACCGTTTTGATAAGTCTCATTAAATATCTTTAAACTATATTTGTTTTTAACAAGCAATAGAGCTAAATGCAAAAAAAATACATCATATCTCTTAAACAGATTACTATACTTTTAGGTGTTCTGCTATTGCTTTGTGTTCAACAACTTAAAGCCAATCAAAATCCAAAAATTGATTCTCTTTTAACACTTATAAAAAACTGCAAACAGGATACTACAAAAATAAAACACCTCAACGAACTTGCTTGGATTTTAAAATTTCAAAACCCAGATACTTCATTGCTACTTGGTAAGCAAGCACTTGAAATCTGTAACAGTATAAAATTAAACGTAAACGAATCTGAAAAAAAACTTATTCTTGGAAAAACACATTCGAATTTGGCTGTCTTATATGATATCAAAGGCGATTACGCAACAGCGCTTGATTACTATTTAACGGCTGAAAAAATATTAGACGAAATAAATGCAAAAAAAGAGCTTGGAGATCTTTATAACAACATTGGGATTTTATATAGAAACGAAAAAGATTATAACAGCGCACTAAATTATCATAAAAAATCATACGCTATTGCGCAAGAATTAAACTCAAAAGCATCCATCGCAAAATGTTTAACTAATATAGGAATGACCTATTTATCGTTAAATAAAAATGCTATTGGACAAGAATATCTTCAAAAATCATTAAAAGTTAAGGAAGATATTGGAGATAAAGCCGGTATAACCATTTCATTGATACATCTTGGAAACTCATACTTCTTTCAAAGTTATTATGAAAAAGCGCTAGTATACTATAAAAAAGCACTAGAAAGCTCGCAAAAGCAAAACAATCTTATTGAAACGGTAAATGCACTCGGCTGTATTGGGGGCTGTTATTTAGAACAAAAAAAGTACAAGCTTGCATATGACTATTTATCTCGAGCACTAGCAATTTCCGATAGCTTGGGCTTAAAAAAAAATTCGATTGAACGTTATATGGGCATGAGCTTGCTTTATAAAAAATCAACAACACCATTACCCGATACAATTGGAGAAAAAACACTTAATAACGCAGAGATGCGCTTGCTTTCACTCTATTATTTTAAAAAAGCCGAAGCCTTTAAAAGTCAAATCTTTAGTGAAGAAGAACAACACAAATTTATCAAAAAAGGGGTCGACAACGACCTAGAAAAAGAAAAAGAAGTCACTCAAGCACAACGCGAAAAAGAACTTGCAATTAGTGAGGAAAAAAGCCGAACTCAAAAAACCATTAGCCTAGCTGTATCTATTTTGCTTATTGGGCTTTTTTTTATTTCAATAGTTGTTTTTCGCTCATTAAAAACTACCCGTAAACAAAAACAAATAATAGAACAAAAAAGCAAAGAAACCGAATTACAAAAACACATCATCGAAGAAAAAAACAAAGGCATTACCGATAGCATTAATTACGCAAAACGCATTCAAAATGCGCTCTTGAGAGAGGAAGAGCATGTTACCCAACATCTACCCGAACATTTTATTCTTTTCATGCCTAAAGATATTGTGAGTGGCGAT
>JBASCV010000182.1:0-10881 GCA_049651825.1 Bacteroidia bacterium
TAATAGCGGTTTTTATCTTTTTCATCGTTATACGTATAATCCAAACTAAGGTTGGTGTACAATTTATTCGCATTTTCTCCGGCTTTGTGCAAAGCTGTGCTCAACTTGTCCGAACCTATTATATACACATAATCGGGGTTATTTTCGTGGCGCGCATCCAACCTGCCAATCATATCAATATTAAGGTTACAAACCGTATTTTTTAGTGGAAAAACAGGGTTTTTAACATAATAAGCCGAACCCAACAAACCTTTTTCTTCGCCCGAAACCGCCATAAACAAAATACTTCTTCGCGGCCCAGCTCCTTCTTTTTTAGCTTTCGCAAATACTTTAGCCATTTCCATGATGGCTACCGTACCCGAACCATCGTCATCAGCGCCATTGTACACTACTTTTCCATCAATGCCTAGGTGGTCGTAATGCGCAGTAACAATAATTAATTCGTCTTTTAAATCGCTTCCTTCTATATAACCCAATACGTTTTCAGAAGTTACTTGTTTTATGCCGTTTTTTACCGATATGCTTGTTTTACACTTCAGCTGATAGGATTCTGGTTGGCGACTTTCGGATATTTCTTTTTTTAAAGATTCTACCGTATTTTTCTGTTTATTATCTGCACTTAAAATGCGGTTTGCCATTTGCTTTGAAATGTACAGCACAAAGGGGCTTTGATTGTCAAACTCAAATTTCATCACCTCTTTTTCCAGTCGATGTTTGTTTAATTTCACTTCAGCTTCTATGTCATCCACCACTATTAATAAGGCTTTTACACCATTTTCCTTGGCTTCTTCCAATTTTAATCTACCATAACTTGTCCAAGTCGATTTTGTTTTTTTACCGGTTATCAACGATGTAGAATCCTTTAAAATGGGCTCTCCGGCCAATACCATCACTACTTTATTTTTTACACTTACACCTTTATAATCGTTATAATTAATATCTTCAATACCATAACCTAAAAACACTATACTATCAGCATCTACATGGCTTCTATCTTGATCGGGATAGGTGTAAAAATCTTTGTTGTTTTTATACTTTTTGCCGTTAAAGCGTACTTCAGCAGCTTTAGGCATAATTACATTCAATAAATAGGGTTGATAATAGCTGGTATCTTTGTAGGGGGGAATTCCAGCGGCTTTAAATTGTTGTGCAATGTATGCAGCAGCCATTTTTTGGCCTTTTTTACCTGTTTCCCGGCCCTCATACGCGTCTGATGCCAATACATGCAGGTTTTTGCTCATGTTTTCCTGCGTTAGCAGGTCGGCATATTTTTGTGCAACACTATCTTTTCCAGGCGCTTGGCGGTATTTTCCCGATTGTATAACCGGTTGGGCTATAAGTAAACTAGCGAATAGTGAATAGTAAATAGTAAGTAATGTGAACTTCAATCTCAAAGAGTTTTAAATTTTTAGTGCTTAGTTTTTAATAGTTGATTGATTAGTAAGTAGTAGTATATCAATAGTATAACAATTAAACAGTTTCGTAAATCCGTAACCATTCGTTTATTCGTAACCCCACAGATTCGTAATTCGTCTTTATTCGTAATTCGTAGAAATAACTAACAATTTGATATTTTCTTCACCCTATCCGCATGCCTTCCACCTTCAAAAGCAGTATTTAAAAACACATCCACACATTTTTTTGCTTCTTCTTCAGTAATAAAACGGGCAGGAAGCGTAAGTATGTTAGCATCGTTGTGTAAACGGGCCAATTCAGCTATTTCAGCTGTCCAGCACAATGCCGAACGTATACCTTTATGTTTGTTTGCCGCCATGTTTATACCATTTCCTGAGCCACACATTAATATACCAAGGTTAACTTCCTTGTTTTCAACATGTGCTGCAACCGGATGTGCATAATCAGGATAATCAGCACGTTCTTCAGAATACGTTCCCACATCTATCAACTCAATTCCTTTCAATTGTAAATAACTTTTGATTTTTTCTTTCAAACCAAAACCTGCATGATCGGCTCCTATTGCTATCTTCATATTTTAAATGAATTATTAATTTTTAGTGTTTAGTTTTTAATAATTGTTAGTTTTTAGTCGTCAAATACTTAATTATCAATTTTTTAGCTCTTAAATCTTGGCTCTTGATTCTAAAAAACAGATTCGTAATTCGCACTAATTCGTAATTCGTAAAGCTAATTCACAGTATTTTACACTTATTAACATTGTTGTAAAATTCAATAATAAAAGCTTGATAACGAGTACCCTTATTTTAATTTTATTAACACCAAAACTGTTGATAACAAAAGATTTTATTAAAAAAAACTTAGAAAAAACCGATTGTTTATTCAAAACAAATTATATTCAAAACATAATACGTTAAATGCAAACTAAGTTATTAGTAATTTATAGAAAAAACCAACAAGTTGATAACATAAAAAAATGTACTTTTACGGTAAATCTTATCAAAAGCTAAAGTTATCAGACATATGTTGGTTGAATAACTATAAACTTAAATTTCAAGTTGTTAAATAGCTAATAAAAGGTTAAAAACTGTTATTAAATTGTTAATAAGGTTAAAATCAAGTTTTAAAACAAAAAACTACTAACCATACTAACACACCAATAACAACAACAAGTTTTTTAAATTAATTTAAATAAAATATATTATTATTGATATGACTGTTGATTTGTTGAAGAAAGGCTTTTTGGACATTCCTGTGGATTTATCCCTAGATTTGTTTTCGGAAATTGAAAAACTGAAAAAAGAAAAAAATGCCATCATTCTCGCCCATTATTACCAAGATGCTGATATACAGGATATTGCCGATTTTATCGGGGATAGTTTGGCTTTGTCGCAACAAGCTGCAAAAACCGATGCCGACATCATTTTGTTTGCTGGCGTGCATTTCATGGCCGAAACAGCAAAAATTTTATGCCCTCAAAAAAAAGTTTTATTGCCCGATTTGAATGCTGGTTGTTCCCTTGCCGACTCCTGCCCTGCCGATAAATTTGCCGAATTTAAAGCACAACACCCCGATCATTTAGTAATTTCTTACATCAACTGTTCGGCCGATATCAAGGCATTAACCGATATTATCTGTACTTCGTCAAATGCCGAGCAAATTGTTGAAAGCTTACCAAAAGACCAAAAAATAATATTTGCACCCGACAAAAATCTTGGTGCTTACATCAAAAAGAAAACCGGTAGAGACATGGTGTTGTGGGATGGAAGCTGTATGGTTCACGAGTTATTTTCACTCGAAAAAATCGTAAAACTGAAGAATCAGTATCCAAATGCAAAAATGATTGCACATCCTGAGTGTCAGGCTAGTTTATTGGATTTTGCTGATTTTATTGGAAGTACAAGTGCTTTGTTAACCTATGCAAAAAAATCGGATGCAAAAGAGTTTATTGTAGCTACCGAAGCAGGTATATTACATCAGATGAATAAAAATAACCCAGAAAAGCTGTTTTTGCCCGCTCCACCCAATAATACTTGCGCTTGTAATGATTGCCCTCACATGAAATTAAACACGCTTGAAAAGCTTTATAATTGCTTAAAATACGAACAGCCTGAAATTACGCTTTCGGCAGATTTAATCGAAAAAGCGAAGAAACCTATTATCAGGATGTTAGAACTTTCGGCTCAGTTTGGTTTGTGAGATAGTTATTAGTGTTTAGTTTTTAATTGTTAATAGATTTATAAAATATATTCAAAATGACTGTGCGCGTTGTCAGTCTGAGCCTGTCGAAGACTATGGGGAGGAAAACAATATGTTTTTAAGAGAATTTAAACAGTATACATAAAATCAAATTATTTCGTAAATCCGTAACCATTCGTTTATCCCTAACCATTTAGTAACCTAAAAATATATAAAATTTTGAAAATCAATAAGTTAAATATTTTTTTAAGTTGTTTACTTCTTTGTTTCAGCCATTTTGTAGTTGCACAGTTCGAAACGGTCAAAATTGGCAATCAAACCTGGTCGGCCGAAAATTTGAATGTAGATGCATTCAGAAATGGCGATAAAATTAAACAAGCAAAAAGTGCCCGTAAATGGAAAAAAATGGCTCGTAAACACAAACCAGCATGGTGTTATTACGAAAATAAAACGGCAAATGGCAATGTATATGGCAAATTATACAATTGGTATGCAGTAAACGACCCACGTGGTTTAGTTCCTTGCGGTTGGCATGTACCTACCGATAAAGAATGGTATGAATTAAGCGAATTTTTAGGTGGCGAAGATGTAGCAGGAATTAAATTAAAATCAGATAAAGGTTGGAAACAACACATCAATAACCTAAGTGATGGTAATAACAAAAGCGGTTTTACAGGTTTACCAGGCGGCTATCGTTTTAGTAATGGTGATTTTTTTTACAAAGGAAATTTTGGCTATTGGTGGTCAGCAACCCTCGAAAATGATGAAAAAGCATTTTTTAGAGATTTAAGTTTTGATAAAAGCAGTTTAGGAAGAGATAGTAACGAAAAAGTAAATGGCATGTCGGTTAGGTGTGTGAAAGACTAAACTTATGAACTCATTTTAATAGTAAAAATACTACGTAAATAAATGAAAAGAATTATTATTATACTTATTTTAGGTTTTATTTGGCTTGCTTGGATTTATAACGAAGCGCATACAAGTAGTTATGGCATTTATCATACAATTAATGTTGGTGAGTTTATGTATTCACTACTGTTTATTTTACTATCTTTTATAACTATTATTTGGATTTTAATAATTGATATTAAGGAAGCTACTAAATCCAATAAAATAATAAACTTTATTCCTACATTGTTCAATGTTTTTTTTATTATCACTTGTTTTTGTATATTCAATTATTATCGAAATATAGAACTCTCACCATCATTAATTGATGGGAGACCAGTTTTTGATGAAAAAATAGAAAAAGTTGATCGTGTTTTTGAAGGTTTTTACATTAATTTCAAGAGAAACGGTAGTTATTCAATAACTAGTTTATCTGACCAATCTATTTACTTTGGAAAAAAATACACATTTAATCGGGGTATATTTCAATTAGATAAACCATTTAATTTCTTCTATGTTGAAACATATAAACCATTTAAGTTTCGGTCTATTAAAACTGATAAAATTTTGATAAAGGTTTTTCGTGATAAAATACGTAAACTAGAAGGTGGTTTAAAGGATACGCTTTGGTTTGCAGATTTCTTTTTGATTGATAGTAGCGAAAATGTTATTGATTGTAATTTGTATTTCACATCTGATACAATTAGTAGTTATTATGGTTCGTATTAATTTTATAGATATTACGAAAAGGTAAATGGCATGTCGGTTAGGTGTGTGAAAGATTAATAAATAAATGAAAATAATAGCTATAGCCATTACTGTTGCAATCCTTTTAGTAGTAGGAATTTTTTATTATGTATTAAAAAATAAATCAACCGAAGTAGCTGATAAAATGCCGTATTCAGCCATTTTAAATAAGCAACTTGTTACAAAAACGGAAGCATTTATTTTAAAAATTGATCCGAATGTTAGCAATTTAAAAGAGAATGTTTTAAAACACGATTCAAGTGTTGTGTTTGGCGAACAATTGTTATGTAAAGTACCACAAGGCGCTATTTTAAACATTTCTAAAGCCATTCATTATACAAAAAGCGTGAGCGGAATAACTTATAGTTTATTAATAGGAAAAGTATGGATACAAGAATTAAAAAAAGAAATAGAATTTGAATACCAATGGGGCGAACACCATTTTTTATGTGTAGAAGAACCCTGTAATTATTGGACTTTTCCGCAAGCCATATGGCAAGAAACAGCTGATTCAACTAAATATTTTTATAACTAAAAAAAATGACAAATAACACAAAAACTTACGCAATTATTGCCGTTACAGCTATTTTTATTCTTACTCTATTGTACTGTACGTATAATTTAAATAAAAAATTAAATCATTCTTCAGCACTTATTAGCAACATAGTAGATGAGTATTCAATCGGGCTTATTTCTGATCACGAATTCAACACCAAAGCCATAGAAATGTTTAAACAATCGCCCGAAGCAACTTTCCGTGCAGTGTTTGAAAATGGTACTTTAACTAATTCTGGCAGAAAAAATTTTACACTACTTTGTAATCTCAAAAAAAACACTGAAAACAAGGCAAAAATTGATAGTTTAGACCAAGAATATATGAATACCATTTCAAAATTATATTTGTATTATTCTATTGATTTGAAAAAATTAACAGATTATCAAAACATTAAAAACCAACAAACAGATTCATTAATTAACTACAATAACCAAGCAATAAAACTGGTAAAAGAACTTCAACAGGTTAAATAAATCGTGTTAATTTTTTAAAGTAGGTAAAATGCAACTTATCTGTAAAAACTGTTCACATAAATTTAAGGGCAACTTCTGTAATTTTTGTGGCCAATCGGCAAATACACACCGCATGGATTTACATTCCATGTGGCACGATATTCAGCATGGTATTTTACACATTGACAAAGGCTTTTTTTATACTATTCAACAGCTTTTTTCGCGTCCCGGGCACGCAATCAGAGAGTTTTTGGAAGGTAAGCGTGTAAAACACTTTAAACCGATTCCTTTAGTGTTTATTTTGGCAGGTATTTACGCCCTTTTATACCATTATTTCGATATAAAACTAGTTACCGATTTAAAAATTTCATCTGGTACTTCAGAAAATGTTACTAACATATTTGAAAAAATAAATAAATGGCGGTCTGAACATTACGGTTTAGTTACTATATTTGGTTTACCAATTTTTACTTTAGGTATTTTTTGGGCTTTTAAAAAAGTTGGTTATAATTTTGTCGAACTTTTTGTGTTAATTTCATTTATTGAAGCACAAAAACTGGTTCTAAATATTGTTTTATTTCCGTTAACCTACCTGTTTACAGGTACAGAAATAGGCTCGTATTTAAGCACAATTATAAATTTAATTGCCTTTTGTTTAATGCTTTGGACAATGTTTC
The DNA here is from genome assembly GCA_049651825.1 of Bacteroidia bacterium. Taxonomy (GTDB): domain Bacteria; phylum Bacteroidota; class Bacteroidia; order 2-12-FULL-35-15; family 2-12-FULL-35-15; genus 2-12-FULL-35-15. Next base: position 6,936 of record JBASCV010000182.1, read on the forward strand.
AATTTTTTACCCAATACGGTAAAAAATATACATTTTTCAGAACCTTATTGAGTTTATTAATTTCGTATGCAATCATAGTTATTTGCATCATACTTGTTGTTATTGTTGTTATTTCGTTTACCAATGAAATGATAAATTTCAGATATACAATAGGTGGTTAGTTGATTAATTTTTAGATTATAAAAAATGAAAAATAAAATAATTCTTTTAGCGCTTGTAGCCACAAGTTTTTTTGCTTGTAATAACGCTAAAAACAATGTTAGTGAAGATAGTATAAAATATTATTATGGCGAAGTTATTACTACTTCACCTGACGGAACAATTCCTTACGGACCTCCTAGAAATTCGTTAGTAAAACGTACCATTTTTGCCGATTTAAAGCGAATAAATGAGCTTGTAACTCAAGATGGACAAGTATTTGATACACAACTTACTCAGCTAGAAAACTTAAATCAATTTTCGGCAAAAGATAGTTTAGGTACTTTTGAAGGTTCTGTTACTTTTGCTGACGAAAAACGCAACACTTGGACTTACGACATAACCCTAAAAACAGCTACAGGAAAGCTGGTTGGCAACGGAAACATTGATAATGAGGGAATTAAAACAGAGAAATATTTTTTAGATTCAGCTGGTGTAAAAACTGTAAAAATAGTTGAAAACCTAAGAGAAATTAATGAAGACGAGTATAAAAAGCTGAAAAACAAATAGATATAAAAAAATAATGGAAAAAATAACTTGTTCCAATTGTGGTATTCCTAACCATGCTGATGCAACCTTTTGTCAAGCATGCGGAAATAAGTTATCTAAACCAATTAAAACAGTAGGAGCAGAAACGAAAATAACATCTAAAAAAAGGATAAGAATGATAATAATAGCCATTATCATTGTTGATTTAATAGTAGGTTTAGTTGTTTTTATTGCGCAAAAAAATGGTTAGTGTATGCTAATATAGCGTCATTTCGAGTTTATCGAGAAATAAGCGGTTTAGTAAGGAAATTGTGTTTCCCTCCCCACATTTCTCGACTCTGCTCGAAATGACCAAACGCACAAAAAAATAAAAATACAGCGTCATTTCGAGTTTATCGAGAAGTAGCGGCTTAGTAAAACACAAAAATTGATAATGAATTATTATGTTTACATTCTAAAATGTTCAAATAGTAGGTATTACACAGGAGTTACAAATAACCTAGAAAGACGTTTAGAAGAACATAATCAAGGAGTAAATAAAAGCTGTTACACATACAATAAAAGACCATTAGAATTGATGTATAAGATTAATTTTAATAGTCCTACGGAAGCAATAAATTGGGAGAAAAAAATAAAAGATTGGAGCAGAAATAAAAAAGAAGCGTTGATTAACGAAAATTGGGAAGATTTAGTGAAGTTTTCAAAGAAAATAATAAAAGACTAATATAGCGTCATTTCGAGTTTATCGAGAAATAAGCGGTTTTGTGAGGAAAATGTGTTTCTCCACCCATTTCTCGATAAATTCGAAACGAGTTATAACCAGTTTCTTAAAAGAATTGTTATAATATTTTAAAAAATTATGATAAAAATTAAAAAAATAAATTATGGCGTAGACGCACCAAAAGTTATTAGAAGTTTATTTTTAATTGGTATTTTTCTGTTGTGTTGTTCATTATTTTTAGATGAAAACTTATTTCCACCACTATCAAATATTTTGAGTAAAAGTTCATTGTTTCCTGGAATTACCTTCACAATTACAGGCACACTTATGATTCTTTATGCCAAATTTGGAAAATTTAAACATAGAGATAGAATATTAAATTTACACAACTGGAAAGGCAATGAGCAGGTATTAGATGTTGGTACAGGTTTAGGTTTATTGATGATAGGTGCAGCTAAAAAACTTACAACAGGAAAATCTTTTGGAATAGACATTTTTAATACTTACGATTTATCTAATAACTCAATTGAACAAACAAAAATTAATGTAGAGCTTGAGAGTGTAGAAAGTAAGGTAGAAATTTTAAAAGAAAGCATTTTAGAAACATCATTTAAGGATAATTCATTTGATGTAATTGTTTCAAATCTATGTTTACATAATCTCTATAAAAAAGAAGAAAGAAAAAAAGGATGTATAGAAATTCATAGAATACTTAAAACGAATGGCAAGGCTATAATTTCAGATTTTAAAAATACAAAAGATTATATTGATACGTTTAAAGAACTTGGTATGGAAGTGAAAGATGAGGGTATATACTTTTTTGATACCTTTCCTCCTCTAAGAATTATTGTTGCAACAAAAAAATAAATGTTTAAAGAATACGATGTTATAGTAGTTGGTGCCGGTCATGCCGGATGTGAAGCAGCAGCAGCAGCAGCAAATATGGGTTCATCTACATTGTTAATAACAATGAATATGCAAACCATTGCGCAAATGAGCTGTAATCCTGCTATGGGAGGCATTGCTAAAGGTCAGATTGTTAGGGAGATAGATGCATTAGGAGGCTATTCCGGCATTGTTACCGATCGCACTGCTGTGCAATTTCGTATGCTTAATCGCTCCAAAGGCCCCGCCATGTGGAGCCCCCGCGCACAAAGCGACCGCTGGAAATTTGCTGAAGAGTGGCGTTTAATGCTTGAAGCTACACCCAACCTTGATTTTTGGCAAGATATGGTTAAGGCTTTGATTGTTGAAGATGAAAATGGAGAGAGAATTGTTGAGAATCAAGTATCAAGTATTAAGTATCAAGAACCAGGCATCAAGAACCAAGATTCAAGAATTGAGAACCAAGATTTGCCAACTGCTAATCGCCAACTGCAAACTTTTGATAAACAAGAATCAAATCTCAAATCTCAAATCTCAAATTCAACTAATAACCAAGAACTAAAAACTAAAAACTTAAAGGTAATAGGAGTCATTACAGGCATGGATATCGAAATTCGAGCTAAGTCTGTGGTACTCACAAATGGAACGTTCCTAAACGGTATAATACACCTTGGTGAGAAGAATTATGGGGGCGGACGTGCTGGCGAAAAATCTTCTAAAGGAATTACCGAGCAATTGGTTCAACTTGGTTTCGAAGCCGGACGAATGAAAACCGGTACTCCTCCCCGCATTGATGGTCGTTCGCTCGATTATTCAAAAATGGAGGTACAACATGGCGATGAAACACCCGATAAATTTTCGTATCTAGACGTTGATCAGTTTGGCTTTAAGGTAGAACGTAAGGATGCATTCAAAAATGGCCCTAAAGGTCAAATTCCTTGCTATATTACCTATACCAATCAGGCGGTGCACGATATCCTTAAAACAGGTTTCGAAAAATCGCCTATGTTTGCTGGGCGTATTCAAGGATTAGGACCACGTTATTGCCCAAGTATCGAAGATAAAATTACACGTTTTGCTGAGCGCGAACGTCATCAAATATTTGTTGAACCCGAAGGTTGGAACACGGTCGAAATCTATGTAAATGGTTTCTCTACTTCCCTACCCGAAGATGTTCAGTATAAGGCACTTAGAATGATTCCTGGCTTTGAGAATGTGAAAATGTTCCGTCCAGGATATGCCATTGAGTACGATTATTTTCCGCCCCAACAGTTGCATTTAACCTTGGAAACCAAATTGGTTGAAGGTTTGTACTTTGCCGGACAAATAAACGGAACCACAGGATATGAAGAAGCTGCTTGCCAAGGATTAATGGCTGGTATCAATGCACATTTAAAAATAAACAAACGTGAGCCATTTATATTGCAACGTTCCGAAGCATATATTGGTGTGTTGATTGACGATTTAGTAACAAAAGGTACCGAAGAACCTTACCGTATGTTTACATCGCGTGCCGAGTACCGTATCTTGTTACGTCAGGATAATGCCGATATTCGCTTAACGCCAAAATCGTACGAGCTGGGTTTAGCAAAAAAAGAACGCTTGGACAGGGTGTTGCAAAAACAAAAACAAGCTGCAGATATCATTCAATAC
>JBASCV010000183.1:0-18582 GCA_049651825.1 Bacteroidia bacterium
TTAACACATGCGAATACCCTGTGAATCAACTTGTTTCTGACAGCATTTAATACACTCATTTTGTTTTTTCCTTCTTGTACTTTTCGATTGTAATAATTTTGTATATCTCCTTTTGCCTGAATTGCAGCAAGTGCAGCCATATGTAATAAGGTTTTTACGCTTTTATTTGCCATGTGTGATACTCTTGTTTTACCCCTTATACTCGTTCCTGAAGAGTGCTCAAATGGAGCAACACCACTATAACATGCGTATTTTTTTGCATCAGTTATACTTAAAAACTCATTGGTGGTAATAAGCATATTAACTGCTGTTATCATACCTAGACCATCAACACTGGTTACTACCTTATACAATCTGTACAAACGCTCATCAGACTTGATTAACTCCATTATTTGTTTTTCTATCGTATTGATCGATTGGATTAAAGCTAAAACAGGTTTTTCATTATGTTTTGCAAGAGACTTCAATACTTCTTTTTCAAAAAACAACTTTTGCTCTTCAACTGGTATCGTTAATTGTTTTTTAGCCTTTATAAAACGATTACGTTGAGTTAGCAATACTGCTATTTTGTTTATTATTTCGCGCGGAGCTTGCCATAGCTTTATTCTATGACGATTGGTAAAAGCATACATAGCAATACGAATACTATCTACTTTATCTGTTTTCCCTCTTACAATGCCCATACTCTTTTTTATTTGAGACCCTGATTCCAGCCATATTTTTGCACCCATTGACTGTAGAAAACCTAACAAGAGCATATTGTAAACACCCGTATACTCCATACAAAACAAATTTTCTTCATAATTCGTTTTATGGTGTTTCATTAATTCCATTAAGCCAAGCTTTATCGACTTGCTATTGTTTGCAATTCGCTGATAATAAACGGTTTCACCCTTAATGTTTATTACACTCACATCCAAAGTATTTTTAGATATGTCAATTCCAATAAAATTTTTAATTTGCATACGATTTTCATTTTTAGGAATCAATCAATGCGTTTTGAATATTCATCAAGTCCTTGTAATAGGCCCCGAACCTAAATTTCTATTTGATACGTATTCAAAACAATCAGTAGTGGATTGAATCGAAGTATAGGTCTAAAACCTGGACAAGCTCATAATTCGCCACTACTGATATTGATTTATTCACATATTAACACATATAAACAAAAGAAAAAAGTAGCAAAAAAGAAAATCTGCAATAATAATTACAATCTTTCAAAGAACATTTTGCAAATCTAAAGGACAGGCTCAATGTGATTTCGCACGTTGTCAGTCTGAGCCTGTCGAAGACTGTCCGTTGGCAATAACATTTTTTAGCAATTTTTATAAACTGAAAAAAATATTTATTTTTTTGTTTTAGCTTTTGGTGCCGCTGCACCACCTATATTTATTGGCATTGCGCCCATCGCAGAAAGTGTATTTTTTCTATTTAGCGCTTCTTCGGTAAACACTTTTAATCCAAGGTCGGCTCTATAGCCATGCACTTCTTTTATATCCAATGCGATCATAAATTTTAAAATTTCTTCACTCACCACCTGGCCAGGCACAAGTATTGGAAATCCTGGAGGATAAGGTATAACAAAAGATGTTGAAACCAATTCTCTATTGTTTTTCAATTCCAGCAAACAAGCTTTTAATGGTATGTAATCGCACATATCTTCGTCATAAGCCAAGAAAAATGCTTCGCGAATGTTGCCACCCGGAACACCTGGTGTAGCTTGGAAAGAGCGATGAAAGTAACTAAAATCAGGTAATGGTGGCACATCATGAATTAAAGCACTAATGTGACGTTTTGAAATCTCAGCTTCTCTTTTATTTAAGGAACGATTACTTTCATCTAATTCAGCAGCAATTTGAAGTAATGCATTGATTAAAAATGTAACACTGCCTCTTGTTGTACCAATATTAGTCATTAAAAGAACGGTATTTCGGGATGTTTTATTCAATTGAATATTGAATCTATCCATCAAATACGTATTCTTAAACACATCACCACTAATACCTGCTTTACCAACAGATAAGGTAACTTTGGTAGGGTCAAGAACAAATTCGTCTTTTTCCCAAGCATCTTCCATACGTGTCCAACCATGTTCGGGCGTATAGTATTCGCTTAGGCCATATTGGCGGTACTTTTTAGGGATAATATCTTCTACCGATAGCACATGAAAATACTTGCTAAGCTTTGGGTGATTTTGGATTTTATAACGCAAAATCATTGCCATTTCTATACTTTTTTCAACCAGTTCATAGCCCTCCAATTCTACTTGTCGTCTGCCAGCATCCATAGATGCAATAATTTGATAGTTAGCAGATGTTGTAGTATGTGTCATATAAGCCTCTTGAAAGGTATCGGCAACACGTCTGCTATACTCTTCGTCCCAAATTTGAATCATAGAGCCTTGACGGAAACACGAAAGTGTTTTGTGTGTACTTTGAGTAGCATACACTCTTATTTTTACTTTTTCAGGATCAGGCAAAGAGGGTTGCTCGCCTGATTTTAGGGATGCAATGTGTTGTCTATACTGCTGTTGATACGCTTCGCTTCTGTATTTTTGAAATAATTTTTGAGCAACGTACATTCCTGTACGCTGCTTGAATGTATAGGTAAAACTAGCATAAGCAAACCAAGCTTCGTCCCACAAAAATACCATGTCGGGCTTAATGGCAAGCACTTCTTCCATTACGCGTTCAACGTTGTAAACCAAACCATCAAATGTACAATTGGTAAGTAACAGCATTTTTACTTTGTCCAATCGGCCAGCATTTTTTAGTGTAATTAGTTTTTCTTTAATTACGCTCAATGGCACAGCACCATATATGGAATGTTCTTGAATAGGATATGAATCAAGATAAACAGGAAATGCGCCCGCTAGCACCAAACCATAATGGTGCGACTTATGACAATCTCTATCTACCAGTACCACATCGCCAGGGCGAATCAATGCTTGTTGTACAATTTTATTGGCAGTAGAAGTACCATTGGTAACAAAAAAAGTATGCTCTGCACCAAATGCTTTAGCAGCTTTCTGTTGTGCTCGTTTCATGGTTCCCGTAGGCTGAAGCAATGAATCTAAACCACCATTAGTTGCTGATGTTTCGGCTAAAAACACATTACGACCATAAAAATCGCCTAAATCAGAAATCCAACGCGATTTAAAAACAGAGTTTCCTCTTGAAATTGGCATAGCGTGAAACACACTTGTTGGACGTTTACTATACTCTGTAAGTGCTGTAAAAAAAGGTGTTTCATAGCGTTCATTAATGCCATTAATAATGGTAAGATGCAATTCTTGCAAATCTTCCATACGATAAAAAATACGCCTAAATGTTTTTAGTGTAGCATCTTCAAGGTGCGTTAACGAAGCATCCGTGATGTAGTATATATCAAGCTCGGGGCGGAATTGGCGTATGTACTTGCCTAATAATAACCCCAACTCAGCGTTTGGAACTCCCGCTAAATCTATCTTAAGAACATTTTCAATAAACGGACGAATTAAATCGTTGATATTTGATGAGTAATACTGTGGAGCTGAACGTATTACTGCCGCTTGAATATTATAGTTAAAAAACAAAGCAATTAAAGCATCCTGAAACGAGCGCTGTACAACTAAATCGTAAGTAAGGTTGCTGTGTGGATTTATAATTTCTTTTAATCTGTTTTTAATTATTATTTCTTCGTTTACTGAAACATCTTCAACATATAAAACTTCAAAATAATTTTTTTTGGTAGAGCTTATTTGTTTGGCAGGAAAGACTTCATTTCTATGACGTTCATCCAAATGCTCTTCCATCATTTCGGGATGCGTTCTGTAATTGTCGCTTACCAACAAATGAACAATTTCAGCTACCTGATTGCTAACTGCTTTTAGCTCGCCCTTTTTTATGGCAACCATTATTTTATTTACAAGCCCCGAACCTGGAAAAGCAAAATACTGCTCAATACTTAAAAGATTACGCAACACGCTTTGAACATCAGCCAAACGCTCTTTATGAAGTACATCTTCCAAAGGAATTCGAGTAATTGCACTCGTTTTTTCTTTAAGTTCATTCCATAAATCAACTCTCAATTGGTTAATGTTGTAATGTTTTGAAGTCATATTTTTTTTAGATTATAATCGTTTTAAAACAGAGGTATAAGTAGTCTGCTAAAAATTATCAATGCCTTGAATGCAAAGCCAAACGGTTGCCTTCGGAATCAATAAACAAAGCAAAATAACCTGCGGATTCACTCAAAAAAGTTTTTTCCATAATTACTCTACCGCCAGCTTCATTTACTTTTGAAAGCACATTGTTTAGGTCTTCTCCACCGTTTAAATAAACAAGAGGTCCTGTTTCGCTGGGCACACAACCGTTTCCGGTTACAATAGCGCCACCAACCCCGTTTTCTACAGGAAAAAAGCCCATTGCAAAGCCATTGAGTTCTACACTTGTTATTTCTATACCAAAAATATAGTTAAAGAAAGCTACCGACCGATAATGATTATAAGCAGGGATTTCAAACCAAGAAACTAAATTTTTTATAGCAGCTTGTTGTTTTACTAAGTTTGCCTCTTTTATACGTTTTTTTAGATTTACTGTTGAGCCCATACTGTTTTTAATTACTTAAAACTAAAATAGTTCTTTTTAAGGGAAATTGAATTAAAATAAGATGATTTTTTTATAAAGTGTGTCTATTTATAACAAGTTCAAATAAAGTTATAAATTTACCGTCAAATATTTTTTAAAAATACTGGTTTTGAAAAGTCAAAAAGAAAAAATAGAAGACAACTATTGGATTCAATGTATTTTGAACAGCTATGGGCTTATCTTTTTTTCGTTGAATCCCGTTTTTTCTCTCATTCTTTTATTTGTTACTTTTTTTTCTCCGCCTGTTGGTGCTTGTGGTTTGGCTGCTGTTATAGGAGTAAATACAATGGCATATGCGCTGGGGTTTAATAGAGATGAAATACAAAAAGGCGTATTTGGTTTTAATGCTCTTTTTATAGGGCTTGCATTGGGTTATGAATATTCGTTTAATGGTACATTTATATTGCTTTTTTTAACTTCAATTTCAATATTATTAATGGTTACGGTATGGCTAAAAGGGTTGTTGGCAATGTATAATCTTCCATTTTTAACCGTTCCATTTTTAATTACCTATTGGATAATATCACTTTCCTCATCTACATTAACTAATTTACATTGGGATGAAAATCACATTTATGTAATGAATGATATTATACGAAATGAATCTTCGTTATACTATCAATTTGTACATTCGGCAGATAGCTTGCCCATATTCTCTTTTGCACTTATTTATTTTAAAACCCTGGCAGGCACCTTTTTTCAAAACTCTGTATTGGCGGGCATTTTAATAGCTATTGGATTGCTTTATTTTTCACGCATCACGTTTTCGTTGACTATTATCGGGTTTTATTGCGCCTACTTTTTTTATTATCTATTTGGAGCAAATGTAGATGATTTGAATTTTTATTTACAAGGCTCAAATTTTATATTTTTATCAGTTGCTATTGGCTGTTTTTTCCTTATACCTAATGTTTATAGCTACATCACAGTAATAGTACTTACACCCGTTTTAATGTTTTTGTTGCTAGCTTTGGGTAAAGTAATGGCTATTTTTCAATTAAAAGCCTATTCTTTATCTTTTAATATTGTATGTATTGCATTTTTGTTCACACTTAACCATCGTTGGTTTCAAAAGTATTTACACGTTGCTACAGTGCAATATTTTTCTCCCGAAAAAACCATTTATAAATTTTTAAATTCGTTACAGCGTTTCAAAAACGAGCATCTTTACAAAATTGCCCTTCCGTTTGCAGGCGAATGGTATGTAAGCCAAGGCTACGATGGAAAAATAACGCATTTAGGCGATTGGAGCAAAGCGCTTGATTTTGTTATTGTTGATTCCAAAAACAATACCTATAGAGAACATGGAGCGGTGCGAGAATACTTTTCGAGAGATTATTTTTACTGTTATAACAAAGAAATTTATGCCCCTTATGATGGTTATGTTTATGACATAATTAACAATGTAGAAGAAAACGATGTAGGGGAAGTAAACACTGAATACAACTGGGGAAATACCATTATAATTAATCATTTGAACGGATTGTTTTCGCAAATTAGTCACGTCAAAAAAGATTCGTTTAATGTGTTTGTAGGTCAATATGTTTATAAAGGAACGTTTCTTGCAACCTGTGGAAATTCAGGTCGTTCGCCAGAGCCTCATATTCATTTTCAATTGCAAACCATTCCTACTGTTGGTGCAAAAACATTACCCTATCCAATTTCTTATTTTATTGAACGTGATGGACAAAATAAATTTTTGAGAATATCGGAAGTGCCTAAAGAAGGTGCATTCATAAGCAATGTTCAAGTAAATCAGCTATTAACAGTTGCGTTTGGGTTTTATCCAGGAGTTAAATTTTCGTTTAAAAAAGAAAATTCAGAAACCGTATTTAATTGGGAAGTGCTTACGGATGCGTTGAACAAAACGTATATCTATTGTGAAGAAACAAAATCATATGCCTATTTTGTAAACGATGGCACTATGCTTTATTTTACTGATTTTGAAGGCGACAAAAAATCACTTTTGTTTTATTTTTACCTAGCGACATACAGGCAATTGTTAGGATATTATGAAAATGTAACCGTAGAGGACAATGTGCCTTTAACACACTTTAATAGTAAACTGTTACAGCCATTTCAAGACTTCTTAGCCCCATTTTATTTGTTTACAAAAGCATCTTATTCGTCAAAATTCTCATATGCTGATAATGTATATGCACCACAAAAATTAATCATAAATACAGAAGTTGAAACAAAATTTGTTAACTATACATTTAAAAAAATTAATTTTGAGCTCGAATTGCAAGATTATACATTACAACGTTTTACCATACATCATAAAAACTCGAGCGAATCATACATTTATATACCAAATTATTAAAAAACATCTTTTATGAAAACAATAAAACAATCATTACTATTACTAATCACTGCAACAACATTAACAATTTCGGCACAAACAAAAGAAATAACTAGTGCTTTTGCCCTATCGTACGATTACGAAGCTGTTCAAAAATACGATGCTGCTATAAAGTCGATTACACCTGTTTACAATGCATCATCTTACGAAATGAATCTTCGATTGGGTTGGCTTCACTACCTATCAGCTAAACATAAAGACGCTGTGGGTTATTATCAAAAGGCAATTCAGCTTATGCCAGCTGCAACAGAGCCTCATTGGGCAATTATTAATCCACTTACTAAACTAGAAAGCTGGACAGAAATTGAAAAAACATATTTAGCAATTTTAAAATTGGATACTAAAAACGGAAGTGCAAATTACAATTTAGGAATGATTTACTACTATCGTAAAGACTATCTAACTGCAAAAAAATATTTTGACGTAGCACTGAATATTACTCCATTTAACTACAACAATATGTTAATGAGTGCTTGGACAAACTATTTTTTAGGAAACAAAAATGAAGCAAAAACATTATTCAACAAAGTTTTATTGTATAGCCCTAACGACAAATCGGCTTTAGAAGGACTTGGTTTAATTAAATAAAACAACATTTTGTGCAGATAAAAGGAGCATTTATTTTTATTTTATTTTTTATACTATTCCAACATAGTTACGCTCAAAAAATAACAAATTCGGCTATCGCAGAGCAAGAAAGCACTCGCTTGTACTATACTCAAGATTGGAAAAAATTAGGAGTATATACCGAAAAAGCGATAAGTAATGGTTACGACTATTACTACATGCGCATGCGTTCAGGCATTTCATATTTTGAACAAAAAAAATATGTAAAAGCAATTAGGCATTTTCAAAAAGCTCTGTTTTTTAATTCCGACACACTAGCGCAAGAATATTTGTATTACAGTTACCTTTTTTCGGGAAGAGTAGCCGAAGCGAAAATGCTAACAAAAACATTTTCAGACAAGCTTATAAAAAAAATAAAGCCTAGTAAAAATAAAATTATTGAAAGCATATATACAGAGGGTGGAGTTGGCCTTACCAATTTAGAAAACAATTATCAAAATATTGATATTGATGGATTATATGATATATACGGAGAAGCCACCATCAATAAAACCATGCGCTATCTGCATGTTGGACTCAATCATCAGGTAACAAACAACTTGTCTATTTATCATGGATATAGCAATATAGGCATTGACCTTTTACGCAAAATAAAATTCAACAATAAAGATACGCTCGACTCTTATAAATTAACACAGCACGATTATTACATTACCAGCAATATACAACTCAAAGGTATTTCCATTGCTCCAGCATTTCACTTCATCAATGTGGGCTTCGGACGATTAAATGCGAGTTACAATTCACTTCAATATAAATATATCTTTTCTAAAAAAGATACTTCATTTGTTAATTATGTAACCTCTCTTGCACTTTCAAAATCTGTAGGGATATTTACTTATGGATTATCTTCATCTTATTCACAGCTAAATAGCTACAATCAGCTTCAAATTGGGTTATCGGCTTCATACTTACCGCTAGCAAATAATAATTTGTATGGAAGTACAAACATTGTTTTACTAAACGAAAACAATGAAAATAGAATTATTATTGCTCAAAAATTGGGAGCAAAAATAATTTCTCGATTATGGGCAGAAGCAGGAATAACCTATGGAAATCTTCAAAATTATAATGAAAACAATGCTTTTGTTGTATTTAATACAGGCGATAAGATCTTATATAAATATGGAGTTGCACTTATTGCTCCGTTTCATAAAAACATAGAGCTATCTATAAGATACGACAGGTTTAATAGAGAGAGCACTTATTACCGAATGAATAATCTTTTAAATATAGAACCAGTAACCGTCAATTATAACACTCAAACCATTGTAGGAGGCATAAAATGTACATTCTAAAAACAACACTCGTATTTTTAATTTTTAATTGCTTTAGCACTCTTGCGTACTCACAAAATAATGTACAAGAAGCGTTTACTAATAGTTATTCTTTAGAATATTATGGCGAATACGCTAAAGCAGTAGAAGCTATAAAAAAAGTATATAACGAAAAATCGTACGAAATAAATATGCGCACAGGTTGGTTGCACTACTTAGCCGGCCTTTATATCGAATCGCAAGGATATTATAAAAGAGCTATCAATTTAAAACCAAACTCTATTGAGGCTAGAATGGGTTATGTGTATCCTTTAGCTGCTTTAGGAAACATGAATTTGGTTGTTGATCAATATTCAAAAATTTTAGAAATAGACCCTAACAATACCACTGTAAATTATAAAATGGGAATGATTGCTTTCGAAAAGAAAGAGTATAAAAAAGCACAGGAATATTTTAAAAAAATAACTAATCTATATCCATTCAGCTACGATTCATTAATTATGGTTGCTTGGACTCACTACCATCTAAAGCAAAACAAGGAAGCCAAAGAACTATTTCAAACAATACTATTAATATATCCCGACAATGTATCGGCAAAGGAAGGCTTAAACCTATTAAAGTAAATATAAAGAGGTAATCACTGTATTATTAATTTATTGAGTAACTTTAGCCTTGTAAATTAACAAAAATGATATGTAAATGAACAAACCGAGCTTTGACGATATATACATGGAACTAGCCGAAAACTTGGCCAAACGCTCACACTGTGTAAAAGCAAAGGTTGGTGCGGTTCTTACAAAAGACACACGCATTATTTCGCTAGGGTATAATGGTCCGCCAGCAGGCACCCACAATTGCGATATAGAATGGCCAACAGATGGCTGCCCAAGAGACAGTAAAGGAAGTTGCTCACTTGCTTTACATGCCGAACAAAATGCCATTCTTTACGCAGCAAAAAATAATGTTTCAATAGAAGGCTCTACACTATATGTAACCCTATCACCATGCATTTCATGCGCTAGAGTTATTTACACAATAGGAATTAAAAAAGTATATTTTTTAAAATCGTATGCACAATACAAAGGCATACCAACTGATGAAGGAGTTGAATTTTTGAAAAAATTTGGTGTTGATGTTATACAATATCAAAAAACTTAATCGTTAAATCCTTTACTTATTGTTACAAATGAATCGTCCAAAATTTTATATCTACTTACCTATTGTTTTTTCATTGGTATTAATTATTGGAATATTTATTGGTAGCACCTTTCAGCTCGACAATAAAGGCGGAACCATTGCTGTTGATGCCAACAATCAGTACAATAAAATTGAAGAAATATTACGCTATGTAGAACAAGAGTATGTTGATACAATCAATCGCAATCAATTGGTTGAAAAAACTATTATTTCAATGCTTGAAAATCTCGACCCTCATTCGGGTTACATTTCGGCAAGCGAACTGCAAGCAAACAACGAACCTTTACAAGGAAATTTTGAAGGTATCGGAATTGAATTCAATATTGTAAACGACACAATATGTGTTGTTGCTGTGATACCAGGTGGTCCATCAGAAGGAGTTGGCGTTTTAGCAGGAGATAAAATTGTGAAAGTTGAAAATGAAATTGTTGCAGGTGTAAAAATTACAAATAAAGATGTATTGGCTAAATTAAAAGGAAAAAGCAAAACAAAAGTAAAAGTTGGGATTGTAAGAAATGGAAAATCCAAGCCTATCGATTTTGTTATTACACGAGGCACAATTCCTATTTACAGTGTAGATATCGCCTATATGATTACTCCTAAGATTGGTTATATTAAAATAAGTCGTTTTGCCGCAACTACCTATGATGAATACCTTACAGCATATAACAAACTAAAAAAAGAAGGACTTGAAAAACTAATCATCGATTTAAGAGGCAATGGAGGAGGTTACTTAAATACTGCTGTTGATATAGCCGATGAATTTTTAGCAGCCAATAAAGAGATTGTTTATACTGAGGGCAAAGCACGACCGAAAAAAAGTTATAAAGCTACACGCAAAGGAGCATTCGAAAATGGAGAATTAGCAATACTTATAGACGATGCATCAGCATCGGCCAGTGAAATATTAGCAGGCGCAGTACAAGATAACGATAGAGGCACAATTGTTGGCAGACGCTCATTTGGTAAAGGTTTAGTACAAGAACAAACCGAATTTAGTGATGGCTCTGCCATGCGACTTACCATTGCTCGCTATTATACACCAACCGGACGTTGCATTCAAAAACCTTACAACCAAGGTATTGAAGCATATTACAGCGAAGAATACGAGCGTTACGAGAACGGGGAACTTGCTAATGCTGATAGTATGAAAATTGCCGATTCATTAAAATATACTACTCCCAAAGGTAAAATTGTTTATGGTGGTGGTGGCGTTACACCTGATGTATTTGTTCCACTTGATACTAATGGGCGCACACATTTTTTAAGTGAAGCATATTATAAAGGATTAGTTAATGATTTTGCTTTTGGTTATGCTGACAAGAAAAGAAGTCAATTAAAAAAATACGATAGCCCTTATCAATACAACCAAAAATTTAATGTATCCGATGAGCTATACAACGACTTTGTGGAGTATTGTAAGAAAAATAAAATAATTACAAATGCATCTCAAGTAAAGGCTTCTAAAGAATTACTTAAAACACAATTAAAGGCACTTATTGCACGCAACATTTGGAGTAATGAGGGTTACTATCCTGTTATTCAAAGCAAAGATAATGTTGTGAAAAAAGCCATAGAATTACTTGAACAATAAGAGCATAAAAAAAAGCATCGTGCAATAGTGCAGGATGCTTTAATTTTAAGCTAAGAAAAAATTAGTGTTTTTTCTCTTCTGTAGCTGGTGCAGCGTGTTCTTCAGTTGCAGCAGGCTCAGTTGTAGTTGCAGCAGCAGAATCAACAGCTGTTGTTAAACTTTGGCTAGCAGCATTGAATAATGAATCCATTTTTGCTTTTGCTTCAGCTTCTAATTTTGCTTTTTCTTCTTCGCTAGGTCCGCAAGCAACAAATGTAAACATACTTGCTAAGGCAACCAATGTAAATACTTTTTTCATTTTGGTTTGGTTTGTTTGTTAATTTATGTTAATTAGTATCTGGAGCACAAAGGTAATAAAAAAATCGACATCAACGTACTGATTATGAATTTTATATGTTTTGTCGACAGTAATTAGCAGAATATCGATTTGCTAAAGCAAAGCCCCCCCCTTTTTTCTCCTTAGATACTTAAATTTCACAACAATAACCCAAAACATCATCCTCATTATCAGTCAATTAAAACTAAGAAGTATAGGTTTTACCTTGGAATGAGTTATGTGTCAACTCAAAAATTGCTACCTTTGTACCCAATAATTTAAATACTAACAATAAAAACTTTAAATAATGGCTTTCGAATTACCTAAATTAAATTATGCATACACTGCACTAGAGCCTCATATTGACGCTCGCACAATGGAGATTCATCACTCAAAACACCATCAAGCATATGTAACCAACCTTAACAATGCAATTGCTGGTACTGATGCTGAAAAATTAAGTATTGAAGAAATCTGCAAAAATATTTCAAAATACCCTGTTGCTGTTCGCAACAATGGTGGCGGGCATTATAACCATTCACTTTTTTGGACATTATTAGCGCCTAATGCAGGTGGAAACCCTACAGGAGATCTAGCTACAGCAATTAATGCCGCTTTTGGTTCATTTGATGAGTTTAAAAAACAATTTGCTGCGGCTGCAACCACTCGTTTTGGTTCTGGTTGGGCTTGGTTAATTGTTAAAGAAGGTAAATTAGTAATCACTTCTACTGCAAATCAAGATAATCCATTGATGGATATCGCTGAAGTAAAAGGAACTCCCGTATTAGCACTTGATGTTTGGGAACACGCATATTACTTAAACTATCAAAACAGACGCCCTGATTATATTGCAGCGTTCTGGAACACTGTAAATTGGGCTGAAGCAACTAATTTGTATGCAGCAGCAATGACTGGTGCTTTAAAAGAAGCAAAATAATTGTATGTAGAATAACTAAAAAAAGAGGATGAGTGTATATTCATCCTCTTTTGTTTTTAGAATGAAAATGAAATTTGTTTTATTCGTACTATTATTACTTTCTGCAAAACTCACAATTGCAGAGTCGAACAATTATTATATTGCTACAACAGATGGCCAAACAATTAATATTAGAATGCTTGAGCCTTCAGAAGATAGTTTAGAATTAGTCACTCACAATTATAGCTCATTAAACGATTCACTTCAAACAAATCCTACAAATCAAAAGCGTAAAAAACTAATAAACGGCTTACTTTCTTTCCCTTTCCCTTTAGGATTTTTAGGGGCACATCGTATTATGCTTGGCACTAAACCTTGGGTACCCATTGTTTATGTTGCCACGTTTGGCGGGTGTTTTGGACTGTTGCCATTAGTTGATTTTTGCGTACTGATGTTGAGTAATAATGTTGAGCAATATGAAAATAACCCCAATGTGTTTATGTGGATTAAATGATGTTTAGTGATTAATTTTTAATAGTTGCTTAATTAGTATATTCGTAACAATTCATTTATTTGTAAACACTTCAACAATCGTTAACAATTAAACAGTTTAACAAACTACGTTTTGTAAATTTGCAACAATTCTTTACTCGTAACCATTCGTAACCATGAAAATTGGCTTATTTTTCGGATCCTTTAATCCTGTTCACGTAGGACACATGGTGCTAGCAAACTATATGCTTGAATATACCGATTTGGATAAAATATGGTTTGTTATTTCTCCTCACAATCCGTTAAAGAAAAAAAATAGTTTATTAGATGAGAAACACCGCTTACAATTGGTAAACCTTGCTATTGGCGATAATACTAAAATTAAAGCAAGCGACATAGAATTCAAACTACCTCAACCATCTTATACCGTAGTAACTTTAGCTTACTTAAAAGAAAAATATCCCAAACATGAATTTGCACTTATTGTAGGAGAAGATAATTTATTGAATTTCAACAAATGGAAAAACTACGAAGAGATTTTAAAACACCATCAATTGTATGTTTATCCCCGTCCGCATACCGAAAAAAGTGAGTTTCATAATCACGCTCAAATAAAACTCGTGAATGCACCATTAATGGAAGTATCTTCAACCGAAATACGAAAAGCCATCCAAGAAAAAAAAGATGTTCGTTACTTTATGCCCAATCCCGTTTGGGAATACATAAAAGAAATGCACTTTTATGAAAAATAAACAACCTGTTAAAAATGAACTTTCAAAATAATAATGGTGTAAAAAAAGTACTTTCATCAGAAGTAGCTTCCCTCTTATTATTTATTTTGACAGTAATTATTTTTATAAGTGGATGTTCTTCAACAACACAACAAAATCAAAACAATACAACTCAATTAGAAAAAAAACAAAGTATTAAACCTGATACTGTAATTGCAAAAGTACAAGCACCTCCAATACGTATTACCAAAAAGGAAATGGTTCGTATTTATAATGATAATGCACGTTTCATTGCTGGGTTAAAATCAGAAGAAGGAAGTGAATTTAAAAAGCTAGAAAACAATAGTGATTGGCAAAATTATGCCGCATGGTCAAATGCCGTTTGGAGCAAATTAAAAGAAGGACAACTAAAAAAAGTAACAGCTTGGGCACAAAACGAGTTAGCATTTGTACATCCCCCAAAAACAACAAATAAAAATCATAAACTATTTTATCCATTTAGTGGAGCCGACTTTTTGTACGCAAATACACTATTTCCGCGTGCCGATGAATATTTAATGATAGGCCTTGAATCTGTTGGCAAAGTGCCCGATATAAAAAAAATACCAGAAGAGTTTTGGGAAAATTATTTCTTAGCTCTAAAAACCTCAATGGACGATATACTCACAGCATCTTTCTTTAAAACCAAAGATATGCGCAAAGATTTTACAACACAAGAACTAAAAGGAACACTACCCATCTTAATGATTTTTATTGTACGTACAGGCCACAAAATAGTAACCATCGAACCCGTTGAGATAAATGATAGCGGAAAAGTAATTGATAGACGACTCGATAAAGTTGCCCATCATCAATACAATCAAATGCATGGAGTGCGCATCACATTTGAAAAAGATAGCGCTATCAATAACCTGGAAAACAATCAAAAGAACATTTATTACTTTTCAATAGATTTATCAAATGCATCATTAAAGCAAAAACCTGCATTTGATTTGTTTTTAAATAGCTATGGCGAAAATGTTTCATTTATAAAATCTGCTTCGTATTTAATGCACGAAAACAATTTTTCAATCATACGTTCACTCATATTAAAACACAGCAACGCCCATCTACAAGACGATTCGGGTATTCCGTTAAAGTTTTTTTATGAAACCGAAGAAAATAACAAATGGAAAGAACCTATATTTTATGGTGGATACAAAGCGCCAATACCAATGTTTAAAAATTATTACCAAGAAGATTTAAAAAACAAGTTTGCCGATACTACACGAACAAAGCCTTTACCATTCCGCATTGGCTATCAAAATTTAGCAAAACAGTCAAACCTAATTATTGTAAAAAAATAAACGTTCGGGCAATAAACCGAATACTTTCTACTATAAATATATTTTTATACAGTGTTGTACTAGGTTTTGTAATTTGTTTACATTTGTTATGTAATCAACTTCAACAATTATTGTAATGAAAATAAAAATAATATCCTTATTGCTTTTACTAGTTACTTTTGCGGGATTTGCACAAGCACCTAAATTATATATACATATTGTATCACATAATGAACCAAGCGACACACTACAAAATTTCATAAAATTCACTAAAGCTAAAGCAAATGCATTACAAATGGCTACCATTATCAATAGCAAAAATGCAAAATGGAACCTACAAACCTCTGATGGATTTATTATGGGGGCGCTACAATTTGAAAACGCTGGAACATCCAGCACCGATATATTTGAAACGCTAGCAAATCCTCCGTATAATGATAATATTGAAATTGACCCTCGCTCAAAAAATATGGGTGGCCGCAACATTGCCGATCAATGGTATTTACTAGACTCTTGCGGAGCAAACCCAACAACACACTTGGGTGGATGCATCTATTATACTGACGATGCAAATACACAACCAATTGATTGGCTTCAATACCGTAATCCAATCATAGGTAATATTTACGGAAATCAATGGCAATGTAGCATTATTACTGGTGCTGGCAGCTTCCCTCCACACAGTAACGACTTAAACGATTTTGGTATTTTCAAACCCGATACCACAACTAACTTTTATCACCATAACCCAAATAAAAACCTGTGGTGTATGGGTACAGGTTGTGCTCCTCTTTTGGATTCGTTAGATGATGAACAAGCAATCATTGACTTAATTCAAGGGCAAGTAGATAGTATTCAAAATGGATTATGGCCTGGTGATAAATTTTATGTAACACGCATTATGACTAACCAAAGAGAATACGGTCCTCTGTTTTTTCAAAAAATAAGCAAGGTTATTGATTCTATAAATGCAATGGACTCAACCACAATTCAATGGGCAAAAGTAAGTGAAGTATTTAATGCGTTTCAAGCATGGCAACAAACGCCAAACGACTATAGTCAATGGTTGTGTGGACAAACAACAACAGATGTTACAACAACAGCAAAAACAAATGAGTTTACATTATATCCCAACCCATCTGAAGGAATTTACAACATTAGTTTTAATAACAACAATAACAAACACGTAATAGAAGTGTATAATGCTACAGGAAATTTAGTTTACAAAGAAATTGCAAACACAACAAACAAAATCAATTTAACAAATCAACCTCAAGGCATTTATTTGTTAAAAATTGATAATAAAGCAAGTATTACACTTTTAAAACAGTAGCTATTTTGCTTTTATTTTTGTACATTTGTTAGTAATGAAACTTTTTCAAAAAATAACAGCTTTGTTTTTGTGCCTATTTATGTTGGCATTTAGCTTGGGTTTTACCATCAATAAAATGGTATGCCTAAAAAGCGGAAAAGTAAAAATTGCGCTTACTCCAATTAAAGAATGTTGCTCAAAAAAAAACAGCTCAAAAAAAAACAGCTCAAAAACAATAATTAAAACCCATTGCTGTGATTTAAGTTCATTCTCTTTCGAACTCAATAAATACAACCCAACTCAACAGCAATCGGTTGTTTTTCCTACTGATTTTACGCTTCCTTTTTACACCAATGTACACGTTACTAATTTTATAGTTGACGAATATCCTTTTCTATCTTCCAACCTTCCGCCTCCCATTATTGGCAAAAAACGATTAACACTTTTATCAACCTTTATCATATAGTATTTATTGATGGTGTAGCATAATTCTGCACTTTTTTGAGAATTTTTTCTTTTCAAAACACTTATCAATAAAAACAAATGATACGCCTATTATACATCCTGCTGATAACCTTGAGTATTACTCAAGGTTACGCACAAAACATTTCGGGCAAAGTAGTTGGCACTAACGATAAAGGCAGTAAAGAGTTATTACCTGGTGCTAATGTTTATTGGCAAGGAACAACTAAAGGAACCTCTTCCACTGCCGATGGCACCTTTGAACTTCCTTTGCCAATCAGCTTTCCCTCATCATTGATAATAAGTATGCTTGGATATACAAGCGATACAATTATCATCACAAATAACAGTAAAACATATTTTAAAATAATCCTAAAAAAAAGCATTGATTTAAAAGAAATTACTGTTGAAACACGGCAAGCAAGCACAAATTACTCAACATTCAATCCCATAAATAGTGAAGTAATTAGTAGCAAAGAATTACTTAAAGCAGCCTGTTGCAATTTGTCGGAAAGCTTTAGTACCAATGCCTCTGTTGATGTTGCTTTTACCGATGCTGTTTCTGGAGCTCGAAAAATTCAAATGCTAGGGCTTGATGGTATTTATACACAAGTATTATCCGAAAATATGCCCATGCTTAGAGGTCTTTCTGCTGCTTATGGCTTAAATTTTATTCCAGGCACTTGGATTGAAAACATAATGGTTACTAAGGGTACAGGGTCTGTTGTAAATGGCTATGAAAGTATTTCGGGGCAAATTAATTTAGAATTTCTAAAACCTAAAGAACAAAAAGCGCCAGTGTTCATAAATCTCTATGGCAATCACAAAGGACGTGCTGAAGCAAACGTACATATTGCTCCTAAAATAAACGAAAAGTGGGGCACTTTATTGTTTTTACATGCGAGCGATTTAAGCCTTAAAAATGATATGAATAAAGATTCATTTTTAGATATGCCACTATATCGACAGTACAATGTTTTTAATCGTTGGAATTATCACAATCAGAAAAATTTTGAAGCACAGTTTGGAGTTAAAGCATTAATGGAAACAAAACAATCAGGCCAAACAAATTTCAACTACAACAATGATTTTGGAACTACCAATGCTTATGGAATTGGTATAAATACAAAGGCTTTGGAATATTTTTCAAAAACAGGTTTTATGTTTCCATCCAAACCCTACAAAAGCATTGGCATTCAAACATCGGGCAAATGGCAACAACGCGATATGTATTTTGGATTACGAAAATACAAAGGCGAACAAAATAATTTTTATGCAAATATTATTTATGCGAATATTATAAAAACAACCAATCATAAATATAAATTAGGAACGAGTTATTT
>JBASCV010000184.1:0-3486 GCA_049651825.1 Bacteroidia bacterium
ACTCCATTGAGATGGCTATTTTTATACCATAGGCATAAAGAATAAGTAAATAAATGGCAACCAATGGGAGCAACACAAATTGAGTAAATATTTTTAGTCCTTTTGGGTATGCTGTTTCTGTTTCTAGTGCTTGTGTTTGTTTAGGTACACCAGTAAGGAAAAAACAGGTGTTGAAAATTCCTGCCAATATCCACCACAAATCAAGGTAATATTTTCCATTTACCGATACTTTAAATAATTCATCAACTGCAAGTATTGCTAATGCTAAGCCTGCATACAACACACCTGTATATAAACTGGCGGTAATAAACCTCAAAAACAACGATTTGTTGAATTGCCAAAATCCATTTTTTTGATTGTTGCCAATAAATGGTGAAAACGAAACTAATAAGTGACTACCAATGTTAAATAATGCATAGCGTATTCCATCTTTAAGCGTAAAATCATTTATTTGAGGAAGTGAAAAGTAATAAAGTACAATTAATGCTACTGTTGTAGCTTGAAGAATTATGTTTTTTGTTTTTCCTAAATTTTTGCTTTCAGCAAATAATTGAGCAGCAAGTGTTAGATTAAGTGCTAATGAGCAACACATTACAATTTTCCACAAATACTCTACGCTGTTTTTGTGTTCATAATCAATATGAGTAAGGTAAATTGCTATTGAAACGGCTGTTATGCTTGCTAGTAGGGGTAATGGAAATCGTTTTAATGTATATCTTGTTTCATTTAATACGTTTTGTAATGATGGGATTTTAAACATTGTTTTTGATTTTAGTAGTTTAATTACTTTATCATTACCCCTTTTTTATTGATGATAGGAATAAGTGTGAAGTTTTCTTCTTTTATTGTTTCGGGTAAAAAAATATATTTTTTATCATACATTATTTTATTTGCAAAAAAGCTAACCCAAAACTCGTTATTTAAACCGAAAATATTTTCGGTAATAGGTTCTATTTTTTTGTAATCGTTTGAGTCAACAACATCTAAAAAATGACGTAATATTGATGTTTTTACTTCTTCTTCGTTGTAAGTGCCATATCCTTTAGAAGTAACCAATACGCCTTCAATAGGCGTTTTTTTTAGGTTAATGAGGTAAACATTCCATTCTATTTCATTTAATTCATTTACTTCTTTAACCACCGCTACAGCTATGTCTTCAACAATTGGTGGAATAATATCTTTTTTCATACACTACTATACTACGAATTACAAATTGTTACGAATTTACTAATAAAAAAAGTACCGAACTACTATACCAACTAAGCCCTACAAACTAAAGACTACGAACTAATTGCCATACATCTCAAGTGCAGCATCAATGTAGTAGAATACATCTTTTGGATGATCTTCGCCTGGTGTTTTTTTCTCTTTTTTCTCGCCAAGGCGCACAACAATCATGTCTTTGTCAGGAATACATACCACGTATTGGCCAAGTATACCACGTGCATAAAATATATAGTGGCCTTTGTAGTTGGGTATAATCCACCAAGAGTAGCCATACTTTTCATTTTTGTTTCCGCTTTCGTCAAGCAAGTCGGCTGGTTTTATTGAATTTAAAGCGTATTCGGTTGATACAATATTGTTGCCGTTCCATTTTCCGCTATCTAAATAGAGCTTGCCAATGCGTGCAAAATCAGGAGCATTTGAATTGAAGCAACAATATGCTTTTTCGCTTCCTCCTTCATGATCAAGACTCCAGAATGCACTGTTTTTAGCACCTGTAGGTTGCCATAGTTTTTCTGACGCATAATCGCTAACACTTTTTCCTGTGGCTTTTTCTAAAATAAAGCCTAGTAGTTGTGTGTTTCCGCTTAAGTATTCAAATGCTTTACCCGGTTCGGTGGTTACTTTGTATTTGTAAGTTAGTTTTTTTAAATCGGTTCCGTAGTAAGCTGCAGCAGGATATGCTAAGGGGTTTACATAATCTTCATCAAAATTGATGCCTGATGACATGGTAAGTAAGTGTTTGATGGTAAGCTTAGCGTTTTCACCTTCTTTAAACTCTGGCAAGAAATCGCCAACAGTTTGGTCTTCACTTTTTATTTTACCTTCGTTAATTGCAATTCCAATAAGTATACTTGTGATTGTTTTGCCCATTGAAAACGAGTTGCTGTAGGAGTTTTCATCCATTCCATCCCAATATTGTTCGTGCACTAACGAATCGTTTTTTATTACAACAAATGCAAATGTTTGCAAACGTTTAAAGTCCGTTTGATATTTATCGGCAATAGTTACTTTATTATAGTTGGCTGCTATGGGCCATTTTTGGTAGTTGCCAGCTTTTATTTCGCGGTTGTCAAAAATTAGATATTCTTTAGCACTTGGGCCCGAACGTCCCTTTAAATAAGTATTTCCAATGCCTTTGTATAGGTATGTTTTGCCAGATACAAGGATAAATATGTTTGCTATAACCAATAGAATTAATAGCCACTTGCCTACTTGTTTTAGTGCTTTCATCATAAATTGTTTAAAATAAAAAGTGAATGATTATACAAATTTAAACCAATTCATGGTTTAAGCACCATTAAGTTGTTTAAAAAAGCAAAAAAAGGTGTGTAGTTTGTTTGAAAGTTATTTCAACTGTTTGTTATGTGTTTTTGGGCAAAAATACCTTGTTGTATATCAAGCAAATAAACCTTTACGAGCTTTTGAATCAATGTTCATAAAAATAGACGCTAGACTTTTCATGTATTTAAATTAAAATTTGTAATTTGAAGCATAAAATTTCTTGTCGAATTATGAATTATCCGAATTTGATTGGTAGTAAATTGCCCAATACAGGCACCACTATATTTGCTACAATGAGTAAGCTAGCTGCTGAAAATAATGCTATTAATTTATCGCAAGGTTTTCCTGATTTTAATTGTGATAAAGAGTTGATTGCTCTTGTGAATAAGCACATGCTAGCCGGAAACAATCAATATGCTCCAATGCCTGGCTTAATGAGTTTGCGCGAAGCAATAGCAGTAAAAACTGAAGAGTTGTATTCGGCTAAATATGATCCTGAAACAGAAATAACTGTTACTGCAGGTGCTACACAGGCTATATTTACTGCTATTTCGGCAATTATACGCGAAGGCGATGAGGTTATCATATTTGAGCCAGCCTATGATTGTTATCAACCAGCCATAGAGCTCAATGGTGGTAAAACCATTTATTTACAGCTCAAAGCTCCTTCTTATTCTATTGATTGGGAAGAGCTGAAAAAAGTATTGAATTACCGCACGAAAATGATTATCATTAATACGCCTCATAATCCAACAGGTAGTATTATGACAGCCGCTGATATGGCTAAATTGGAGAAGTTAACTAAAGGTACCGATATTGTAATTATTAGTGATGAGGTGTACGAGCATATTATTTTTGATGGCTATGAACACCAAAGTGTTGCCCGATACCCTAAGCTGGCCGAGCGCAGTTTTATTATTTCTTCCTTTGGTAAAACCTTTCATACTACTGGATGGAAAATGGGCTATTGTGTTGCCC
>JBASCV010000185.1:0-16133 GCA_049651825.1 Bacteroidia bacterium
GTTAATATTAATATAAGAAACTGTTGCTTTTTTGTACTGCTGTTTTTTTCCTTTCATCATGTTTTTTCGCAAACACCCGTTTTTTATCTAAATGCGAACAATGCTATTGGAACAACAACATTTACTGACTCTAGCCCTAGTAACCATGCAATTAGTGTTAACGGTACACCAATAAATGATGTAAACTGTAATGATACCGCAGTTTACATTAATGGGGTTACCTGGACTCCTTCGGGACATTACCTACTTGCAGCCGAAAGCCCAGACTTTGATCTAGGTAGCAACGACTTTACAATCCATTTTTGGATTTATCTTGATAATTTAACCTCCACCCATGCAGCTTTTGATTTTCGCCAATTAGCGGCAGAACACATTTTTTTTGTTCACTACCCTGGTAGTGGTTGGCTTTTTTCCGACAGACAAGGAGCTGGTACTTTAGTGCAAGAAACAACACCATCTATGCAAGCACAAAAATGGACACATGTTGCATTAGTTAGAAGTGGTAATAGTTTTTCGATATATATCAATGGTTGTGCGGTTGCAAACAACAGCGTTGCTGCGCCAGTATCTGAAAGTGCGGCTTTGGCAATTGGTTTTAGCTGGGATAACAGAGACCAATTGAATGGATATATTGACGAATTTTATGTGTACAACGGAACCGCCCTTTGGAATAACAACTTCATACCTCCTGGTCAATCAATATTTTCATCCTGTATTCCTCAAATTAGTTCTATTGCATATACCGTTTCAACCACCAACTTAAACTGTGTTGGCGATAGTACAGGAACGATTACAATTACACCAACAAGTGGAACACCTCCTTTTAACTATCAATGGAGTGGCTACGCATCTAATCAAACAGGAGCAACAGTAACAGGGCTTCCGGCTGGCACTTACAATGTTATTATAACGGATCAATCGTGTAATGTTGGATATGATACAATAACTATTTCTCCAACAAATCCACCGCTCAATTTAACTGTTAGTGCTAGCGACTCATTAATATGTAAAAACACAACTGCTAATTTAATTTCTAGTGTAAACGGAGGTGCTCAGCCTTACACCTATTCATGGAACAATGGAAATAACAGTAGCACCCAAACGGTTGGCCCAACATCAACAAACACATATGTTTTAACCGTAGCAGATAGCAACAATTGTATCACCAAAGACAGTATAGAAATTAAAGTTGAAGAGCTTTCGGTACAGCATACCGTTACAGAAAATTGTCAAGTTGACTCGGTTCATTTCTTAAGTAATGTTTCTTCCAATTATACAACAATAAATAGCTATTTGTGGTTATTTGGTGATGGGGGCACCTCAACATTAACAAATCCCAACCACTTATATACTGTTTCGGGCCAATATAACACATTATTGATTGCGGGTTCGGTAAATGGTTGCACGGATAGTAGTTCGGCAAACTTAATGGTTCATCCAAACCCTATCGCTAATTTTACAGCTTCTAATGTGTGTGATAATAGTGCTGTTTTATTTGTAGACTCTTCGATTGTTAATGGTCCGGATAGCATTAGTACCTGGCAATGGAATTTTGGAGACGGCAGCCCAATTTATTTGCAGGAAATGGTTAATAACGGATATGTGTACAACACCCCTGGTACATACAATGTAAAGCTTTTTGTATCGTCAAATTTTGGCTGCTCCGATTCCATTGTAAAACCAATAACCATTCATCCTAATCCTGTGGGAAATTTTGGAAGTTTTAACCTTTGTCAAGGGTTTTCTACACCATTTAATGATAGTACAACAATTGCATTAGGCAACATTACAAATTGGGAATGGGATTTTGATGACAACACACCTATCAGCACTCAACAAAGCCCCAATCATCTCTATAATAGCTGCGGAACATATGCCCCAACACTTATTGTTACTAGCAATAATGGGTGTAAAGACACAATTACAAAACCAACAACAATATACTGTTTACCAATAATTAATACCGGCATAGATGATACTATTTGTTTTGGTGAAAGTACTATCATTACTGCTTCTCCAAACAATTTAAGCTATTCATACGCATGGAGTTATATAGGGAATAATAATTTCTCCTCGTTATATAACCCTACTGTTAGTCCTACCATTACAACAACCTACACCGTTGTTGTAACAGACACAAACAGCTGCTCGACAACGGATAGCGTTACCATTTTTGCCAACACAGGTATACTAATTCAACTATCGCCTACCAATGTTTCATGCTTTTCGGCTTGTGATGGACAAATTTCTACATCGATAGTTGGTGGTAATGCGCCTTACACGTACAATTGGTCAAACAATACCAACCAATCGGTTAATGAAAATCTTTGCCCGGACACTTATTCATTAACCGTTACAGATGCGTGGGGCTGCTCAAGTGTGTCGGATACTCTTATTTCTGAACCAATTGAACTGCTTGCTTTTGTTAACTCATTTGCGCCTGCTACATGCAGTGATTCTTGCAACGGAACAGCAACAATAACTGTATTGGGTGGAACTATTGGAAATGGATATAATTATTCGTGGAATTCAACACCCGTTCAAAACACAGCAAGTGCTGTTGCTTTATGTTCTGGCTCATACATTTGTACTGTAACCGATAACAATAATTGCATTGCAAAAGATACCGTTGTAATAACGGCACCCAGCCCAATTACATTGATTACTATAATAAATCCAACGGCATGTGATAGCGCAAGCGGAGAAGCTTCTACAACAGCATATGGAGGAACAGGAACATACACCTATAATTGGCAACCAACAGGACAAAGTGCGGCATTTATAGATTCGCTTAGTGCTGGTAGTTATACAATAAATGTAACGGACGATAATGGGTGCTCACACCAAGAAACAATTGTTATAACTACAACTAATCAACCAAATGCTAATGTTACAGCTAGCGACAATATTATTTTTTCTGGTAACACAACAACGTTGAATGCTTCGTCAGCAGTTGATTATACGTGGAGTCCGACAACAGGCTTAAGTTGCGATACTTGTCAGAATACTATTGCCACTCCCGTAGAGACAACAAATTACTGTGTAACTATTACGGACGAAAATGGCTGTAAAGATACCGCTTGTATTATCATTGAAGTAGACTACATGTGTGATTTGGTTGTTCCCAATGCGTTTTCGCCAAATAATGATGGCAAAAATGATTTTTTGGTACTCCATGGTTGGGACAAGTGCGTTAGTAGTGATTTTTCGATGCGCATTTTTAATCGTTGGGGAGAAAAGGTTTTTGAAAGCAATAGTCCAACAGAAGTGTGGGATGGAAAAAATACAAATGCACTTACAGAAAATGATAGTAATGGAAGTGCTGTTTTTGTTTACTATATAAACGCAAAACTTATTACGGGAGAAACGATTGAGCGCAAAGGAAATATTTCATTAATAAAATAAAAGGGCTTGATTTTATCAAACCCTTTTAGAATAATACGTGTAACTTCAAAAACTAAGCAGTAGTTGTTTTTAGTGCCGCTGGTGCTTTTGAATTTTGGATGGACAGCTGTTGTGCCACCTTGGTTGCCATTTCCATTAATGCTAGTGCCTGAGGGGTTGTTTCTTGAAGTACAGCAGGCCTTCCTGCATCACCAGCTTCACAAATACTTTGTACGAGAGGAATTTCGCCCAACAAAGGAACATCTAACTCTTCTGCTAATTTTTTAGCTCCATCTTTACCAAAAATATAGTATTTGTTATTCGGCAATTCGGCTGGTGTAAAATAGGCCATGTTTTCTATTATTCCGAGTACAGGAACATTTATAGATGGTAAACGAAACATACCAACTCCTTTTTGTGCATCGGCAAGAGCAACTTGCTGAGGAGTACTTACGATAACCACACCATTCAAAGGAACAGAGCCCACCAGCGACAAATGAATATCGCCTGTACCTGGAGGTAAATCAATAATCATGTAATCTAATTCGCCCCACTCTGCGTCTGAAAACATTTGCATCAACGCTTTTGAAGCCATTGGCCCACGCCAAACAATTGCCTGAGAAGTATCTGCAAAAAAACCGATCGACAATAGTTTAACGCCATAACTTTCTACTGGAATTATTTTATTTTTTCCATCAATGTTTTTTATCATTGGTTTCTCGTGAACCACATCAAACATAATGGTTTGCGATGGACCATAAATATCGGCATCAATTAAACCAACTGATGCGCCCATTTTAGCAAGGCCTAAAGCTAAATTCGAAGCAATGGTTGATTTACCAACCCCGCCTTTACCAGAAGCAACACCTATGATGTTTTTAACGCCTGGCAATATTGGCCCGGAATTGGCACGAGCCGAAACGTTTGACGACATTTTCACATTTACAATGGCATCTTTATCAACAAAATGAAGCACTGCGTTTACTGATGCCTTATGAATCATTTCTTTCATTGGACATGCAGGCGTTGTAAGTACAACTGTAAAGCTTACATTTTTACCATTTACTTCTAAATCCTTTATCATTCCTAGCGTTACCAAATCTTTTTTCAAATCTGGATCATCCACATTTTTTAAGGCCTCTAAAACCGCTTCTTTTGTAATGCTCATAGTTTAGTGTCGTTTATTGTAAAACGAGCTACAAAGATACGAAAAAGGTTATAAAACAAAGGAAATGTAATTATTGTAATATTAGCTTGAGTATTGAAATTTAAAGAGGCTTTGATTGATAGAACAAATAATTTAGCTGTGTTTATTTACAAGCTACTCAGCAATGCGAACCCCCTTTGAACTTATTATTGAAGTATGTGTGTGGAATGCTATTCCTATGTTTTTATACGCATCTTTCATGGCTTGCTCAACCAAAGCTGCGGTTTCTGCGGTTTTGCTTAGCATAAACATAGATGGACCCGCCCCGGAAATCCCACCTCCTAAGGCCCCAGCACTTAAACAAGCTTTTTTAACTTGTTCGAAATGAGGTATAAGAATACTACGCGTGGGTTCAATAACAACGTCTACTAACGAACGACCAATTAAATCATAATCGGGTTTCATCAGCCCTGCAACTAAAGCACCAACGTTTGCCCATTGCGTTATTGCATTTTTTAATGACACCTGCTGTTTTAATATGCTTCTAGAATCAGACGTTTTAACCTCTATTTGGGGGTGTAATACGGTTGCAAATAATGGAGGTGTGGGAATATTAACTATATCTAAAGGCTGGAGGGAGCGAATAAGTGTAATGCCCCCATAAATACAGGGTGCAATGTTATCGGCATGTTTTGAGCCGGAAGCCACCTCTTCGCCACACATTGCAAACTCTACAAGCTGTTCATTAGAAAAGCGATTGTTTAATAAATGATTGGCAGCAACAACAGCTCCAGCAGCGCTTGCGGCACTAGAACCAATTCCGCTTCCTGGTTTAATTAGTTTTGTACTTTCAACTTCAAACCCAACTTCGTTGTTAATTGCTTCTAATAAAGCAAGCAATGCTTTTCCTATTACATTTTTATTGGCATCGGTTGGTAAACCATAATCATCTTTATTGATAATTACCACGCCCTTGTTTTTCACCTTTCGTAATAATAATTTGTCGCCCGGACTTTCAAGAGCAAAGCCCAACACATCAAATCCACAAACTACATTTGCAACAGTAGCCGGGGAAAAAACAGTTACTTCATTTGAAGCTGTTAGATGTTGGATGTTTGATGTTTGAGACATTGCTTTTATTATATTTTAGCGGTTCGTATAATGTCAGCAAAAATACCGGAAGCCGTAACATCCGCTCCTGCACCTGCACCCTTCACAACTAGCGGTTGTTGGCTATATCTGTTTGTATAAAAAAGTACAACATTATCTTTACCATACAAGTTATACAAATCCTGTTCTTTACTTATGTGTTGAAGCCCCACAGAAGATTTTCCGTTTTCGAATTTTGCAACAAATTTTAATTTTTTATCCTCTTTTTTTGCATTTTCATACAACTTTTTAAAATGAGGCTCTTGAAGCTCAAGTTCTTTATAAAAATCGCTTACCGAACCCTTCATACACGATTCTGGAAGAAAAGAATTATTTTGTATTTCATCTATTTCCATTTGAACACCAGCTTCTCGCGATAGAATCAAGATTTTTCTCATCACATCTTTTCCACTCAAATCCAAGCGGGGGTCGGGTTCGGTATAACCTTCATTTTGTGCTTGTTTTACCACTTCGGCAAAGGTTCTAGAGCCGTCATAATTATTGAACACAAAATTGAGTGTACCAGATAAAACGGCCTCCATTTTATTAATTTGATCACCACTTCTTATAAGGTCGTTTAACGTGCCAATGATTGGAAGTCCCGCACCAACATTTGTTTCGTATAAAAAAGAGGCGTTAAATTCTTTTGCTAAACTTTTCAGATAATTGTAATTGGTATAGGCCGATGAACAGGCTATTTTATTGCAGGCAACAACAGAAATACTTCTTTTTAAAAGCTCATTGTAACAGGTTGATATTTCTTCACTTGCGGTAACATCAACAAAAACAGAGTTTCGCAGGTTATTGTTTATAATGTAATTGATAAACTGTTTCAAATCCATTGGAGAAGCCGCCTCTAAACTGCTTTTCCAATCATTTAAGTCTATTCCGTTTTCGTTGAGCAACATTTTTTTACTACTTGCAATGCCAATAACCCGAATGTTTAAAAGTAGCTGTTGGTCAATAAAAGCAAGCTGCTTTTTGAGTTGTTCTAATAATATTCCACCCACATTACCTGCACCAGCAATAAATAAATTCAACTCTTTATGTACTGTTTCAAAAAACTCTTCGTGCAAAACGTTTACCGCCTTTTTTACATCTTCAGTACGAATAACTGTTGAAATATTTTTTTCGGAAGAACCTTGAGCAATTGCTCGAATATTAACGCCATTTCTGCCCAAAGCTGCAAACATTTTACCGCTAATGCCAGTATGGTTTTTCATGTTTTCACCTACCAAGGCAACAATAGAGAGATTGGTCTCAATGGTTGATGGCTCAATTTTTTTAATGGCTATTTCATTTGCAAATTCAATATCAACAACTTCTTTTGCCTTGTTTATGTAGCTTTCATCAACACCAACACAAATTGAAAATTCGGAAGAGGCCTGAGTTATTAAAATAACATTTATTTTTTCGTTGGAAAGCGATTCGAATAAACGTTTTGAAATGCCAGGCACACCAGCCATACCCGTTCCTTCTAAATTAAGTAATGCTATTTTTGCGATACTTGATATGCCACACACACTATTTTTGTTGCTTTCGGTTTTTTGTTGAATAAGTGTTCCATAATCGGTTGGTGCAAATGTGTTTTTTATCCAAGTAGGAATACCCTTATCCATAACGGGCTGTATGGTTGGCGGATAAATTACTTTGGCACCAAAATGAGATAATTCCATCGCTTCTAAATAAGAGATGTTTGAAATGATTTTAGCATTTGTTACCAATCTTGGATCTGCGGTCATCATACCGCTAACATCTGTCCATATTTCTAACGATTGAGCTTTTATTGCTGCGGCAATAATTGCTGCGGTATAATCAGAGCCTCCCCTTCCTAATGTTGTGGTAACACCATCGACATCCGAAGCAATAAAACCAGGAACTAAATAAAGCGGTACATCGCTTTTTGATAGTTGTTCAGTAATTAATTTATTGGTTAGCAATTTATCAACTTGTGCGCTACCATAATTACTATTGGTTTTTATTATTTGACGTGCATCTATCCACTGGTGTTTTATTTGAATGGCATTTAAACGAGCTGAAATAATCAATGAGGACATTAACTCGCCATAACTCATCATTTTATCAATGGTACGTGCCGTTGCCTCTTGTAATAAGAAAGCGCCCTCACAAATTGCGTCAAGCTCGTTGCATTTATTTTTTATCAAACTTAGGGTTGTAGCTTGTTGGTCAATTGGAATAAGCTCTCTTACAGTTTCTAAATGCCTAAGTTCAATTGATTTTAATATTTCTTTATAATGTTGATTTCCTTTTGCTGCTGTTTTTACTGCATCAATGAGCTTATCAGTGGTACCGCCCAATGCAGAAACAACCACAACCACTTTGTTGCTTATCACTGCCTGATTAACAATAGCAATTGTTTTGTTGATATTTTCGCTATTGGCAACGGACGTACCTCCAAACTTTAATACTTTCATTTAAATTTTTTTGTTTAGTTAGCTGTTTCGCGTCAAAAAAGGCGCCCGATAAATCGTTGTAAAAAGGATGCTTTTATTAAAGTTTAACCAAGCGCTTGGTTGTTCGGCCCACTTTTGTTGTTATAAAAACCGAATAAACGCCCGTAGGAAGCGATTCTATAGATAACTGACACTCATTAGCCTCCAACACAATTTTGCCGTTTATATCCACAACTTTAATATTTAGATTATTGCTTTCTACCCCTTTAATACAAATTGTTGATTTTGAGGGATTTGGGTAAATAAAAATTTGCTCTTCCTTTGAGTTTTCCTTAATACTAACTAATTGGTTGAGTTTATATTTTTTGAAGAAAAGCCAGATTTGTAGCGATGCATTAAAGTCCTGATTTGTAACACCAACATTAAATAGTGCTCCAGGCCAAGTATGCCCACCACCAATTATTTTATACAACTCACAAGAAGAGCCATTATCGCCACCAACATAAACGTAGTGTTCGGCCGTACACCCATCCAACATATTGGTATTGGGCACATTTGTAAATATTGCCGACTGATTGCAATTATTGTTTTCTACCCAATATTTTACAACAGTATCTACGGGCTCAACACCAACTTGGCCAATATAAGGCACAACGGCATCAGTGGTACCATGAATTTGCATAATAGGTACAGCCCTGTTAGGAACACAACTTGTATATTGTTGGGTAAACATTGTGCCGGTAACCGATGCAATTGCTGCAATTTTATCGTTAAAAGTACACGCTAAGCTATGGCTCATAAAACCACCGTTGCTCATACCGCATGAATACACACTATTGTTGTCAATGTTATAATGATTTTTAAGTGTATCTAAAAGGCTTGAAACAAAAAGTAAATCGTTAGCTCCGCCTTGACCTGCATTCCAATAAGGCTGGCCACCAATGCTTGTGCCTTGTGGATAAACAACTAAAAAATTAGCCGTATCGGCAATAGGCATAAAATTAGAATAAAGTTGCTGCTGCTGCGCATTGGAGGTGTATCCATGAAAATCAAATATTAGCGGACGCGCAGATGTACCCGTATAGGCTGCAGGAACATAAATACGATACGAACGGTAAATACCATCCGAAACAATGCTATCGATTATTGTTGTTTGTGAAAAAGCAAACAGGCTTGCTGAAATCAGCAAGCCTGTTAATATTGATTTTATTTTCATTATCGAAAAAATATATTGAGTATTAGTTATTTAACATTACTGGCATTACCAACATCAACACATCTTCTGATTCGTTTTCTTTTTCTGCTGGCAATAAAATTCCTGCGCGGTTAGGTGCGCTCATTTCAAGGTTTACGTTTTCACAATTAAGATTTGTTAGCATCTCTGCTAAAAACTTAGAGTTAAACCCTATTTCCATATCCTCTCCTGCATACTGACAAGTAAGGCGCTCACTTGCTTCGTTTGCAAAATCTAAATCTTCGGCAGAAATACTTAACTCGCTACCCGCAATTTTTAAACGCACCTGATGGGTTGTTTTGTTTGAGAATATAGAAACGCGTTTTATTGAACTTAAAAAAGAAACACGATCAACAGTAAGTTTATTGGGGTTTTCTTTAGGTATAACAGCCTCATAATTAGGGTATTTTCCATCAATTAAGCGACAAATCAAATTGGTGTTTTCGAACGAAAAAAATGCATTTGTTTTGTTGTATTCAATTTTTACGTTTCCGCTAACCGATGCCAAGGTGTTTTTCAACAAGTTAAGTGGTTTTTTAGGAATAATGAAAGACGATTCGCTTCCCGCTTTTGCGTCTGTTCTGCGGTAACGAACCAATTTGTGGGCATCAGTTGCTACAAATGTGATATTATCAGTGCCCAATTGACAGAAAACACCAGACATTACAGGGCGTAAATCATCATTACCTGTTGCAAACAGTGTTTTGGTAATAGCTGCAGCAACAACACTTGCCTCTAAATCAAGTGAAGACGCTGCTTCAATTGAAGGCAATTTTGGAAACTCATTACCGTTGTGGCCAGTAAGTTTGTATTTACCATAATCAGAAACAATTTCAATACCGAATTTTTGGTCATCAATATTAAATGTAAGTGGCTGATCTGCAAAGGTTTTCAATGTTTCCAATAATAGTTTTGCGGGTACTGCAATTGAACCTGTATCTTTTGATTCAATGGCAATAACTGTGCTCATTGTAGTTTCTAAGTCAGAAGCCGATATTTTCAACTGATTTTTATCAATGTCAAATAAAAAGTTTTCCAAAATAGGCAATGCGTTTGACGAACTCAACACACCGCTAATAGCCTGAAGTTGCTTCAATAATGAGGTACTGGAAACGATAAATTTCATATATTTCTAGATAATAATTAGTTACGAACAGTTTTTATTAATTCAGGACAAATATAACTCATTTAAAAAAGCAAGTTTAAAATGATTTCTAATTTAGTATTAACCGACTTTTTAACATTTTATTCAAATTGTTTGCATTTAATCCTACGCTCATTTCTGGATAAACTCGAAATGACTGCGCACAGGGTCTTTTCGAGTTTATCAAGAAAACGGGGAGAGTGCGAACAAAATTTAAACAGACACTTATTTTTTCAAAAAATAATCAATAGGAGGCAACACCTTGCCAAAAATGAAGTATTGAAGCATTACAAAATCTTTTCCATCATTTATTTGTGCATCCATGCGTACGGGGTCAAAAGGCAGGGGCTTTTCGTTTCCGTCAAGTATTTTTTTTAGATTGGGGCGCGTATAAAAACTTGCTTTGTTTACCTTGCCAGAAGCATCGGTTACGGTTAATATATTTATTGGTTTTGTTTTTAAGATAGAGTCTATTTGATTTTGTTTCAATTCTACTTCAAAACTTTCGAAATTTAGTTGTTTGAAGTACGACAAATATTGTTTTATAGCCAATGTATCTATTTCATTTACAGGCTTATTGTTTGCCAGCATTTTTACCTGAAAACTGTTGCCCCCCAGCGCAAGCACCTCATAGCTTTGTTCTGGGTGCTCAGGCGATTCCATTTTTACCGACTTTATTTCTGATGGAAGGTAGCTAAATACGGTTCTGTCTCTCCAATTTCTTTCATCTGTAAAATAACGAGTAGTTAAATAACCCTCAAAACCAGGAATGTAGGTTACAAAAGCTTTTGCTGATGGAGCCATTGTTTCTAGGTCAATCAAAATCATATAGGTTCCTGTTTGATCTGCTGTTTCGGCCCCAACATAATACGCTTTTGTAAGCTCGTTGTTTTGATAAATTTCGCAACGCACAGCCTTGCTTGCAAGGTTTTTAATCACATTGTCTTGTGCATTTTTACCAACAGGCTCTTTCACGTCTATTTTTTTTATGGTGGTAAGCAATGTTTTAATTGCATCTGGTCGGGCGTTAAATTTTTCATTTAACCTCCAAACGCCCCTTTCATTGCGCTCAAGCATAATGGTATTACCGTTTTTATCGGCTAAGAAAATTTTATTTATTGATGCGGTATCTTGCACAGCAAAATCGCGCAATGTGGGCTTAATAGTACCCTTACTTTTAGTAATTATAAACCATGCTGCTACTGAAGCCAACAGAATAAATAGTATAAAAAGTGATTTGTTTTTTTTCATGGGTTATAATAAAATACTATTTAGCATACTTTCTTCTTCTCAAAAATGCATACAGCGTTCCAAAAACAACAATGACAGTTGTTTCATTATCGCACTACAAATAAGTCATTAAGAAAATTATATATATAAATAAATAAGGCGCCTGTTAAAGCAATTTGAACAGCCCAATATATCCTTTTGTCTTTTATACGTTTTAGGATAAAAAAATCAATTAAATATATAAAAAGACCAATCCAAATTAAATCGAATCCAATCAAGACAAAATAAGGAGGATTCAGCACGCCAAGCAATCCCAATATTACCAAAAAAATGCCAATAACTTTCAAAAGCGAGTTTACAGCTTGTTCCATTGAAGTATTTTAAAATTGTATAATGATACCGTTTTAGATAAAAACTTTATTAACTTCCATACTTGCGTCTTCTCATAAATGTATACAACATTCCAAAAACAACAATGGTAAGTATGGGTAATGCGGCATTGATAATCTGCCATTTTGCACGTTCATTTTTTAATTTTTTCTTATCCAATAATCGTAAGGTAAGCTCTCGGGCCCTTACACTAATTAAACCAGAATCATCACACAAATAATTAATACAATTAAGAATGAAATTTTTGTTGCCATATGTTTGTTTGGTATAAATATCATAGCCTAAAGGCAATGCCCTACCTGCTGAATACTGAATTTCATTGCGAATCATGTCTCCATCCGAAAGCACAATCATTTTTGTCTCTGTTCCTTTATCTTTAAAGGCAATAGCACTATCGGTGGCTATTTGAGGTGGTACTCGGTTTTTATAAACCGATTCAAAAGGTCCCTCCAATAGCAAGGCAACAGGGCGATAAGAGTCTTGAAAACGACTTTCATCTATTTTCATATTTACCATTCGTAAATCCACTCTTACCGGAGCATTCAGCGTTTTTGAGTATTTTGACGATTGCAACAAAACCGTTTTTTTAATTCCTTTCACGTCAATGGTATCGATAGAAGATACATATTCGGCCTTGATTAAATCAAGGTTTTTAACAATTGGGTGATTGCTTTTTGAAACTAGCAACGGTGAAAAAATCCATGGCATCAGTTCAAAGCGTGGTGGTTGGCCAACAAGCGATTTGTTTACTGGTATGGCAGACGATTGTAAATCTAAAATCATATTTGGATTTAAACGAGCACCGTATTTAAAAAGCATATCGTCTAAATTTAATTCGTTGGGAATAGCGATGGTGCGCGATGTTTTGCGTAAACTATCCACACTTGTATTCAGGGCATCAATTGCCCACAGCACTTTACCGCCTTTCATCACGTATTGGTCAATAACAAATTTATCTTTTTCGGAAAAAGCGGTGTCGGGTTTTGCTATAATAATTGCTTTTAGGCCCTCCAAAGCTTTTAGTTGTTCGTTTATTTTTATTTGACGTACATAATAAAATTCGCTCAAGGCATCTTTAATGTCTTTTACCGAAAGGGTATCCAACTCTCCATGGCCTTCAATAATGCCAATTTGTGGCTTTATGGCAGTGGTAAGGTTTCGGATGCAGCTAGCAAATTCGTATTCAAGCGCCTGTATTGAATTATTCAACTGCATTTCGGGCGATTGCCCTACGCTGGTTTTTAGCAATTGCCAAGGCGCTTCTTTCCCTTTATGAGAAACAATTGCTCCTGGAAAAATAATTTGTTGCGAAACGCCCCCTTCTTCTTTCACCTCTAAATTGGTTGGTTGTAAGCCTTTTGTTACCAACTGACGAAACACGTCATCGCGTTCTTTTTTATCTGCATTTTCATTGGGGTTTATAAATTCATATTCAATGTTATCATTTGAATAAACACGAAACTCATCCAACATTTCACGCGTTTCATCTCTCAAACGCTTGAATCCAGAAGGAAATTCACCATCTAAATACACTTTTACATATACAACATCATTTAACTGACCCAACAGTTTTTTGGTGGCATCAGAAAGTGTATAGCGCTTTTCGGAGGTGAGGTCGAAACGATGGAACACAAAAGAGCCCACAAAATTCAGCAACACAATAACTGCAATTGCTAACAACAAGGATAATATGTCTCTTTTTTTGTTTGTCATTTAATTATTACCATTTACGGCTTTCCAATACTGTTCTTGTGCTTACAATAAACAAGGCAATTAAGCCAATAAAATAAATAATATCGCGGGTATCAATTACACCACGGCTCATTGAAATATAATGATGATTAATACCCAAGCTGAGTATGATGTTATCAACCTTGCCAAATAGGGCAAATGACGAGAGATAATCAAAACCTGTATAGATAAAGAAACAAAGAAAAAGTGCGAGAATAAAAGAAACCACCTGATTATCGGTAATTGCAGAGGCGAAAATGCCAATAGCCACAAAAGCGGCACCTAAAAATAAAAGACCAATGTAGGATCCCCACATACCACCCGTATCAATATTACCAACAGGACTGCCGAGTTTGTGAACCGAATAATAATAAATCAATGTTGGTATTAACGAGAAAACAACCAACAGTAAACCTGCAAAATATTTTGCCAAAATTATTTGAGTGTCGGTAAGCGGTTTGGTTAATAGCATTTCAATGGTGCCAGCCTTTTTTTCATCGGCAAATGAGCGCATGGTAATTGCTGGAATCAAAAAAAGGAATACCCACGGAGCCATAATAAACAACGGGTCAATGTTTGCATAACCATTTTCTAAAATATTAGAATCGGTTTGCAATACCCACAAAAAAAGGCTGATTACCAATAAAAACACAATAATGGCAATGTATCCAATAAGTGAGCTAAAAAAACTGTGTATTTCTTTTTTTAAAAGTGTTAGCATAAGTTCACTTGCGAAAATACTATTTTATAACACAATATCCGTTATATTTTCCTTTTTATGGCTACTTTTGAACTTGAAATTAAAAGAAATGTTTTAAATTTTCAATAGTTTACAGCAAATCCCAATCGCTCATTTCTCAATAAATTCCAAATTGACTTGTGCGCTGTCATTTCGAGCTTGTCGAGAAAGTGGGGAAGCTATAAAACAGTTTATTTAAAAAATTTCTGAGTGTTAAAAAGTGTTAAGTTATAGCAAAATGAGAGTTTTAAAATTTGGAGGAACATCGGTTGGCTCTTCGGAACGAATGAAAGCCTTAGTGAGTTTAATTAATGACGAAACGCCCAAAATTGTTGTTTTATCAGCCATGAGTGGAACCACTAATAGTTTGGTAGAAATAGCAGGTGCTTTATATGCCAAAGAACACAACAAGGCGAAGGGTTTGATTGAACTATTAGAAAAAAAGTATATTGATGTGGTACAAGAGTTGTACGCTTCGGCCCAATCACTAAAAAAGGGGAAAGAGCTAATTGGGTCGCATTTTGAGTATTTGCGCTCCTTTACAATGGATTTGTTTACCGTAAATGAAGAGCGTGCTATATTGGCTCAGGGCGAATTGCTTTCAACGGCTTTGTTTCATTATTATTTAGAGGAAATTGGTGTTGAATCTGTATTGCTGGCAGCACTTAATTTTATGCGCATTGATGAAAATGAAGAGCCCGATTTAAAATACATTGAAACACACATAAAGCCCGAATTAGCTAAATATACTGGCAAAAAACTGTTTATAACACAGGGGTACATTTGCAGAAATGCATTTGGCGAAATTGATAACTTAAAAAGAGGCGGAAGTGATTATACCGCAACCATTATAGGGGCTGCGATACAGTCGGATGAAATACAAATTTGGACCGACATTGATGGCATGCACAACAATGACCCTCGTATTGTAGATAAAACACATCCTATTGCCGAACTTTCCTTTGAAGAGGCTGCCGAGTTGGCTTATTTTGGTGCTAAAATTTTGCACCCTACCTGTATATTGCCTGCACAACAGCGCAACATCCCAGTGCGGTTGTTAAATACCATGCAACCACAAGCCAAAGGAACCGTTATTACATCAAAAGTATCGGGCGATAATATAAAAGCGGTTGCGGCTAAAGATGGTATTACTGCTATTAAAATCAAATCAGGCCGAATGTTGTTAGCGTACGGTTTTTTGCGTTCAGTGTTCGAGATTTTTGAACGGTACAAAACACCTATTGATATGATTACCACTTCGGAGGTTGCGGTTTCATTAACAATTGATAACACAAAGCACTTAGAATCAATTAAAAAAGAATTACAAACCTTTTGTAGTGTAGAGGTGGATACCGATTTAACCATTGTGTGTATTGTTGGCAATTTTTCGGCAACAAAACAGGGTTTTGCTCTGCGCGTTTTCGAATCGCTTAAAAACATTCCAATACGTATGATTTCGTATGGTGGTAGCGAACACAATATTTCTATTTTAGTGGATACAAAACTGAAAAAAGATACCTTGGTGGCACTTAATAATGGGTTGTTTTAAAAAAAGCCCCCCCTTTCCCCTC
>JBASCV010000186.1:0-6979 GCA_049651825.1 Bacteroidia bacterium
AAAACTATTTAAAAACCTTAGTAAATAAGGATAATGACTCCGAAGAATTATCACCAAGAGTAAAAAGATTGGTTGGCTCTGTTAAACTTCCTAAAAACTTTGACTATAAAAAGACACTGGAGGAAGAAATTATCAAAAAACACGGTTAATGAAAAATTTATTTTTAGACACCAATATAATTATTGATACACTTGCAGACTGCAAACCCTTTTCAAAAGCGGGAGCAAAACTATTTGAATATGCAGAAAAGGGTAAAGTTAATTTATTCATTTCGGCATTATCTTATGCCAATATTTATTACATAATTCGTAAGACTTGTACACACAAGGAAATGCTAATAATCCTTAGAGACCTTGAGTCTTTAATAGAAACAGTAGACGTAACGAAACAAATTATTTCAAAATCATTACACGCTGATTTTAAGGACTACGAAGATTCTATCCAATATTATACTGCGTTATCGAATAAAAAAATTACTGCAATTGTAACCAGAAATGGTAAAGATTTTAAGAAAAGTGATCTTGCAATATTGACCCCAGAAGAGGCGTTAAGTATCATAGAGAGTGTTCGTAGCTAAAGGCATTCCGTTGAATTATAAAATAGTTAAATTAATTACACATTATAAAATAACTTCCCCTCTCCTGTGGAGAGGGGATAAAAGGGGAGAGGTAAAATGTTAGAAAACACAGGACGTACAGAATTAAGCAGTTTAGGTGAGTTTGGATTAATCAAACACCTAACGCAATTTATTGAAGTGAAAAACGAAAGTACCATTAAAGGTATTGGCGATGATGCTGCTGTTATTAGTTATAAAAACAAGCAGGTAGTTGTTTCTACCGATATGTTGGTAGAAGGCGTACATTTTGACTTGATGTACGTGCCATTAAAACATCTGGGTTATAAAGCCATTGCTGTTAACGTATCGGATATTATTGCGATGAATGCAACACCTAGGCAGGTTACTGTTTCGTTTGCTGTATCTAATCGTTTTTCGGTAGAAGCTGTTGAAGAACTGTATGCCGGTATGATTGCTGCTTGCGCTAAATACAAGGTTGATATTGTAGGGGGGGATACAACTACTTCAAAATCGGGATTGATTATAAGCATTACCGTTATTGGCGAAGCCGATGCTGATGAATTGATTTATAGAGATGGTGCTAAGGAAGGCGATTTATTATGTGTTACTGGCGATTTAGGAGCAGCATACGTTGGTTTGCAATTATTAGAGCGCGAGAAAAAAATATTTTTGGAAACTCCTGGTGTACAGCCCGATTTAGACGGGAATGATTACATTCTTCAACGTCAGCTAAAGCCCGAAGCGCGTAAAGATATACCAGAGTTATTAAAAAAATTAGAAGTTAAACCTACATCAATGATTGATGTTTCGGATGGATTAGCTTCTGAAATATTACACATTGCAACTCAATCAGAGGTTGGATGTAGTTTGTACGAAGAAAAAATACCAATAGACCCTGCAGCCTACAACATGGCGCGTGAGTTTAATTTAGACCCTACCGTTTGTGCCCTTAGTGGCGGAGAAGATTATGAATTGCTGTTTACCATTGATTCGGCTGATTATCCTAAAGTAAAAGCAAACCCTGATATTACCGTAATTGGGCACATGACCAACAAAAAAGAAGGAGTAAACCTTATTACTAAAGGTGGAACAACCTATCCACTTACCGCTCAGGGGTGGGATTCATTATTGAATAAAGGGTAATTGAATGTTCGATAACGTTTAGTTAACGCTTACTTTATACGTTATTTTTGCTCCGGCAAGCTCCAGTGTTTTAGATACCGAACAATATTTATCCATAGAAAGCTGAACAGCACGTTCGGCTTTTTCTTTTTCAATAGTGCCTTTTAATTTAAAATGAATTTCAACTGTTTCCCACAACGATGGCTCTTTACCCGGCTGTCGTTCGCCATCAATGCTTATTTCAAAGCTATCGATAATTTGCTTTTGCTTTTTTAAAATCATAACAATATCAATGGCACTGCATCCGCCCAAGCCCATCAGTAGCATTTGCATAGGGCGTACACCTTTATTGCTTCCACCAATGTTTTCGCCAGCATCCATGTGGGCGATATTGCCTGTTTCGCTTACTGCTTCAAAGTGAAAGGCATCGTCTAATCGTTTTAATTCTATGCGCATATTTTTATTTGTTGTTTTTATACGTCATGCTGAGCGAAGTCGAAGCATCTTGTGATTTTAAGTGAAAAGATTCCTTTCTTCAAAGAAGAATCGGAATGACTGTTTAAAGCTATTTGATACTAATATCGTATTCTTTCGTACGTAACAAAATCGTGTGCGTACTTGTTTTTTTCGTCAACAGTGCCTTGCGTTTTTGCCGTTTCTCTCCACTCGTTTTTGTTT
Source organism: Bacteroidia bacterium (assembly GCA_049651825.1). GTDB lineage: Bacteria > Bacteroidota > Bacteroidia > 2-12-FULL-35-15 > 2-12-FULL-35-15 > 2-12-FULL-35-15. Next base: position 2,378 of record JBASCV010000186.1, read on the forward strand.
ATTTCAGGGAAATATACATCGCCTTCAAAACTGTGATGAATGTGGGTGATGTACAATTTATCTGCAAGGTGCATACTTTGTTTAAATATCTCTGCACCACCAATGATGAAAATTTCATCATTGGAAATTTCTTTTGCTTTATTTAGTGCATTTTCAATAGAGCTTACAACTATTGCTCTTGGGGCATCATAATCAGCTTGGCGGGTAACAATAATGTTTGTTCTATTGGGCAGCGGGCGAAACTTTTCAGGAATTGATTCGTAATTTTTTCGACCAGTAATAATACAATGTCCACTTGTTTTTTCTTTGAAAAATTTCATATCGGCAGGTAAATGCCATATCAGGGCATTGTCTTTGCCAATTACATTGTTGTTGTCTATTGCTACTATTATTGAAATGCTCATTTTTATTTTGTTGAAGATTGATTTTTTATGGTTTGCAGATTTGCGAATTTTGTAATTACATACACTTTCGTGTCTTAACCAATAAAGTAATTTAATAGCACTGAACGGAATTGCTTAGGTGTTTGTTATGCATTGATAGTATTTTAGCGCATAATCTGTCGTGTTACAATTATTCGTGTTATTTAATTCGTTGCGCAGCATTATGAATTCTTAGAATTGTAATTTTGTATTTATGAAGTCGATAAAATATACGGTAATTACCTTCTATTAGTTCACGGATTTCAGGGTTGTTTTTCTCAGGAACAATTCTTCCAGATTCAGGAAATTCGATTAGTTGGTCAACCCTTGCAATAAGTTTAGTAATAAATCTGGTTGCATAAAATGTTGAATCTAAAGAAATATAATCGTTGATTGCTTTTAAATCTTTGAGTGATTTTTTTGTCCAACTTATTTGTTCCATTTCGCAACCATTTTTTTTACTTTTTCGTGGCTTATGGTTTTACCTTTTTTTTCATCCTCAAGCCCTTCATCTATTTTCTGAATTACGATTAAACGCTCAAGAAATTCGTCTAGGTCGAACTTTTGAGGCAAATCATTTAACGTTTGTATCACGGTCGATTTTTTCATACAATAAAGATAAATAAATATTGTATTTAATCAAAGTTTATTACAATTGAAATACTGTGTGTTGGTAAGCAGGACTTGTCCCGATTTTTCGGGAGCATACCGGTTAGTTTTGTCACTAAGACCTTACACACTTTGTCTGCCCAAAATCTTAGCGATTAATGCCATTGAGTTAATAATGCCACCGCACATATTTCGATGGTTCGACAAGCTCACCACAGGCTCACTCAATATGACCGCGCGCAGTCAGTCTGAGCCTAGTCGAAGACTGTGGGGAGGGCTTTTATTTTGTATTTCCTTAACTTAATGACATTGTATTAGCGGCTAGTGTTTATATAATCAAAGTTTCTTAAAATTTAAATTCTGTGTGTTGGTAAGCAGAGCTTACCGGTTAGTTTTGTCACTAAGACCTTACACACTTTGTCAACGCTTCATCTTAGCGACTACGCGGATTTTGTGCGATTATGATATGAAAAGTGGTGCTAACGTCTGAAGGATTTATGCGTTCGCTGTTCTTTAGTGTCAGGGTTTCAGTTTAACTTATTTTTTTTCTATGAGTTTAATAATGTCCAATATTGTCAGCACACCGATAACGGAAGATTCCGCCATTAGTGAACTTGCTTTCAGGTCGTGAGTAACTGTGTTGGCCAATTTAATGGCTTTCTCGCACGATTCAATAATTGATTCGGCAAACTGTTTAATTTCGTTGTCCTGTGAACCGCCCAATTCTGAAAGAATGTATGTGTGTAACCTGTTTTTATACTTGTCATAACTTACATCAATATCTTTCGGAGCAATGTGTTTTGTTGGATTAAAAACTATGTCTGCTACCTTTTGTATTATGCTTCTTGAAGCAAGGCCTACACTTTGATAGTCTATTGTTGTCGTTGCGTTTTTAAGTAACCTTAATAATTCTGTTTGGTCTTTGTTAATTTCTTCCCAAGGTGTAATTTGGGCAATATAAGAATTATCTATAATTTTAAACTTATTATAGTCAGGTCGGATTTCAAAATTTTGAATATTCAATTGAAAAAAATTCCATAGTTTTTCCTTCAATGATTGCTTAATGGATTCTAAAAGGTCTTGATATTTTTTTAAAACATCGGGGGCAACAATTAGATACAATTTGTAAGCTTGTCCTGATTTGGGAGTAGTATGATATAGAGTTGTTTGTTCAACCCAAATGTTACTAAACTTAACAAATTCATATAACACTTTAGAGTTTGGTGTGTCATATAGGTCAAGTAAATAATGATACTGCTTTTCTTCTAATGGTTCAGGTTCCATATTTATATTTCTCTATTGGTTTCAGCTTTCTTCGTAGTGTTAATTTCGTTAGGTACTTTTTTACAATGATAACGTTTGGCAATCAGGTGCAGGCAACATTTGAAACATGAACCTGTCTACTTTCACAAAAGGTTATTCGAAGATATGAACTTTATATAGAGGAGGCAAATAAAATAAATATCTGCGAAGCAGACCTTGATTTATGCCAAAGCCCTTGCAGAAGCCTTAATTGCTGTTAGCATGCGTAACACCGTATTATTTCATTGGATTCTTTCCAGCGTCAGATAATTTTGAATTTAGAGAATCTCGTTTCTTTTTAATTGCTTCTGGTCTAACGAATAAATATTCAAATAACATTTCAAGAACATCTAAATTCCATTCAGCCTCGTGAGGTTCTACGTCTACAATTTCTCCTGTACTTTGGCTTTTTATTGGATGAGCAGCAAAATTTCCAACATTTCTTATTGAGTCAATACTTTCGAGAAGGTCTGTTGGAAGCATCCCTTTGTCGATTACTTCTTGAATTTCTTGGAAAAGATCTTTCTTCTTGACTCCAAGCTTCTCTCGAATAATATGTTGAAGGCTACGTCTACTAAGGGCTGCACTCGCTTTTGGACTGTCAGCAAGCACTAAACAAGCCTCATTATAATCGCTTGCGAATTCTTTGGGAACTTCAATAGGAACTGGAGGTCTATTCGCAATTTTTGGTCGAATTAAAAAATCGGAAATAACTTCCCTGATATGATGTCCACCTCCTATCGATCTCCATTTAAAATTTCTTAAAAACAGAATGTTCTTTCTGCAATTAGGACAATTTTTTGACAAGACGTCCCATTGCCCCTCAACATCTTCTGGTAGATTTACTTCTTTTTGGTTGTCATGAAATTCAATTAAGCAGTGTGGACATTTCATAAATTTGATTTTAAATTATCGTTGTGTTTGTAATTGTTAAGGTTATGCTTGCTAACTTGCAACTTGACGTATATTTTTAGTTCGTAAGCTTTTGTAAATAATTACAAGCACTTTACAAATTACACCGCAACCTCCGCCTTAATATGTGGATGTGGATCATAACCTTCCAAAGTAAAATCTTCAAACTTGAATTCGAAAATACTTTTTACCTCAGGGTTTATTTTCATCGTAGGCAATTTTCTAAAATCGCGTGTTAATTGAAGTTTGGCCTGTTCAATGTGGTTGGAATACAAATGCGCATCACCTAGTGTATGAATAAATTCTCCGGGTTGTAAACCGCATACTTGAGCCATCATTAGGGTAAGTATAGCGTAAGAGGCAATATTAAAAGGCACACCTAAAAAGATATCCGCACTGCGTTGGTACAATTGGCAACTCAATTTACCATCGGCAACATAAAATTGAAAAAAAGCATGGCAGGGTGGCAATTTCATTTTATCTATTTCGCCCACATTCCAAGCACTTACAATCATTCTACGGCTATCGGGGTTGTTTTTTATTTGGTTTACCACTTGCGTTATTTGGTCAATATGTCGGCCATCGGCAGCTGGCCAGCTACGCCATTGGGAGCCATACACAGGGCCAAGGTCGCCATTGGCGTCAGCCCATTCGTCCCAAATACGCACACCGTTTTCGGTAAGGTATTTTATATTGGTATCGCCTTTCAAAAACCACAATAGCTCATGAATAATTGATTTTAAGTGCAGTTTTTTTGTAGTTAACAAAGGAAAGCCTTCTTGCAAATCAAAACGCATTTGGTAGCCAAATACGCTTATGGTTCCAGTTCCAGTTCTATCTGTTTTGGTTGCTCCTTTGTCCAAAACATGTTGCATTAAATCGTGGTATTGTTTCATGGCTACAAATAACTAATTGTTACGAATAAATGTTTGTTTAAGCAAAATCAATGCTTTCAACAATACAAAGTTACTCCGTTTTTTAGTTTTGATACGAAAGGGGGGAGGCAATTATATTAACAAAGTATCAACTAAATTGATTTGTTAATAAAACACTAATGCTTCACATTTTCCACTTCTTCGGGATTGTGTTTGTGCTTAAAGAAAATGGCAAACAACACTGCAATTACTAAGGCATAAATGGCAAACGAAAGCCATATGGAGTGCCAATCTTTTAAACCATTGTGCGTAAAATAAGTATCAATTAAATAACCGCTAACTGAGCTGCCAAACACAGCGCCAAAACCATTGGTCATCATCATAAACAAGCCTTGTGCACTAGAGCGTATGCTTGAATCGGTTGATGTTTCAACAAACAAAGAGCCTGAAATATTAAAAAAGTCGAATGCCATACCATATAC
>JBASCV010000187.1:0-3555 GCA_049651825.1 Bacteroidia bacterium
CTGTAGCTCCTGTACGTTTTGCAATGCTAACAGCATCGGCAATATGGTCTTCATGGCCGTGCGAAACAAGTATATAATCGGCTTTAATGATTGCTATGTTAATGTTTTTTGCCAAACCATTTGGCGATATAAATGGGTCGAACAATAAGTGTTTGCCATTTACTTCTACTCCAAAACATGAATGACCGTAATATGTAATATTCATAAGTGAATAATTTGTTTGTTTTTACTTTATGGAATAGGCTAGTTTGAAAATAAGTTGAATCAATTGTTTGTCCGCCTGAGGCGGATGGCTATTTCATAAAATATGCGTTACTTTGTAATTGTTAAATATCTTTTGTGATTATAGTTTGTTTAAAATTTATTTCAAATGATAAAAACGCTGTAAAAAACATATTATTATATATTTTTTTAGCGCTTACAATTTTCAATAAAATTACGGTTTTTGTGCCTGTTTGGCGCTAAAACTTATCAATAGTTTTTAAACAGTTTTTTGTTAATAAGGTAGCATCTAATGATAACAATTATATCGGCAACAAACCGCCCCAACAGCAGTACACTTAAGGTTGCAAAACATTATCAGCAGTTAATGGAACAAAAAGGTGAACAAACGCAGTTGTTTTCGCTCGAAAAGTTGCCTGTAGATATTGCGTTTAATGAATTGTATGATAAGCGTTCGGCAGCTTTTCAACAAATTTTAGATACCTATATAGCACCCATTCAAAAATTTGTGGTTGTTATGCCTGAGTACAATGGAAGTTTTCCGGGTATTTTAAAGTTGTTTATTGATGCCATTCACCCCGATTTGTTGAGACGTAAAAAAGTGGCGCTTTTAGGTGTTTCAAGTGGTAGGGCTGGTAATTTAAGAGGTATGGAGCATTTAACAGGCGTGTTTAATTATTTGGGTGTGTTTGTGCATCCCAACCGATTACCTGTATCAAGTGTGCTTACTTTGTTGGATGATAAAGGTGCAATAAAAGATACAACTACGTTAACTGTTTTGGAAAAGCATATTGTTGATGTTGTTGCATGGTAATTTTACTACTTATTTTGGTGTTTGTTAGAAGCAAGCACGCTGTTTATTTTAATTCATTTTTCAAGCTTTAGGTTATGACGCTGTTAAATTCAATTGCAAGCTGGTGGATGAAAAAGCGCATGCATCAAATTGAGCTTTTTATGAAGTATCCGCATGATGTGCAACAGGAGTCGTTAAAAAAATTACTTTCGTCAGCTAAAGATACCGAGTGGGGAAAAAAATATAACTATCGTTCAATACAAAATGCCGAACAGTTTAAATCAATTGTTCCGTTGCAAGATTACGAATCGTTAAAGCCTTATATTGAGCGGGTTAGACGAGGCGAACAAAATATTATTTGGAATACCGAAATCAAATGGTTTGCAAAATCATCGGGTACAACTGGCGATAAAAGCAAATACATTCCGGTAAGTAAAGAATCGTTAGATGAATGCCACTACAATGGCGGGCGTGATATGATTGCTATCTACTGTTCGCTATATCCTGATACACAATTGTTTACTGGTAAAAATTTAGCTTTAGGGGGGAGTTTATCAACCGATAGTTTTGGCGATTACGAATCGCAACATGGCGATTTGTCGGCCATTGTGATGAATAATTTACCCATGTGGGCCGAGTTTTTTAGAGCGCCTGATATTTCAATTGCTTTAATGGATAAATGGGACGATAAGTTGGAAAAACTATCGCACGCTATAGCGAATGAAAACATGGTAAGTTTGGCGGGTGTGCCATCTTGGATGTTGTTGATTATCAAACGAGTATTGGAGATTAAAAACAAACATTCAATTGCCGATGTTTGGCCCAATTTGGAAGTATATTTTCATGGTGGAGTAAATTTTACACCTTACAGAGAACAATTTAAACGTGTTTTTAATAAATCGGATGTTAACTTTTTGGAGTTATACAATGCTTCGGAAGGTTTTTTTGGTATTCAAGATCAAAAAGATTCAGAAGAATTACTATTGATGCTTGATTACGGCATTTATTATGAATTTATACCCATGGATCAACTGGGTAAAGAAAATCCACAAGTGTTTGGTTTAGATGAGGTTGTATTAGGTGTTAATTATGCTTTGATAATATCCACAACAGGTGGCTTATGGCGCTATTTAGTGGGCGATACCATTCAATTTACAACCTTACATCCCTATCGTTTTAAAATTACAGGGCGCACCAAACATTTTATGAATGCCTTTGGCGAAGAATTGGTAGTGCATAACGCTGATAAGGCGTTGAGCATTGCTTGCGAAAAATCGGGCGCCCAAATACGCGAATACACTGCTGCGCCCGTGTATATGAACAATAATGAAAGTGGTGCACACGAGTGGTTGATTGAGTTTGAAAAAATGCCTACTACGCTCGAATATTTTACCGAAATGTTGGATAACGCACTCAAAGCAATTAACTCTGATTACGAAGCCAAACGCTATAAAAATTTGATTTTGAAAATGCCTATTGTGAGAGCTGTGCCTGACAATACATTTTACAAATGGTTTCAATCAAAAAATAAATTAGGTGGTCAGCATAAAGTACCTCGTTTATCAAACAACCGAACCCATCTCGAAGAAATTTTTGCCTTGGTGAAATAGTCTTCTTTTTTTGCAAAATATGCTTAGCTAATAAAACTCTACAGCTAACGATAATTGTGGTGCTCGTTTAAGTAGTTTATTGCTTGTAATCTTCAATAGAAAGCTGTTTTTTACAGAAAAAATATTCATGTTCAATTTGGTTTGAACATACAATAACAAGTCGGTTTTGGGTGTAGTTAGTAATGAGTTGCTGATACCAATCAATCGCTTTTTTATCCAAATTAGATGTTGGTTCATCCAACAGTAGGAGGGGAGTATCGCTAAGTATGGCAAGGGTTAGTTTTACCCGTTGTTTCATACCTGACGAAAATTGTTTGATGGGTTTGTTTTTAGCTTTTTCTAAATCGGAAATAGCTATAATTTGTTGAAAATCAATGTTTTTTATAAAGGGTTTGAATTTTGCATGAAACTCAATCAATTCTAAAAGTGTAAACTCTTCATACACTTCCATATAAGGCGAAGCAAAACTTACTGATTTAAAAATAGTTTCAGGCAAAATGCTTGCTCCAGCATGATTGTAAGTTATTTCGCCATGCGAAGGGATAATACTTCCTAAAATAACCTGCAACAGGGTTGATTTTCCTGAGCCATTGCTGCCCAGTATTACATAACTGTTGTTCTCAGTAAAATCATAGTTTACATTACGAAAAATCCATTCGTAATTGTAGCGTTTACCAATAGTGTTTAAGGTTATTTGCATTGTTACGAAATACCTCTCATAATACCATCTTTTGAACTACGAATGAAGCTTAGAATTTCTTCTTTTTCGGCCGAAGCAGGTGCTTCTTGTTCAATTATGGCTAATGCATTGGTTACATTGTGTCCTTTTACGTACAGTGTTCTGTAAATGTCTTCAATTTCAAGAATACACTCATTGCTAAACCCTCTTCTGCGCAAGCCAACCGAATTAATACCAACATATTGCAATGG
>JBASCV010000188.1:0-7110 GCA_049651825.1 Bacteroidia bacterium
GCAATCTACTCCAGTTACTGCTTTCTTACAATCTTCTAGATTTCGAATATCACCTTCTATTAGATTAAAATTAGCATTACTTAAAAAGGCCTCTATATTTTTTCTGCTACCAGTTGCAAAATTATCAAAACACACAACTTTGTTATTGTTGTTCAAAAGTGCTTCACAAGAGTTGGTTCCTATAAAACCTGCTCCTCCAGTAACTAATACAATCTTATTCTCAATCATTACAAAAAATCAACTAAACTTATTTTATTAAACCGTATTTAAATATGCTATCAAAAAACTTCAGGCTAAGCATATTTAAATACAAAAAAAGCAGCTCAGCAAAAATTGCTGAACTGCTTCAGTATAAAAATCAAGTTTAACAACGTTAAAAAACTATTTTTTCTTTGCTTGTGCTTTAATCTCAACCCTTCTGTTTTTAGCTCTACCTTCTTCTGTTTCATTGGTAGCAACAGGCTTAGATTCGCCATAACCTTCAGAAGTTATTTTAGAAGAAGCTATACCTTTTGATACAAAATATTGCATTACCGATTTTGCCCTTGCCTTAGATAAATTTAAGTTATAAGCATCCTCACCAACATTATCTGTATGTCCTTCAACAATAAATACTAAATCGGCATTTGCTTTTAAAACTTTAACAGCCTCATCCAAAGCTTTGTTCGATTCTGGTTTTAATACAGCACTATTAAAATCAAAGAATATCTGACTTTGGTATTGCTCCATGCCTTTAGAAACAGCATTTGCATTTGCCAATGCTAATGAATCAGCCGTTTTCTTTCTTCTAGCATCAGCTAACTCTTCAACATTTCTAAGAGAGTCTACTTTCTCTAAACGTTTGATGTATCTTGCAAGTTTAATTACTTGAGCATCATTATAGGTTGTAACGGAGTCGGAAATAAGCCCCAAAACTTGTTTCTCTTGAGTACTATTTGTAACAATATTTACAAACTGGTTTTCTGGGTGAGCAGCCATATATGGAGCCACCTTTTGCTCAAGTAATTTAACATAGTTAGCAAGCTTAATCATCTCTGCATCTCTATAACGAGTAACAGAATCCTGAGCATATGAAGTGAGTGCAATATTAGCAAACACTAAAAATAAATATATTTTTTTCATACAGTTGAGTGTAGTAAAGTGAGTGATTTTATATTACTTTTAATTGTTTTAATGTTAAGGAGCTTGCAAGCTCCTTAACATTAAAACAATTAAAATACTATTTATTAAGAACGTTACGTAAGTATTCAATCGCGTCTTCAGCTTCCTTGCTTCGCTTGTAAGGAACAACAGGAGCTTCGTCAACCGGTTTTTTGCCAGCACCTTTATCACGAGCAATTTTAAATGCTACACCAGCAGTATATTGTATATGATTAGAGCCTTTAAATTCTTTTTGAAGAAGAACAAACTTGCCTACACCCTGTACAAAAAGAGCAGCGTTAGGGAAAATCCAAAAATTAGCACCCGCACCAAGGTTTGCGTTCATAGAATTATCTTTTTCATCGCCAATATTACGACCATAATGAGGAAAGTCTCTATAAGCATGTCCCAAACCTGCCAACACATAAGGATCAAAAAACTTGTTATCTTCGATACTCGAAGTTAAAAAGCTGTATTTTGCATGAAGATCGGTTGCCCAATAACCATGTTCTCTTAAAGACTCACTAGATACGGACAACTGAACACCAAATTTCCCCTTTATACGCTTTTCGGCACTTGTAAAAACAGGGAAAAAATTTTTCGAGCTACCAATTTCAAATTCACCTAATTTTGCATCATCATCATCAACCACAGATGGCCCCATTTGAATAACCCAAGGAGTTTTAGTTATTTGTTCCCACAAACTCATTTTTGCTTTCACCGCAGTATCTTGAGCTGGCTTTCCACCAAATTGTAAAAATGGGGCATTTTGAGCACTAACGGAAGTTAACTGAGCGAAAATTGCTAAAGCAGACAGAGCTACTAATCTAATGTACTTGTTTTTCATCATTAAATGTTGTTTAATTATTTACTTGTGATTTTACTCTTTTTTTTGCTGTACAATATTACAAACTTTTTTTTGATTATCGCAAAAATATATTTAGTTAAATCGATATCAAGCTACAAAACGATTGTAATAATTTCAAAATTGTGTTTTTACAAAAATGTCTTTAATCTCAATATACTTTTTCAGAAGAAAGATAAACATTATAGCAAGTAATGAGCCTATAACACAACCTATTAAAAGATAGCGGGTCATTGAAGTTTTTTTAGTTTTAGACAAAGGTAGAGACGGTGCATCAATTACTTGCAAAATAGGTGTTTCTTGCAGTAGTGAAAACCTTGCAATTTCAAGCTGCTTTACCCCTTCTATATACATTGAATTAGCTACTTCAACATCTCTCCTTAAACGGATTTCATTAATCAAACCCTGTGCTTTTACTAATTGATTACTTCCGTCTTTCCACCTAGCATAAGCATATTCAGCATCTCTAAGAGCACCTGCAACAGAATCAACTCTTTTTTGAATCATTATCAAACTTTTTCGCTCCTTTTCGGTTATTCTATCAACATAAAAAGTAGTGAGTGCATTTACCAGCGATTGATTAAATGTTTTTGAAAATTCCTGGGATGGAGTTTGAATAATTATTTTCACAATACCACTTTTAGGTGATTGTTCAACTTTTAAAAAATCGCCAATTACTTGACCATAAAATGTCTTAAACACTGCATTCTCTTTTTTAGTTAATTTCTCTTTTGTGTTTTCAAATTTAAAATTCCGTAGTGAATCATTTTTTTTCCATAACTCAGTATAGCCAAACAGACTAATGAAATGATTGGCAAAAGAGTCTTCAATTGAATCAATAGTTACTTTATCGAAAAGGGCTATTTTAATAATAGCTTCCGATTTTATAATTTCTAGTAATTTATCTTCACTCAATGCAATTCCACTTCCTCCACCCGAACCAACCAATCCAAGCTGGCTAGCCAATGCTAAGGCTCCTCCACCTCCGCCACTCTTATTATTTTCCAGCATAAGCGTAGTAGTTGCAATATACTGAGGCCCATCACTGTAGAAATAAACAACTAAACTCGTAAAGCCACTCAAAAACACAATAAAAAAAACAATCAAGCGCCTTTGCTTTAATGTAACCCAAAATTCTTTTACAATTTTAACAATATCTACAATTGTCAACCCCTTATCTTCTTGCAAATTTTCCAAAATACAACCTACTATTTTTAATAATTATTATTTGGTAAGATTTGTAAATATTACCCACAAAGTAGCTAAACCTGTCAATTTCACAGTAAAGTTTTCTATAGATTTATTCCAATTAATAGGCTCACCTTTTCTCTTATCTTTTTCCTTAACAACTTTTGGTGGAACTATTACAGCTGAACCAAGGGTTACTTTAGGATAAAAATTTATAAAAAGAAATCTTTGAGTACGATGTATATAACCACCTGCTTCCAACACATATGTTTTTTTTCGGTCTGCGTTATCGTCAAAACCTAATCCATAATTTTTCACATAAAATTTAGCGGACTTCCCTTTTATAAAAGGCGCACTAATTTGACCTAATTCGGCTATATTAGGATACATAATCGCTCCACTTATTTGAATCAACTGATCCAACTTTGGTACATACAAAGTGTCTTTATGTTTTGCAAAATAATTATATTTTGAACTCGAGTCTTTTAAAACTTCCTGTAATCTTAAAAATAAATATCCTTCATTAAATTCAACACGTTTTATTGTTGCGCCCTCTGGGAATGCAAACTTTGTTAAACCACCAGCCCTATTTATTATACTAGAAATTCTCTCGTCCTTACTCAAAATTGTATATGTTCCAGGATATAAAACTTCACCCATTAGAACAATATTTTTTTGCAATTCAAAATCAGGTGCCGTTCTAACAAATATTTGATCATATGGCTGAATCACAAAACCTTCTGATGTCTTATCAAGTTTCAATTCATTGCCAATTTCTATTGTTTTTACAATAGTCCTAATGGGAACCATTTTCCCTGAATTTAAAACAAAATCTACAGCCCTAGACACCTCTATACGATTGAAGGCCGCCTCCTTTTTCAAACCACCAGCAAGGTAAAGTACATCTTTTAATGTCAATCCACCACCATAAATATACTCCCCAGGTGTTCTTACAGCTCCTTCAACAGAAAATCGTAAATCATCCTTAAAATAAGATTTTGAAAATATTTTTATAATGTCCAAGTTCTGTAGATTGATGTTTTCTGTCGAATTTGGATCTGCTATAACATCTTTTAGACTAAATGGAATGTATTGTTTTGACAAATCTTTATTCATACGAATTACATAGGCCCTGCTATCAAATACATCTTCTAAAAGTCCTTCTGCCCTATTTATGATATCACTGATTCTATCCCCTTGTTTTAATTCATAATTCCCAGGAAGTTTAACGGCTCCAGTCAACTCTACAAAGTTCGAATATCCAACAGGAACTTTTCTTATCAATACATCATCCCCCCCCAACAGTTCAAAATCTTTTTTTGATGTAATTAAACTATCGTAATCTACATCAATAATTGTTTCTTGATTGTTTAAAAAACGTTTTATCTGAATTCTTTTGCTATAAGCTCCAACATCAAATCCTCCAGCATATTGTATTAATGATTTAAGATTTTCTTGGTCTATTAACTCGTATTCCAAAGGTCTTTTCACTTGACCATTTATTTTAACAACCCTACCAGATGATGGAACTAAAATATAATCATTATTTTCAAGAAAAAAATCCTCTTTACTATCCGGATTCATCAAATATTTATATAAATCAAGTGTTTTTATAGTTTTGCCACCTCGTCTCAAATAAATTTGTCGCACCGAACCAATTGACCGAATACCGCCAACATTTGCTAGTATGTTAAAAGCTGTATTAATGGAAGGAACAGTATACGACCCAGGAGCATTAACTTCGCCAACAACATTTACCGTGATGATTTTCGAGTAAGATAACGTAATATCAATTTGAGAGTTAGTTAAGTCATAAACGGTTCTGAATTTGTTTGCAATTAATACTTTTGCATCTTTAAAAGCCAAGCCATTCAAATAAATTCGGCCAACTAAACGAGGATTAATTGCTCCATTCTCATCAATTGTAAATACGCCATTAAAATCAGAATAGCCCCAAATTGATATATTTAGCTCATCTCCTACACCAAGTACATAATTATCAGGTGCCTTTAGTTGATTAGCTTTGTCGTAAAATTTAATATTATTGCTTTTGAAAAACGAATGACCATAAATAGTACCCAAATCTTCATTCGTTACCACTGGTGTGGTTGGGTTTTGGATAATTCCAATAGTATGGTCATTTAATGAACTATTTAGTAAATTTTTTTTCGCCTCTTCAGATTTTTTTTCAATATTTTTTTTTATGTCTTCCGACTCTTTTAATTTTCTAGCTTTAAAATCAGATATTTTTTGAACTTCGTCCTCCGAAGCCCCCATCATTTTCAACTTTTCAGGACTAGGAATTTGTTCCGGATTAACTGTATTCGTATCTATATTCAAAGGCATCTCCCTTATTTGAGAGAATACTTGAAAAGAAACAAAGAATGATAATACAAAAATTAAGACTAAACGCTTCATATATTAATTTGAAATTTGGAGTGCAAATGTATTAATTAAATTGTAACCTTTAAGAACAGAGTTAGAGATGAATTCATAAAATTCCCAATATTAAAAATGATTATTATTTTATGCACTTCGCTTTTTACGAAAAATGATGTTAAATAATGCTTTGAAAAAGTATTTTATATCGGTTGTATAAGGATGTTTTTGTTTCTCTAGCATGTATTCACGCTCAGCTTCTAAAACACTTGTAACATTTGACTTACGGTTTAACGAAACATAAGGAGGAATGCAACCTGGCTTATGTTTTAATCGCATTTGTTGCAAATCAGGAGGTATGTCTTCAAAATAACGTTGGCTAATTGGACGAATACCAACTAATTTCAAATCTCCGTTTAGAACGTTAATTAACTGTGGCAATTCATCTAACCAATATTTGCGCATAAACTTACCCCAAGGTGTTAGCCTAAAATCATTTGCGGGCTTACCAGACTCTGCATAACCATGATTCTTAAGTATATAGCCCTGTAAATATTCAGCATAAGGATGCATCGTACGCATTTTATATACTCCAATAATTTTGCCATTTCTACCTATCCTTGGCATACGATAAAGTGGACCATAGCTTGGATTCATATCGAAAGTTGGTTCTTTTACTTTTTTGGCAACAAAATACGTCAAACCATTAATTTGCTTATAATCAACTATTTCAAAGCCGCAACAAACCAAACGACCCAAAACTTCGGCCTTAGATAACAATCGGTTTCTACCACGGGTAAGCAAAAAATATATTTTTTTTAAGCCTATTATTTTAGGTGAAATTCTATTAAAAACAAACTCTATTGCAAAATAAATAGAACCAACAATTGGTATTTTACCAATCGATAAACGTTGCATACGACAAGAAATAGTTTCTAGACAACCTATAAAAACATCATTGTTTTGTAAACGAGAATTAACAGATTCAAAAAATTTATTTATGTAACGAATATCATTTGTTCTACTTAAGTTGACAAAAGCATTAAACGCATTTTGGCTATTTAAAACATTGAAAACATTTGTTGTAGAAACAACAAATGTTTTATCTGATTCTAAGTCAACATATTTAGAGAAATAATCATAGGCTTTTTCACCTATTTTTTCAACAATTAACTTTTTCACGTTTATTTCTTATTCAGTATCAGACAGTTAATACTATTTAAAGTTACTTAGCAAGTACACGCTTTACTTGATTTTTCAAGTTCTGTACCAATAATTCCTTGTACCACAACAACTTACTATCCGTCCAACGTTGTGGATGAAAAGTAAACATAATTTGTGGTGGCAGTTTTTTAGCATTTATAGCTTCAATAACTTGATCTGTTGAGTGAAAAAACAAATCGAAACCCGAATCGACTTTATCACGAACGCTTACTTTGTGTCCATCCCAGCATCGGCCAGTATCAGTCAAATAAAACACTTTTTTAAAATCAGTATCAAAATAAGGTTCGCCAATGATTCCAAACTCTTTGTAGTTG
>JBASCV010000189.1:0-9301 GCA_049651825.1 Bacteroidia bacterium
GCCTTCAACAATATCCAAAAATTCAACGTCAAAAATTAAGGTAGCTTTTGGTGGAATAGCCCCAGCACCTCTTTCGCCATAGCCTAATTCGTGCCCAAATTTGATGGTTGCCTTATCGCCTACTTGCAATAATTGAAACGCTTCATCCCAGCCTTTTATAACTTGACCAACGCCTAATTTGAACGTGAAAGGTTGCCCTCTGCCAACCGAACTATCAAATACGGTATCATTTGTTAGTTTACCAGTGTAGTGCACAACAATTTTATCGCCCACTTGTGCTTTTTTACCATTTCCTTTTTCTTTTATGGTATATTCTAATCCAGAAGCGGTTTTCATGGTTTGAGGATTTGCTACTTTTTGGCTGGTTGCTTTTTGCTGTGCATTTACAGTAAATGATGAAAGCGCCAAAAGTAGGAGAGTTATTTTTTTCATTTTAATAAAAATTGTATTTTGTTAAATTATTTAGCAGCTGTGAAACTTACTAACTCAACATCAAATACCAATGGTGAATAGGGTGGAATAGGACCAGCTCCGTTTTCGCCATAAGCAATAGCCGATGGTATAATTAATTGTGCTTTAGTGCCAGCACTCATTAAGGCAATACCTTCGTCCCAACCTGGAATCACTTGTCCGGCACCTAAAGCAAATTCAATTGGTTCATAAGGGCGTCTTTCGTCAAATAAACCTGCTGATTTAGCTGTAGCTTCATCACTAGTATCAAATACTGTTCCATCTAATAAACGACCAGTATAGTTAACTTTTACCATACTTCCTTTTGTAGGTTTAGCGCCTTTCCCTTTTGTTTTTTCAAGGTAATACAATCCGCTAGCTGTGGGTTTAGCTTTTATTTTATTGTCGTCAAGGTATTTAGCAAATGCTTTAGGCTCTTCAATTTTACGCATTTCGGCCATCGCTTTTTGCTCTTCCATTTTTTGTTTACGCTCTTTATCAACCTCGTCTTTTGTTTTTACTTTATCAAGTGTAGCTTCAAATGTTAGCATTGAGCCAGCTTCAACATAAGGAGGTAAAGATTTTGCGCCAAATGTTTTTAGGTAAACGGAGTCGGCACTAATTTTAAAACTAGCGCTATCGCCTACACTCATCATTGATAATGCATCTTCAAAACTACCTTTAAATGTAGATTTAGTTAACTGAAATTCAATAAAACGAGTTCCGCTAGGGTTGTTATTTTTTGAATCAAATAGTATAGAATCTTTGCTGTTTTTGTAGATGAGGCTAATTTTAACAATATCTCCTTCTTTAGGTTTTACTCCATTTTCATCGTGTTTATAAAATTGAGCATATACACCATTTTCGGCTAATTCATAACCAGGATAAGGTGAATTTTTACATGCGCCCATTACTAAAAGTGCAGCACCAACGGCTGTAAATGCCATTTTTGAAGAGAATTGTTTTTTCATTTGTTTGTGTTTGTATATATATTGTTTGATTTGTTTTAAAAATTTAGGCGCAAATATACGCACATAGTTGTAATTTGTAACATGTAAAACATTAGTTGTGTTTTATTAAACTAACTACTTCTATTTCATATACAACTGTAGTATAAGGTGGCACAATATTAGTTGATGAGCCTAACTCTCCAAAAGCGAGGTAAGATGGGATAATAAATTTTGCTTTAGCACCTTGATTCATCAATGTTAATGCAGTTTTAAATCCTTTTATAACTTGACCTTCCTCGCCAAAATTAAACTCTAGTGGTTCGGCTCTTTCATAGGTTGATTCAAATTGCCTACCGTTTAAAAAGTAGCCTTTGTAGTGTATTTTAACCATATCGCCAAATTTTACTGGCTCTCCAACACCTTGATGTACAGGTATATAGTGCATTCCATTAGGTAGTGGAAAGTATTTGGTTTGGCAGGTATCAATATATGTCTCTAATTTTCTAAGTTCTTCAATATCTCTGTCTTCCAGTAGTTTTTCGTATTTATGTAATTCTTCAACGTATTCATTTTTTGTGAGTATACGGTGTAATTTAACATCCATTTTAACAACATCGTTTTTTTTGAAAAAGATAGGAACTTTCATTTTGAAAAACTTTTTAAACAGCGAATCTGCACTTACAATAAAGGAAACGCTATCTCCTTCGTTCATTTTCGACAAGCCTTCTTCAAAGCTCGATTTAAAGCTAGGTTTATCAAATTTTAGAATAACCATTCCGGTTTCGTTGCTAGAATAGGTATCGTAAAAAACGGAGTCGTTTGCTGTTTTATAGGTGATGTTTAATTGAAGATAATCGCCAATAACAGGTGTTTTTTTTCCATCTCCAATCATTTGAAGCTTGTAGTATAAGCCCGATTTGCTAGCTGTATAACCTTCGTAAGGAGTTGTATTGCAAGATATTGCAAATAAGATTAAACTACTTAATAGATAGTAATAAAACTTTTTTTTAGAAGTAAGTAAGTGATTAGTAATAGATTTCATTTTAGCCTTGGTGCTCTTGCGCAATTATTTAATGTACAGCTAATAGTTCAAGTTCATAAATAACGGATGATTTAGGTGGTATTTTGTTTTCGTCACCAATGAGCCCGTGTGCTAGGTGCGATGGTAAAATAAAAACAGCCTTTCCTCCTACATTCATTAATTGTATCGCTTCGTGTAAGCCACTTTCAACATTATCTTGACCCACTAAAAAATCGCGTGCACCAGTAGAATCAGATGTATAGCATACAGTGCCATCCAATAAACTTATTTTATAGTTTACACGTGCAAATTTATCTATTACGGCTTTTTCTCCCTCTCCTTTTTTTGTAATCATGTATCGTAGGCCTGTTCCAGTGGTAGTCATATTCCAAGCTCTATGACGTACATATTGGTCAATTTCATCGCTTTCTTGTTTCACATACATTTTATTGGCATCAATTAATTTATCTTGAAACTCTTTGCTTTGAATATTGATATTTTGAGTCGATTTTTTTTGACTCTCTCCACATGCTAAAAACAAACTAGCACCAATAAGCAAATGTATGCCAAAGTAAAGTTGCTTAAACGTGTTATAAGAGGGTATGTAGAATTTCATAAGCGATTACGTAGCCTATTTCTTTTTAGATTTTGTTTTAGATTTTGCTTTAGACGAAAACTTTGCAGGATTTAACTCTTCTAAATAATCACTTAAAACACTTACAAATTTAATAATGCTTTCATCTAATGTTAAGTCTGTTGAACCGCCTGCCGCATTAGCATGACCGCCACCATTGAAGTGTTTTCTGGCAAATTTATTTACATCAAAACTTCCTTTTGAACGGAATGAGGTTTTAACCATTCCATCTCGCTCAACAAAAAATGCGGCAAACGAAATACCTTTTAGTGATAGCGCATAATTAACCAAGCCTTCGGTATCTCCTTTTTTATAGTTGTAACGTTTTAATTCATCTTCACGAAGGTAGAAAAATGCAGTACTTAAATCTTTTAATACTGTAAGTTTTTCGCTGAAACAATAACCTAACAAACGAAGTTTATCTTCAGTGTTATCATCATAAATTTTTCCGTGAATAGTAGCGTTGTCGGCACCAGCTTCAATTAAATCGGCAACAATACGGTGTGTTTTAGCTTTTGTTGACGGGAATCGAAATGAGCCAGTATCGGTCATGATGCCTGTGTATAGACAATTGGCAACATCTTTATTAATTTTGTTTTTATCGCCCATCATTTCGATAAAATCAAACACCAATTGGCAGGTAGAACATGCTGTTACATCATGAAACAAATAGTTTGCAAATTGTTCGGGTTGAAGATGATGATCGATGTTAATTTTAAGGGCTTTGGATTTAGCAACTTCAATACCTAGCGCTTCAATACGTTTGAGTGAATTAAAATCTAAACAAAATATTAAATCAGCCTTGGCTACCGCAGTTTTAGCTGCTTTGCCTTTCTCCGAAAAATTAATTACTTTTTTATTGCCAGGTAGCCAGTGTAAAAAGGAAGGATAATCGTTTGGGGTAACAACTGTAACTTTATGTTTTAGCTTTATTAAATAATTGTATAAGCCTAATGATGAGCCCATTGCATCGCCATCAGGCGACCAGTGCGTAGTAATAACTATTTTTTTGGGGCTACTTAGTAGTTCTTTTACCTCTTTTATGTCTTTTGAGTTCAAGTGTTTTTGTGTAATTGGTTGAATTACAAATGTAAGGTTTTTAAGTGTTTTTTTGCCTGTTTATTTATTGTTAATTTTTACTAGGGTCTGTATAAAATTTAGTTAATTTTGCATTCTCAAATTCCTGTTTAGGGATTTTTAGTTCAATTAGTTTAAAAATTAATAAAAATTACAAAATGGCAACAAACAGAACTTTTACAATGATTAAGCCCGATGCTGTTGGAAATGGATACATTGGTGGAATATTAAAAATGATTAATGATGCAGGTTTTCGCATTGTTGCAATGAAATATACAAAACTATCGGCTGAAGCTGCAGGTGCTTTTTATGAGGTTCATAAAGAGCGTCCGTTTTATGGCGAATTGGTTAGCTATATGTCGTCAGGACCAATTGTAGCAGTTATTTTAGAGAAAGAAAATGCAGTAGCTGATTTCAGAAATTTAATTGGTGCAACCGACCCAACAAAAGCAGCAGAAGGTACAATTCGTAAGATTTATGCAAAATCCATAGCTGCAAATGCAGTTCATGGTTCAGATAGCGATGAAAATGCTCAAATTGAAGGGGATTTCTTCTTTTCTAAATTAGAGCGTTTTTAATTTAACACTATTTCTAGATAATAACACCTGTAAGGGTTGAAGTTATAAAAAAAGGATATTGAAACTGTTTCAATATCCTTTTTTGCATTATTTACTTATGTGATCTATTTACCCTAATGCTTTTTTTAAATCGGCAATTAAGTCATCAACATCTTCAATTCCTACACTTAAACGCAATAATGATTCTACAACACCTGCTTTATCGCGTTCTTCTTTTGGGATAGATGCGTGTGTCATGGTAGCTGGATGATTAATTAATGATTCCACTCCTCCAAGTGATTCTGCTAGCGAAAAAACCTTGGTACGCGATGCAATAGCAAATGCTTCTTCTTGTTTGTTTCCTTTCAATGAAAATGAAATCATTCCACCGAAATCGCGCATTTGTTTTTTTGCAATTGCATGATTATTGCTATCAGGAAATCCTGGCCAATAAATTTTATCGATTTTGGGATGTGTTTTCAGGTATTCGGCAATTTTGCGGCCATTATAACAGTGACGCTCCATACGAATATGAAGTGTTTTTATACCTCTTAATACCAAAAATGAATCTTGAGGACCAGGAGTTGCTCCACAGCTATTGTGTATAAATGCTATTTGCTGGTAAAGATTGTCATCACTTACACACAATGCTCCCATAACCACATCGCTATGTCCACCCAAATACTTTGTAACAGAGTGCATTACAATATCAGCACCTAAAGCTAAAGGGTTTTGCAAATAAGGCGATGCAAATGTGTTATCTACAGCACAAATCAAGTTATTTTCTTTAGCAATTTTGGCGCAAGCTTCAATATCTATAATTTGCATGGTAGGGTTGGTAGGTGTTTCCAACCATAGCATTTTAGTATTTGCATTGATGTAGTTTTTTACATTATTGGCATCTTTCAAGTCAATAAAATGAAATTTTATGCCAAACGGAGCAAATACTTTTGTAAACATACGGTAAGTGCCACCATACAAATCGTCACCTGTAATTACTTCATCGCCAGGGCGTAATAATTTTGTAACAGCATCAATAGCTCCCATACCGCTTGAGAAACATAACGCATATTTAGCTCCTTCTAGCTCGGCTAAACATTTTTCAAGAGCAGTACGTGTAGGATTTTTGCCACGTGCATATGCATAGCCTTTGTGATTGCCCGGACTAGCTTGTGTATAGGTTGATGTTTGATATATTGGAGTCATGATAGCTCCTGTAGTTGGGTCGGGTTCCTGCCCTGCATGTATAGCTTTTGTTCCAAAGCCTAATTTTGAAGTATTGTTCATTTGCTAATTAAATTTGTGTTATAAAGGTAACTGTTCGATTGTAATTTTTATCAGTTTATTTTAAAGATGCTTTAACATCAAACTAGTTATTCGATAAAAAAATTATTTATAACCTTTTACAAGTTTTTCAATTGCTTTTTGCGTGTCTTTATTTACAGGCATCAAAGGTAAACGTAAAGTGGCTTTACATATATCCATTAACTCCAATACCGCTTTAATTCCGCCAGGGTTTCCATCAGCAAAAAGTTGTTCAATTATTTCAGTAAATTTATAGTGTAATTTTTGTGCATTTTTTACATTTCCAGCAAGTATTTGACGGGTCATTTCTGAAAAATCTTTAGGATATGCATTGGCAACAACAGATATTACACCATCGCCACCACTTGCTATAATTGGTAAGGTTAGCATATCATCGCCCGAAATAACCAAAAATCCTGTTGGACGGTTTTTAATGATTTTCATACACTGTTCTACACTGCCTGAAGCTTCTTTTATACCAATAATGTTTTTAAAATCGTTTGCTAACTTAAGTGTTGTGTCAGCACTCATATTAGAGCTAGTTCGGCCTGGTACATTGTATAAAATAATGGGTAGTGGACTTACAGAAGCAATTGCTTTGTAATGCTCGTATATACCACGTTGATTTGGTTTATTGTAATAGGGAGACACAGAAAGAATCGCATCAATACCTTTAAAATCAGCGGTTACTTTAAGCGCACTAACAATTTCTTGTGTGTTATTTCCACCTAGGCCTAAAACCACAGGTACTCTTTTGTTTACGGTATCTACAACATGTTTAATAATTTCTTTTTTCTCTTCTTTAGTTAAATTTACCGATTCGCCCGTAGTGCCTAAAACTACTACATATTCAACACCTCCTTTAATAATATGGTTTACAAGCTTTGTAAGTGATTTATAATCTACACTATTATCTTTATTGAAAGGTGTAACAATTGCTACTCCTGTGCCCTTAAATTGATTTGCTTTACTCATAATTGTTTTATGTATTAATTGTATATTTTTTGTATTTATTTAGCTTGAATAAAGCTCAATAAGTTGTTTGGTAATTGATTTAGGATGAAATGTTTGTGCGTATTCAAATCCTTTTTCAATCATCGTATTTCTAAGTGTTTCTGAATCCAATAGCATTTTTATTTTTTCGGCCAATTCATTTTCATCTAAAGGGTTGATGTATATAGAGTTTGGTCCACCTGCTTCTGGGAAGCACCCACCATTTGTAGTAATTACAGGTGTTTTGCTAACTAATGCTTCAACAATAGGAATTCCGAAGCCTTCAAAAATAGAAGGGAATATAAATAATGTTGCTAAGCGGTACAATACTGGCAATTCAATGGTTGCAACATTTTCGAGAACCAACACCCTGTTTTCTAACTTATGTTCTTTAACATAAGTCATTACTGTTTTAAAATATTTTTTTTGTTTACCTATAATCACTAAGGGGATATCCTTTAGTTTTTCAAGGGCTTTAATAATAGTAAGTAAATTTTTACGCTCTTCAATTGTACCTACGTATAATAAATAATTTTGAGGAAGGTTGTATTTTGTTATAACGCTATCTATAAGTAATTTATCCGGTTCCTGATAATATACTTCATCGCAGCTTTGGTATATCACTTTTATTTTTTCTTCGGGTATAAAGTAATATTTTTCTATATCTCGTTTTGTTTCTTCGCTAATTGCAATAATTGTATCGGCTACATCGCAAGCATGACGAAATTTTTTATTATATATTTTAGCATCAATAAACGGATATAAATTTGGATAACGCAAAAATATTAAATCGTGTATAGTTACAATTTTTTTACCACTAAACTGACTTATATTGAAAGGTAATTCGTTGCTTAATCCGTGGTAAACATCTGTTTTAGTTTCTTTTATTAAATCTGTAATAACATACGAACGCCAACGGGCACTTATTTTTTTATCAAAAAAATGTTGTGGTTCTTGAACGTGAATATCGGTTTTGGAGTTTATGTATGCATTAAAATCATTATCAGCTCTGCGGGTAGTAAATAATGTATAATCGTTTTCTGGGAAATGATGGTGCAGCGTTTTTATCAACGTACGTGAATAGTTTCCTAATCCACTCGTATTTAAAAAAGCTCTTTTGGCATCAAACGCAATATTCATACAATAAAATTAAATTCTTAGTTTTTAATGTTGAGTTTTTATTATTTAAGATTTTAGAACCAAGTATCAATCAAGAACCAAGTATCAAGAACCAATATTTAAGAACTCAATAGTAAACACTAATAACTAAACACTAATTTTTAAACAGCAACATCATACTCCCTCAACGCATTGTTTAGAGAGGTTTTTAAATCGGTACTTTCTTTACGTTTACCAATAATTAATGCACAAGGTACCTGGAATTCGCCTGCAGCAAATTTTTTGGTATAAGAACCAGGAATTACAACAGAACGGGGAGGTACAATGCCTTTATATTCAACAGGTTCAGTGCCTGTTACGTCAATTATTTTAGTTGATTTAGTAAGTACAACATTTGCACCTAAAACAGCTTCTTTTTGTACATGCACTCCTTCTACCACAATACATCTCGACCCAATAAAACATCCATCTTCAATAATTACTGGTGCTGCTTGTACAGGTTCAAGTACACCACCAATGCCCACACCACCACTCAAATGTACATCTTTACCTATTTGTGCGCAAGAACCAACTGTGGCCCATGTATCTACCATTGTGCCACTATCTACGTATGCACCTATGTTAACATAACTAGGCATCATAATTACTCCTTTTGCTAAGAATGCGCCATAGCGAGCAACTGCATTGGGTACAACACGCACACCTAGGTTGGCATAGCCTGTTTTGAGTTTCATTTTATCATAATATTCAAAAATGCCTACTTCGTGTGTTTGCATTTTTTGAATTGGGAAGTATAGTATAACTGCTTTTTTTACCCATTCGTTTACTTGCCATCCATTGGTTGTGGGTTCGGCAACACGTAATGTACCTTTATCTAAAAGCTCAATAATTTGGTGAATGGTATCGAGTGTTTTTTGTTCTTGTAATAAAGCTCG
Source organism: Bacteroidia bacterium (assembly GCA_049651825.1). GTDB lineage: Bacteria > Bacteroidota > Bacteroidia > 2-12-FULL-35-15 > 2-12-FULL-35-15 > 2-12-FULL-35-15. The sequence goes on from JBASCV010000189.1 coordinate 9,042, forward strand.
GTTTTCCCAAGCAGCTTCAATAATTTGTTGCATAAATAGAAATATAATAGGTCTTATAGTAATTGGTATTTACAAATATATCGAATATTTTAAACTTTTACTCTGTTGAGCCTATTGTGTAAGAAAAAAACAAACAAATGAAGTGTGTTTATTTATAGAGTAGTTAGTAGTTAGTAGTTAGTAGTTAGTAGTTAGTAGTTAGTAGTTAGTAGTTAGTAGTTAGTAGTTAGTAGTTAGTAGTTAGTAGTTAGTAGTTAGTA
>JBASCV010000190.1:0-7109 GCA_049651825.1 Bacteroidia bacterium
AAACTAACCCTAGGTAACAATAAACCTTTGTTTGCACTTACCACATCCAACATTGCCGAAGGGTGTGGCAATGCGCCTGTACTGTTTACACTTATGTTTTGAGCTTGAAGTGTGCTAATGATAGTTACACTTGTTAAGATTATAGTAATTAATTTCAAAGACTTTAAAATAGATGTGTGCATGGGGAAGGATTTAGAGTTATTTAGCTAAAATAGTAAATAGATGGATATAAACAAGTAGAATTTTAAAAATATAGTATGAAACTGTTTAAATTTCATCTCTAAAAAATGTTATGACCTTTCCCCAATTTCTCGACAAGCTCGAAATGACAGCCCGTAAGGTCATTTCGAGTTTATCGAGAAATGAGCCCAGGTTGTCCTGTGGAAAATCGAATAAAATTTAAAAAGACACTATATAGTTAATTACAACTATTCTCTTTTTTTGCACCTCTCACGGCTTCAGCAGTCCAGGGGTCTTCGGGCCAGTGGTGGCGTTGGTAGCGTATGCGGAGTTCTTTGCGTACTTCGGGATAGGTATTTTTCCAAAAGCTTTGTAAGTCTTGTGTTATTTGTACGGGCTTGTAACCAGGCGAAAGCAAGTGTAACATTACTTTTATTTTGCTATCGTTTACCGTTGGGGTGTTTAACAGGCCAAACATTTCTTGTAAGCGAACAGCAAGTACAGGGCTTGTTCCGTCAGTTGTATAATTAAGTTTAATAAGTGAGCCACTTGGTACTTTTATTTTTGACGGAGCAAGTTTTTCCAACTTTTGCATTTGTTCGTAAGAAATAAGGCTTGATAAAATTTCATACAAATTCAGTTTGTAAAAATCATCTCGCTTTTTAATTCCCGTTAAATAAGGCGAAAGCCAGCTTTCAACATTGTTGAGTAAGTAAGTATCGCTTATGTCGGGCCACTCTTCATTTGCTTGCCATTTTTTTACGCTCATTAAGCGAGCTTTAAAGTCAAGCACATCTTCGCTGCTATTAAAAATGCTCATGCCTTCTTTTCTCACTACATCGCACAATACCTTTATCCGTTCCTCTTCGGGTATAGTTGTAAGTGGTTTGCTATCCAAAATAATATCGCCAATTCGTTTTTCGAGCCTACAAATTAGTATTCCGTTTTGTGCATCCCAGTTTATAGTGTTTGTTTCTGTAGCTAAATGAGCAATATCGTCCGTACTTAAAGGGGCTGCTAAAAATATTTTTCCTTCGTTTGTGCCAGCATCCATGTGTGCGATGGCTAAATAGGCTTCGTGGCTTAAGGAATCGTGTTCGTTTATTTTAGCAATTTTTCCGTTTGATAATCTATAACGATGGGCTTGTTCTCTTTGTTTGGCAATACGTTCGGGGTATCCAGCAGCAATTAATTTCCCAACTTCCATATCTGTTGGTGTGGTGTTTTCAGCTTGTATCGAAAATTGTTTTCTCCATTGCATCGCCAATCGCTCTATGCGTTCAAGTGTTTTTCTATCGGCTGTTACATATTCTTTGTTTCGCCACTTACGTAGTGCTTCTATACGTAAGGCTATGTTTGCTCCGCTATCTTTAGGTAATGGGTCGCGTTCTTCCAATACAGCAGCAATATCGGTTGCAAGGCTTAATAAATTGTATTCTTCACCCATCAATAGTAAGTGTGCTATACGTGGGTGGGTGGGTAGGCGCAACATGTTTTTACCATGTGCTGTAATTTTATTTTCTTTTAGTGCGCCTAATTGTTCCAGCAATTGTTGCGCTTGCTTGATGGCCGCTGTTGGCGGAGCATTTAGCCATGTAAGTGAATTGATGTTGTGTGTTCCCCATTGAGCAAGCTCAATGGATGTGGGAGCTAAATCGGCTTCTAATATTTCAGGAATTCTGTTGGGCTGTAATTGCAGCTGCTGCGCTTCTGTCCATAAACGATAACAAATACCGGGTGCGGTTCTCCCTGCGCGTCCTGCACGTTGTGCAGCCATATCTTGTGTAACTTTAACTGTATCTAGTCGGGTGAGCCCTGTTTTAGCATCGAAACGAGGGCTACGTGCGTAACCGCCATCTACTACAATTTTTACACCTGCAATGGTTAAACTGGTTTCGGCAATGGATGTTGCCAACACAACTTTTCTTTTGCCCATAGGATGCGGCAATAAGGCTTCTTGTTGTTGCTGCTGAGGCAAGTCGCCATACAGCGGGTATATAGCAATATTTTTGCCTAAAATAACAGTAGCATATTCTTCTTCTAAAAGTGTTTGTGTGCGTTGTATTTCGCCAGCACCGGGCAAAAAAGCTAATATATCTCCTTCGTCTGTGTTGATTGCCTTTACTATACTTTTTGCCATTTGCTTTGGCAAAGGTTCGTCATTTACAGAAGTGAGGTAGTTTATTTTTATAGGGTATTGCCTGCCCAAACTAGTGAGTATTGGTGCGTTTTCCAGCAGTGCCGAAAGTTTTTCGCCATCCAATGTTGCCGACATGATTAAAATTTTTAAATCAGTGCGCAATATTTGTTGCGTTTCTCTGCTGAGTGCCAGTGCTAAATCGGCATGTATGCTACGCTCGTGAAACTCATCAAAAATAATGATACCAGCATCTTCTAGTGCATTGTTTTGTTGCAACATGCGTGTAAGAATGCCTTCGGTAATCACTTCTATACGCGTTTGTTTTCCAATTTTATTATCAAATCGAATGCGATAACCAACCGTTTCGCCAATAGATTGGTTTAATAAATCAGCCATGCGGTTAGCAACCGCTTTGGTTGCTAGCCTGCGAGGCTCTAGCATAATTATTTTTTTGTTAGTTAGCCAAGGTTCATTTAAAAGTTCGATTGGAATAATGGTACTTTTTCCTGCTCCTGGAGGGGCTTGTAGTATAACCGTGTTGTGGCTTTTGAGTTTTTCTTTTATCTCCGAAATTATTTCATGTATGGGCAGTTGCTCAGTCATTATGCATGAATATGGGATTTAAGAAAGAGTAGCTTTTTTGTTTTTTGTTGGTTCGGAGCCCCTAGATCATAAATCCTGATTAGCGGGTGAAGTTTAGTTAGTAACCCATTCGTACATATTTCGACAGGCTCAATATGACCGCGCGCAGTCAGTCTGAGCCTGTCGAAATGTGTGGTATGTAGTGTTTTTAGTTTTCCTTTTTACGATGCTACAGTAGGTTTTTTACTCAACTTGCTAAAAATGTATTCTAGCCCGTTTATACCTTTTTTCAATACATCAAAATAAAGTGTAATACCCAATGATATCGACATTAGCCAAATAACACAAATGTTGAACCAATAGGTATCGTAATACCTGTTCATGAACTTTTTGCGAGGTGCAAAGAAATGCGCTCTTCCAAAGTTTGATTTTGTTGGGTCTAAATAAACAGGGTTTGTTTTTTGAACATATTCTCCATCTAGGTCTAATATTTTGTAAAACGAGTTTCTGTTGGTTACGAGGTCTGTTAAACTTTCATTTTCGTAATCATCTTTTGTTTTCAAATATTTTGCTTGAGAAGCGCTGTCTTTATTGAGCAAGGCAACTTCTTTATCTTTTAAATCGCTATATTTTTTATATAGTTTTATATAGTTTGCTTTTAGTAACGAAAGTAAATTGCGTACTTCCCAGGCTACTTCAGAGTTAAACGTTTCGATAGAAAGTTTATCGAATGAGGCAGGTACTTTTATTTTTTCGTTGCCAGCTACTTTTAGCTCTTTAGCTATTTCGCTTTTAATCATTTTTAAAGCATCTATCGTTTCTTGTTTGTTTGCAGGGTTTTTATAAGTGCTTTCGGTGTTATCGAGTTTTTTTTGTAACTCGGCCAACCAATAGTCTTTTTTATAGGTGGCAATACTTATTCCTTTGTCGTATTTGTATAAATTTTTGTTAAACTCGTTGTCTTTAAACTGTTTTACAGCCAATGCTTCAAATGCCCAACGCGATGTCATAATCTCACCTGTAAATGGAACTTGACTTTGAGAAGTTACACTTGGATTTAATTTATCGAATTTAACAATAACTCCACTAAGCAATAATTGAGGAATAATTAAGAATGGAATTAATATGTAAATAGTTACTGCAGAGTTGAAACTTGCTGAAATATTTAACCCTAGCATGTTTGCGAAGCAAGATGATGTAAACAATACTAACCAATATTCGGCATATAAACCTTTCACTTCAAGTACAAGGTTTCCAACTACCACAAATAACAATGTTTGTATTGCTGAAAGCACAAACATGATGGTGATTTTTGACCACAAATAACTTCCTTTACTTAAGTTCAGGAACGATTCGCGTTTTTGAATTTTTCTATCGCGAATAATTTCTTCGGCACTTACTGTAAGTCCAATAAATAAAGCCACTACCACCGCCATAAACATATAAGCTGGCAAGTTTTCGTTTTCGCGGAATATGTAACCAACTTTGTTGGAAAGATCGGTATTGTAATACTTTACCAAATAAGCCAATATAAATGCTAATACAGGTGCTTCTAATAAATTGATAAGCAAGTATTGTGTGTTGGTTAGTTTTGATAACACATCACGGGTGATGAATACTTTAAATTGCTTAAATTTATTGGGTACTTTAAATGTACTTTCAGGTATTTCAGTAATGTTTTTTACATCTTGTACCTTTTTTTCTATTTTTTCGCGATAGTGAACATTCCATTCACTTGGCGATACTTTACGATTTTGTGTAAGATTACCAAACTCGTCCAATACCTTTGATTCAATGATGTTGAATATTTGTTCGGGATTTACGTTACCGCAAACAGCACATTCGCTTTCATCAGAGTTTACATGGCTAACAGCTTTTTTGAAATAGATAACTGAATCAACCGGATTGCCGTAGTAAATAGGGTACCCACCAACATCCAATATCATTAGCTTGTCAAACATTTTAAAAATATCTGACGATGGTTGGTGAATAACAACAAATACTAATTTACCTTTTAGTGCAAGCTCTTTGAGCAAGTCCATGATGTTTTCAGAGTCGCGTGATGATAATCCCGAGGTAGGTTCATCAACAAACAGTACTGATGGCTCACGAATAAGTTCTAGTGCAATGTTTAATCGTTTACGTTGACCACCAGAAATTGTTTTTTCTAAAGGGCTACCCACTTTTAAATCGCGTGTTTCAATTAAACCAATGCTGGTAAGTACATCTACCACCATTTCTGAAATTACTTCATCGCTTTTGTTGCCAAAACACAGTTTGGCATTATAAAATAGGTTTTGGAATACGGTTAATTCTTCAATCAAAAGGTCATCCTGAGATACCATCCCAATAACACCTTCAATTTTATTTTTTTCGGTATGTATGTTTATCCCGTTTATTTTTACCGACCCTCCGCTAGGTACTTCATTGCTATTCAATACGTTTAACAATGTTGATTTACCTGCTCCTGAACCGCCCATAATTCCAATCAGTTTACCGGACTCTTCGCTAAAATTAATATCGCGTAAGCCAAGTTTTCCTCCCTTAAATTTGTATTGTAAATCCTTTACTACAAATGATACTTTAGCGCTGTGCTTATCGCTCATGAATGCACTTAATATATCGCTATAGTAAACTGGTTTAACTTTGGAGCTACGTATAGATGAACCAGGAGTAAGAATGAATACTTTTCCTTGTGTTAGAATTTGCCCGTTTAGGTATAAGTCGCTTTTGCCATAATATACAAGTGTGTATATATTTACACTTGGCATCCATAATATTTTTGCTTGACCATCAATACCTTCAGCAAAAATGTGTTTTGTTTCTTTATAATTGTTATTAGTTTGGCTGTCAATAACAAGTATTTTAGAAGAATCGTCAGCATCTTTATCTTTAGCTTGGATAAAGTTCATTGCACGCTTAAATTCTTCGTCAGGAATGTTAAATGTTTCACCAACTGTATTTACAAACTCATACTCTTGTTCGCTTATTTCGGTATTGGAGTTAATAAATTCCAATAAACGCAACAATACAACTACTTTTTGAACCTGTGTAAGCTCACTGTTTATTTGCGTACAAATTTTAAGAACCTTAACAGAGTTTAATGATGTACGTTTAGCTGTACCATCTTTCTTTTTAGCAACTTGATGATGGGCTTCTAAATATTCATCAAATATGGCTAAATATTGATCTACTAACTCTTGATTCAATTGTTGTTTTAGAAACGATTGTACAATCATTCTGCCATTGTCATTAATGCCATCTACTTTGGCAATAATGGCAAACATTTGCATCAGGGCTTTTAATATTCGTTCACTCATTTAGTTTAGAAAGTATGTATTGGTTGAAATTAGTAAATCTTAATTAGCACAATTATATTTCTAGTTATTCTATAAAATTACAATGGGATAAAATCCCTAGAAAAAAAAAGACATTAATACCGCAGTAATAATGTCTTTGATAAGGGTTAAGAACGTTTTATTTTATTTGTTTGAAGCCTATCAAAACAACTGCACGTCCTGAACTTAATGAGCCATCTGGGTCAAGTTTTGCTTTAATAACACAATCAAGTGTGCTGTTTACTTTAAAATCCCAATATGGTGCATTTTTGTAATCTTGATTAGTGAAAATTAAATTTTCTTTTGCATCTGTATCAAAAACAGAGATAATTAAATTTCCATCTTGTAAACCGCTGCAAGCAGCAAAACGGTAAAGTGTTCCGCCATAAAGCGTTACATGAAATTCAGCTATTTCTTCGCTGTTCATCAATAATGCACGGTATTGTTGCCCGTCAGATATAAATTGATCTTGAAAGTGTTTTGCACAGATGCTAGCAACGGTATCAGTCATTTGGGCTGATGCATTGTTCATCATTACAATTCCAGAAATTACAAGCACTAATTTTAAAATTCCCTTTTTCATATTGTATGTCATTTTTATTAAAAAGTTTTGTTCAAATATGTTGTTGTTGTTGCTATTGATTAACCTGTTACCCCTGTTCTGATAGCTTTTACTTTTTCTGTAATAGCTTTCACTTGCTCTTCTGTAATGGTAACTTCTGTTGTGCTGTTAATTGTTGTAAGTTTGTTTTTAGCGTCAACAGTTGGTTTAACAAATGTATATTTGAATTCCACTCCATCATAAACGGTTGCTAAATCATTTAAGCCATCAATAAATTTAGTATAGTCAGGCTGGCTATAGTATGGAT
>JBASCV010000191.1:0-4140 GCA_049651825.1 Bacteroidia bacterium
TTATTAGCTATTTCGGCACGCTCCTGAAGTTCAACAAAAACATCAGTACTACGGGTATACACCACTTTAACATCTTTTAAGTTTTCTTCGATATACTTCCCTAATTTAAGTGCTACGGCAAGTGCAACATCCTTTTCTTGTGTTTTAACTCCATGACAGCCAGGGTCTTTACCTCCATGACCGGGGTCAAGAACAATTACTTTTACCCCATATAAAGGCTTAAAAGTAGAAGTAAACGAACCAAATAATGGTACGATTAATGATAATAGCACTATGTAATAAAATTTACGCACGTTAAGAGAAAGCAATTATTTAATTGGTTTTATAAATTTGAAAAAAGTGAAAATTGTAAACTCTTTTTTTTTAGTTAGTTTTACATTCTATTATATAACACAAAAATAAGTCGAAAATTGCAGCGTTTTTTTCTAAAACTTTTTTTTATCCTCGTTTGCATGTTAATAACTGTAAACATTTTTGCCGCACGTTTTTTTGTTTCAGCAAGCGGTGCCAGCTATTTTCACAATTATATAACAGCTTATAACACCGAACTTCCTGATACTATTGTGGTAAAAGATACCGTTGTTAAAACCGTTAGCACCAACAGCGATTTAAAATCAAAAATTACATACAACGCAACCGATTCAATGGTATTTGATATGATTAATCAAAAAGTATACCTTTTTAATAATGCTGTTGTGGTTTACGAAGATTTAAAGCTTGAGGCAGGCTACATTGAGCTTGATTTTGCTAAAAACCTACTTTATTCTAGAGGAATTAAGGATAGTGCGGGTAATATTGTTCAAAAGCCAGTGTCAACTCAGGCCAAAGATAAATTTAATGCAGGTGAAATAACCTATAATTTCAAAACTAAAAAAGGAAAAATAAAAGATGTAATCACACAACAAGGAGATGGTTATATTCACGGAAGTACCATAAAAAAAGATAGCACCGATATTTATTATGTATCAGAAGGAAAATATACAACGTGCGATGACGAACATCCTCATTTTTTTATTGGAGCAAAAAAAATCAAAGTTATTCCTAATGATAAAATTATAACTGGTCCGGCCGAACTTTATGTAGCGGATATACCAACGCCATTAGTGTTACCTTTTGGATTTTTTCCCAACAAAAAAGGCCGAGCAAGTGGTTTAATTATTCCAACTTATGGTGAATCGGCATTATGGGGATTTTTTCTCAAAGAAGGTGGTTTTTATTTTGGCAATAACGAATATGTTGATTTAGCTTTAAAAGGCGATATTTATTCGAATGGTAGTTATGGTTTGCAAGCCACTAGTAATTATAGTAATAGGTATCATTACAATGGATTAATGAATTTTAAATATTCGCAAATAATAGATGGCGACAAAGAGCTACCCAACTCTACCAAAAGTAATGTATTTTCTATACAATGGAATCACACCCAAGACCCTAAAGCCAATCCCGACAGAAGATTTTCGGCAAACGTAAATGCTGCAAGTAGTGCATTTAATAAATTTAATGGTAATGTAACGGGCAGTTATTTAACCAACACCATGCAATCAAACGTATCGTTTTCTAAAGTATTTACAGGTACACCATTCAATTTTTCGGCAAATGCCCGCCATAGTCAAAACACCATTACCAAACAAATAGACCTTACGCTACCTGAGTTAGCACTTACAATGAGCCGAATTTATCCATTCAAAAAACAATCAAGAGTAGGCAACAAATGGTATGATAAAGTAGGTATAAGCGCAACGGCAAGTTCAAAAAATGAAATAAACACTTACGACTCATTGCTGCTGAACAGCTTAACACTTGACCAAATGAGAAACGGAGTTCAATTTACAGCTCCAATAAGCACATCCATGAATGTAATGAAATATTTTACATTTAGTCCAACCATTTCAACACGTAGTGTAATATACCGTCAAACTATTTCAAAACGTTATGATGCAGAAACGAAGCAGGTAATAACAGATACGGTTAACGGAGTAAAAATGGCGAATGATTTTAGTATACAAGCAAATTTAAACACACGTTTGTATGGCGACTATTTTTTTAAAGCCAAACGTTTGAAACAAATCCGCCATGTGGCAACACCATCGTTAACAGCTAGTTACCGACCCGATTTTAGCGAGAGCCAATATGGATATTATAGAAATGTACAAATTGATAGCACAGGCAGAACACAACAATATTCACTGTTTCAGAATGGTATTTATGGTTCACCAACAGCGGGCCGGTCAGGAATTATTGCATTTGGTTTAAACAACACACTTGAAGCAAAGCTAAAACAACACACGGACTCAACAACTACAGATAAAAAAGTATCGTTAATTGATAATTTTAGTGGCAATATATCCTATAACGTAGCATTGAAAGCATTTAAATGGTCGAACATTAATTTGAATGGACGCACCAAACTTTTCAAAGTGCTTGATATTAATGCTGTGGCTTCAATTGACCCTTATCAGTTAGATTCGGCAGGTGTACGTATAGAACGCTTTGAATGGAACAACAAACGCTTGGGAAGGCTAACCTCATCAACCCTTTCGCTAGGTGCAAGTTTGAGAGGAAAAGATAAAAAAAGTACAATGGATAATAATAACACAGCAAAAACGCTGAATCCACAACAGAATCTTGATTATTTTTACAATCATCCACAAGCGTATGTAGATTTAACAATTCCGTGGAACATGAATATCTACTACAATTTGAATTATAGCAAACCTGGTTTACTAGAGACAATAACCCATTCGAGCACATTTAATGCGAGTGTACTGTTAACCGAAAACTGGGATTTAAGCGTAACTTCGGGTTATGACTTTACCAACAAACAAGTAACCGTTACATCAATAAATGTACACCGCAGTTTACATTGTTGGGAAATGAATTTTTCGTGGGTACCATTTGGTTTCCGCCAAAGCTTTACGCTTAATATTAATGTTAAATCATCCACGCTAAAAGATTTAAAATTGACCAGAAAACGCGATTGGTTTGATTATCAGTAAAGAAATAAAATATATTAATAAATTAAGAATGAAAACAATTATTACTTCTAAAAATGCACCAGCTCCTATTGGACCTTACAGCCATGCTGTATTAAAAGGCAACACGTTATTTGTTAGTGGCCAAGTTGCCAAAGACCCTGCCAGTGGGGAACTAAAGCTTAGTGATATTAAAACAGAAACCAAACAAGTAATGGAAAATCTAAAAGGCATATTGACTGATGCTGGAATGGATTTTTCCAATGTTTGCAAAACAACGATATTCCTTATGGATATGAATGATTTTGCACTGGTAAACGAAGTGTATGGTTCTTATTTTACAGGCGATTATCCTGCTAGAGAAACGGTACAAGTAGCTAAACTACCGTTGAATGTTAATGTAGAAATTAGCGTTATTGCGATGAAATAATTTTCATTAATCATCAATAAAAAAACTCGCCTTCTGATGAATTTTAGAAGGCGAGTTTTTTTATTAGTAAAATCAACTTAATTTAAATCAATATTATAGGTATTTCCGTTGATGGTAACTATTGCATCGTCATCACAATCGCCATTACCCCAATTTATAGTGCGCGTTGCTTTGCCTGCAGGAGTTAAGTCCATTTGACCACTAACAATCCATTTGCAGCTTAATTTAATTTTTAAGGCAGTAGTAATATTTGCAGTATAAGAACTACCTGCTGAATTAGTACCACTTGCAGTACCTGAAATTAAATAAACATCGTCAGCCCAAATTAAAGTATTTTCACCAGCAATCCACTCACGTGTACGATTTGAGCTCCATGTTACAGTTCCACCATTATTTGCTTTAATAACCGTACCATTAACAGCAATTGTAAAGGTTAAATTTCCTGAATTGTTACGACCATTATTGGTAACTGTTTTTGAACCTGTAACCTGATTATCGTTTACATAATAATTAGTAAATGTAATAGTATGAGTAGATAATGAATCGCGGTAATGACCAGTGTATGAAACATTAATAATTCCTCGTCTGTATCTACCATCATTACACAAGCAATTAGAAGTTCCAAAATTAATCGTTATTGTTCGAGGCGAAGACATTGTATCGTGCGTAATTGAAGCGCATGAGCTCATCATATCTCTTTCCTCTGATTCGTTGGGATTTCCTGCAATAAATGAAGTT
>JBASCV010000192.1:0-11660 GCA_049651825.1 Bacteroidia bacterium
TCTGTACCTTGAATACTTTGAGCGCTTCCATCTAAAATAACAGTACCTGTAGTAGGTGTTAAACATCCATTGGGGTCATCGTTTGTCCAGTCGCCAGTTAAATAAATATCGCCTTTGTTATCAATAACGCCATTTTGCTTATTTGTAATATGTCCGCCAACCCAAACAATGGTACTTGGGTCAACCCCAATAATAGCACCATCATTATAAAATACGGTAGGCTGCGCAACGCTATTGAACGCAATAAACAAAAACGCAACACTAAGTAAAGCGCCTAACTGATTAACGAATGTATTTTTAATTTGAATCATAGCTATATGTATTTATATGGCAGATTTTGTATAAAGTTACAAAAAATACCTCTTTTTTCTACTTTTTTATATAATTATTCTGTACAAGCAGGTTGTGTTAGCGTACAGGTGTTTGTAACATTCCATGTTGTATAATAATAAGGGTCGGCAGTGCATGATGATGCTATTGAGTTATAATCAGTGCTACCATCGTTATATACAAAATAGAAAGTTGGATTGTATGAATGTACACCTTGACCGCTCATTGTTATTGTAACCGAGGTGGGGTAGGTGCTAAACGTAAAGTCTCTAATAATAATATTTGTACCCAAACAACTACCATTCGCTTGTACTTCAAAGGTTGTACCAGTGCCTCCGCACGAGCAACCACTAGAGCAAGCTTGTGGTTCTGTTGAGCCTGTTGGGGTTTGATTAAATGTAATGTTAATGGTAGATGCATCGCCAGTATTGTATCCATAAAAACCTGCACCAACTCTGATCCCTACTACTTTTTTTATTGTTGCAATTACTGGTGTTCGTGTTGCAGAAACACAGCCATTTACAGAGGCTTCTACATAATAGGTGGTTGATGTTGTAAGAACAGGTGTTGTATATGAACTACCTGTAGCTATTGCAACGCCTCCAGTAGGAGAAGTGAACCAACTAATTGTTGCTCCTGGTGATGCTGTTGCACTAAGGGTGACTGTGCCTGAGCAAACAGCACTTGCAGGTGTAGTTGTTAAAACTGATGGGCTTCCTGCGCTTATTTCTAAAATACTTGCTACACTGGAGCCGCAGCTATTGGTAGCTACCACACTAATTGTGTCAGTATTGTTTCCTAAAGTTACTACAATAGCCGTAGTCCCTTGTCCTGATGTTATGGAGGCATCTGATGGTACAGTCCAAGTGTATGAAGTTGCGCCAGCTACAGGCGTAATGCTATAATTGTTGCCCGAACTTGAGCTACAGTAAGTGGTTGAACCTGTTATTATTCCAGGCTGTGCAGGTGCTCCAATTGTAATGGCTGTTATGCTATTTGAACTTAAACTAGCACAGTTTGTTGCCGCTCTTACTCGGTAGTAGTAAGTGGTATTACACGATAAGCTAGTGACGCTATAGTTTGTGGTGTTGCCTACATTAAAATCATTGTATCCCGTTACAAAGGTTGCAAAGCCAGCATCGGTAGATATATCTATAAAGTAGTTCGTGGCTCCTGATGATGGCGTCCAATTTGCTGTATATGTATTACCTGTTATATTGGTTGCATTGTTTGCGGTTGGTGCTGGTGGTGGTGTACATCCAGAACTTCCGCACGACATGCTAACCCATGCATTGCCTATAGAATCCCACCATTCGTAACAGTTGGTGGTTAGGTTAAAGATCAGTAAAGAATGGGCTGGAGCGCTGATGGCATCACGTTGAGTGCTTGTCATGCGAGGTACTAACACGCCCATATTGGTGCTTTTTATTTCCAATTTAGCGGATGATTCAGGACTTTGATTGGTACTTATTCCTACATTAGAGCCATTATCGTATATGGATGAATTGCATATTTCGGTAAGACTCGTAAATTTTGTAACGTAACCCGTTGATGCAGTATTACAAATACTGCCTAAGCCCGTTGCGCCAGTTGTACCCATTAAACCTGTGTTGCCTGTATTGCCTGTAGCACCGATATAGCCTGTATTGCCTGTATAACCCGTTGCTCCACTATTTCCTGTACTTCCGATAGCTCCATTACTTCCTGTTGCACCTGTAGCTCCTGTTGCGCCTGTGGTTCCTGTAGTTCCACTTCCATTGCTTGATGTTGAATTACATAATGATTTCCAGTTTGATACAACAGCATCCCAAAATAAAAAACAGGCAGAATCTGTGTCATATACTAGTAATCCATTTGCTGGTGATGGTATAGCCAAACGTTGAACAGCTGTTAAACGCGGAATCAATACGCCTTTATTATTTGTTGAGCTTGCGTCAATATCTAATAGAGCCGATGGGTGAGGAGTTGTGGTGCCAATACCAACGTTATTTGTTTGAGCTCCTGTTCGTAATATGCTTAAGCATAGAATAATTAAGCAGATATTTATTTTTCGTAATAACATTTTTAATTATTTCGTTTGATTTTTAAGTATGATTTTAATCGAATCAATTTCCTTTTGCTGTGTTTCAATGAGTTTTTGTTGTTCTTGAAGGGCTTTTACAAGCAAGGGTAGAAGTTCATTATATTTTACTGATTTGGAATGTAATATATCATTTGTAGTAAGCACCATTTCCGGTAGTACTTTTTCAATTTCTTGTGCTATAAATCCCATCTGAGTACCATTCATTCCGGCATCGATAGGCTCTTTCCATTCAAAAGTAACAGGTCTTAACTGTTTTAAAACATCTATAGCGTTTATTGTTAGATTTTGTATGTTTTTCTTTTTTCTTATATCTGAAGTCCAGCTATTACTTGTGCAGTTAGCAGTTCCATTTACATCTAGTTTAAACCCAGGCGATGTTGTTCCTATTCCAACATTGCCATTAGAATTTATACAAAATCTAAAAATTCCAAGACTTTCATCTTTTATTGTGAATCCATCAGAGGGGCCACTAACGTTTCCTGATGAAATTTGCCATTTATAATTTGTCATTGATGTTAATTGTATATTTCCGCCATTGCCTCCGCTACCTTTAACGGTAAGCCATGCATCATTATTTACAAGGTCGTTTATTGCCACTGTTCCTAAAATACCAACAGATATACCATTTGAACCACCATTACCTACTAGTTTATAATTATCTAAGCTTAAATTTTGTGTTGCAGTATGGTTTCCTAGGTTATCACTGTTTCCTGTAATAGTTTGCCAAGAAGCAAGTCCGCTTGCGTTTGATGTTAGCACTTTTCCAGCTCCTTGTGTACCATCTACAATTTTTATGTCGCCTATAATTTCGAGTTTTGCAGTAGGTGACGGTGTTCCAATGCCAACGTTAACAGCATCAACTCCTGTTCCTCCAAAAACGATAGCGTTACTGCTATTAACCAATGCATTTTTTCCTATTGCAGTGGCATTTTGCAGAGATGTAGATGAAGTAACACCTGGTCCAGCATTTGTACCAATAAAAATGTTATTATTACCTGTTGTGTTTGCATTAGCAACTACAGCTGTTTGGCCTGCATAATTACCGATTGCAACGTTGTTTGATCCACTGGTATTTGAATAAAGAGAATGATAACCAATAGCCGTATTACCAGCTCCCGTGTTATTAGATAATAACGCTTTACTACCTAGTGCGGTATTTTCTATTGATTCAGTTATTAATGAAGCTCCTGAACCATTATTAAATAGAGCTGAATCGCCAATTGCTACGATAAAACTTTTGTTGGTATTTTGAAATAATGCACCTGCTCCCAATGCAACATTTGCCGAACCTGTGGTATTGTAATGCATTGCTGCAATACCCATGGCACTGTTATTGTTCCCTGTTGTATTGGATGTAAGGGTTCTGCCACCTGTTGCAGTATTGCCATTTCCTGAAGTATTTTCATCTAAGGCATTTGAACCACTTGCCGTATTTTCAGAGCCTGTAGTATTTGAATACATTGCCCCTTGTCCTATAGCTGTATTAACTCCACCTGTAGTGTTGTATGATAAAGCGCTTCTGCCCATTGCGCTATTTCCCATTCCTGTTGTGTTTGCGTATAATGCGTATGCTCCAATAGCAGTATTAACATGGCCTACAGTGTTTTGATACATTGCCCATCGGCCTAGAGCTGTGTTTTGATACCCTGTTGTATTTGCAGCACCTGTTTGATCGCCAATAAAGGTATTGTTGTTACCAGTACAAACGTTACCAGCTTTGTATCCCAAAAAAACATTGGAAAGTGTATTGTCTATTCTACCTGATTTTTCATTATTTACCTTAATATTAAATGGAACATTATCTATAGTTCCAATAAAATTAATAGTATCAACTGTACCTGTATTTCCAGTTAAAGTCCAATGAGTTCCTAAATCGGCACCTGTAGCGCCCGTAATTCCCATTTCCCCAGTAGCACCTGTATTACCAGTGGCTCCTGTTGAGCCTGCAACTCCAGTTTCGCCAGTGCTACCTGTAGCACCTAATTCGCCTGTTGTTCCTGTTGTTCCTGTTGTTCCTGTGGTACCAGTAAAACCAATGCTTCCAGTAGGCCCAGTAGCGCCTATTGCACTACTTGATATGTTATTACAAAGTGATTTCCAATTGGATGATATTGTATTCCAAAATAAATAACAGGCTGAATCAGTATCGTAAACAAGCAATCCGTTTGCTGGCGAAGGTATTGCCAAACGTTGAACTGCTGTTAAACGTGGAATTAAAACTCCTTTGTTATTTGTTGAGCTTGCGTCAATATCTAATAACGCTGATGGGTGAGGAGTTGTAGTGCCTATACCAACATTTTGGCTAAAAGAAAAATATGGCAACAGGCAACCCCAAACTGATATAACAAATAAAATTGTATCTACTTTTTTTAATTTTTTCATTGAAAACATATATCGCTATTGTCTTTTAGTAAATAATTGTATTGTCAATCCAACAATCAACCCATTGTGTTGTTCCTGACCAATAGTTTGAATGTTGCAATGTGTTTAAGCCTGTTATAGTAGCTGGTATTGTATAGTTTATAGGCGAGCCAGAAATATTAATGGTTCGTGCTGGATCAGAAAAAACGTAAAGGCGAGCATTTGTTGCCGATGTTCTTTGAAATCGAACGTAATATGTGGTTGATAAATTTATACTGATAAATGATGAAGGTACACTTTGTGTCATCACAGTACCGTCTTTTGCCCAGATTGATAAACTCAGAGGATTACCCCAAGACGAGGAAACCCAAACTATTAAAGCATCCTGATTGGTTGAAATAGAGTTTGCATAATCAAAAAAAACTTCTTGAGTACCTGCAGTCATACTAAATACAGGAGCGGTAGCACCAGAATGGTTGCTAATATTAAAATCAAAATCGGTTGTCCAGCCTCCACAATCGGCAATGGTACATCCTATGTTTTTATATATTCTTCTATCAATATCATTAACGGACGAATTAAATTGTGCTAGCCCTGCTGTAATGGATACGTCAGTTCCTATTTGTGTCCAACCTGTTGATGAATCGTAGGTATCTGAATTATTACAACTGTTGTTACAACAAGAGGTTGTAGTAATTACTACATCATCTGTTGATGGTGGACAATTGGAATTAGAAATTGTCCAACGCAATATTGCCGTGCCAGATAAAGATAAGCCTGTAACGCTTGATGTTGGTGAATTAGGATTCGTAATTATTGCTGTACCGGAAACTACTGACCATAAACCCGTTCCAACTGTAGGCGCATTTCCTGCTAGTGTTGTTGTTGTTGTATCGCAAGGTAGAGTTATATCATTCCCTGCATTAGCTGTTGTGGGTGGTAATGAGCAAGCTGTACCACACGACATACTTACCCATATATTGCCAATAGAATCCCACCATTCGTAGCAATTTGTGGTTAGGTTAAATATAAGCAGTGAATGTGCAGGAGCACTAATGGCATCACGTTGGGTTGTTGTCATTCGGGGTATTAAAACCCCCATATTTGTACTAATAATGTCTAATTTTGCTGATACTTCAGGGCTTGAACCTGTACTTATTCCTACATTTATTCCGTTGTCGTATATTAATGAGTTGCATATTTCGGTAGGGCTAGTGAATTTTGTAATGTAACCCGTTGATGCGGTATTACAAATGCTTCCTACTCCTGTAGCTCCCGTTGTTCCTATTAATCCATTATTTCCTGTGTTGCCAGTTGTACCAATTGAACCGGTTATACCTGTAGCACCTGTATTCCCTGTAATACCAGTAGTTCCATTATTTCCATTTATTCCAGTTGCACCTATAACTCCCGTAGGTCCTGTATTACCTATTGTGCCAGCGTTTGTTTCATAACAAAGCGATTGCCACACACTTGCTGTTGCTTTCCAAAATAAAAAACAAGCTGAATCGGTATCGTAAACAAGTAATCCGTTTGCAGGTGATGGTATTGCCAAGCGTTGAATAGCGGTTAAGCGTGGAATCAATACTCCTTTGTTATTTGTTGTACTTGCATCAATATCTAATAAAGCCGATGGGTGAGGAGTGGTTGTTCCAATACCAACACTGTTGGTTTGACCGAAAGTAAATTGATGGTGACCAACAATTATAAATAGAAAAATGATTAATTTATTTTTCATATAAAAAGTATAATAAATATACATTATTTATGTAATTGAATGCTAATTTAGCTTTTGTTGTCGATATAACGAGTGGTTTTATAGATAAAATTTGATTGTTGATTTTATTTAATTGAACAATTTGAAGAACGTATAAAATAAAGTAGATTTGTACATACTTTAAATTATTTTAGATTATAAAAAAATTATATAAATGAAAAATATAGCTGTAATAGGTTCAGGTACAATGGGTAATGGAATTGCTCATACATTTGCTCAACAAGGGTACAATGTTTCGCTTATAGATATTTCTCAATTAGCGCTAGAGAAAGCCATGGTAACCATTTCAAAAAATTTAGATCGTATAGTCGCAAAAGGAGCAATTACAGAGGCTGATAAACTTCAAACCTTAAAAAATATAACTACTTACACTGTTACTGCCGAAGGTGTTAAAAATGTGGATTTAGTTGTAGAAGCAGCTACTGAAAATGTGGAGATTAAATTGAATATTTTTCGTGAATTGGATAAAATTTGTGCTCCAGAAACAATTTTAGCAAGTAATACCTCTTCTATTTCTATTACTAAAATAGCTGCTGTAACAAAGCGCCCTGATAAAGTAATTGGAATGCACTTTATGAATCCTGTACCTATTATGAAATTGGTAGAGGTAATTCGTGGCTATTCAACTTCAGATGCTGTTACAGCTCAAGTAATGGAGTTATCAAAAAAATTAAATAAAATACCTGTAGAAGTAAATGATTATCCTGGTTTTGTGGCGAATAAAATATTGATGCCAATGATTAATGAAGCAATTATTACACTTCATGAAGGTACTGCTGGTGTTGAAGAAATTGATACTGTTATGAAATTAGGAATGGCACACCCAATGGGGCCATTGCAATTAGCTGACTTTATTGGGTTAGATGTATGCTTGTCTATTCTAAGAGTATTGCAAGATGGTTATGGAAATCCTAAATATGCTCCATGCCCTTTGTTGGTAAATATGGTAATGGCTGGGCAGCTTGGGGCTAAATCCGGACAAGGGTTTTATATTTATACAGCTGGTTCAAAAGAATTAGTTGTTGCGGAGCGTTTTAAAAAACATCAAGAAATAATAGCTAAATCTTAGTAATATGATAGCAACGATAGAAATTAGCATGTATGCTCTAACCGATAATTATGCCGAACGAGTAATTGCTTTTATACAACGTATGAAGCAATATGAGGGTATAAAAATGGAAGTAAATGGACTGAGTACACAACTTTTTGGCGATTACGACTTGTTGATGAATGCTTTAAAAAAGGAAATGAATGAAGATTTACAAAATGGTAAAAATGTATTTTTATTAAAAATAGGTAAGGGCGAACTTTCAAAAGAGAATTTACCTGATATTTTAAAATGAAAATATAGTTGAATTTATAATTTATATTAAAAAAGCCCATTGAAATAACATTCAATGGGCTTTTTTGAGCTTAATAGATAATATTAATTATATCTAAAATTTTACTAATAAACCTACTCCAATATTTCCGCCTGATGATTTTAGTTTAAATTTCATATCATCATTATCGTTTAAATTAGAATCGTTTTTATCAGAAAACAAAAGACTAGGATATGTATATACCGTATAACCTAAGTTTACCGATACGCCAATATGATTACCAAAGTAAAAACGAGGATTTGCTGAAAAACTATAGTTAAAGCCATTATCTTTTGCAATGGTTTGAAGCGAATCATTGCTAATCATCTTAAAATTAGAATAGGCAAAAGTAACTCCTAATGGCAAATCAAATTTACTTATTTTGATAAAGTGAAAGTTTAAAAGAATACCCGCATCTAAGCCTCTCACATCAGACTCCGCATTACCTAAGGAATCATTGCTTGTAAAGTATTTTGCATAACCAATTTTTCCTCCAACTCCTAGCCAATTTTTTAAACCATATTCAACGGTTAGTGGAAAAACAAACGCACCACTAATATCTGTTGTGTCTTTTTTTACAGGCATGATTGTAAAGCCACTACCATTCCACACTTGACGATTATACTGTTGTTTTATTTCTGTTTGAGAAATGTTTATTCCTGCGCCAAAATCAACAACTACTGCTCGTTTGTGAAAAGATTGAGCATTTACAGTAGTATATGATGTAAGAATGCTTGCTACAAGTAAAAAAAATGTTTTTTTCATGAGATTCTTTTATTACGCAAATATAAAAATTAAAGATATGTTTATTCGTATTTTAGTAATGTATGGAGTAAAATTATTAAAATTCCTATAATGTTTAATATAAATCCTACACGCATCATGTCTTTTACTTTTATACGTTGACTACTATAAACAATTGTATTAGGTGCTGTAGCAACGGGTAGCATAAAGCCTAATGATGCAGCTAATGTGGCAGGTATTATAATCATTAATACTGGAACATCCATGTTTTTTTGGATAGCAAATAAAATGGGCAACATAATTTGAATACATGCTACATTGGATGCAAATTCGCTTATAATGGTAATAATTGCGCACATAATTAATATAAACAAATAAATGTTTACACTTGATGCAATATTTAATTTAAATGAAATCCAATTACTCAAGCCTGACGTATCAAAACCCTTTGCAAGTGCAAAACCTCCGCCAAAAAGTAATATTATATCAAAAGGGAGTTTGCTCGCATCTTGCCATGAAATTAATTTTTCGCCTTTTGCTTTTTTTGATGGTATAAAAAATAGTAGTAGTGCCATAAAAATAGCAACTGTACTATCATGAAAGTATTCTTTATAAGGAAATAAACTGCTCCATCCTTTCATTTTAAACAATCCAAAATCAATATCGGAGCGGGTAAACCAGAGTATTGATGTTATTAAAAATACAATAGCAATGATTTTTTCTTCAAATCCCATGGTTCCTAATTTTTTATATTCTGTTGTAAAATAATGTTTTTCAATTTTAATTTTTTCAACTTGTTTTAAAAACAAAAATTTTAAAACATAAAATGCAACTATTAGCAGTATAAACGAGATAGGAAAAGCGGTTGTAAACCAAGAGAAAAAATTAATATCGTTGTTTGCTGGAAATTTATCCTGATACTCTCTCAAAAAAATCATATTTGTGGGAGTGCCTACCAGTGTTGCCATTCCTCCAATGCTTGCAGAATAGGCAAGACCAATTAAAAAAGCAGTAGCAATTTTGTCTGAATGATTTTCTTGTTTGTAGTGTTGATCTATTACTACAACAAGTGCCATTACAGCAGAGTATAACATCATAACTGTTGCTGTGTTTGATATCCACATAGAAATTAAGTAGGAAGTAAGCATTATACCAAACAAAATATTTGCAGGTTGAGTGCCTACTTTTATTAATATTTTAAGTGCAATGCGTTTATGTAAATGCCAACGTTCAATGGCAAAAGCCAGTAAAAAGCCTCCAATAAAAAGAAATATAATCGGATCCATGTATTGAATAGCGGTTGTTTTAGAATCGCTTATTCCTAGTAATGGAAGTAATGCAATGGGTAGTAGTGCTGTTACAGCAATATGTACAGCTTCTGTAAGCCACCATATTGCCATCCAAATGGCAATTGCGGCCATTCGTGTAACAAGAGGGTTGCCTGGGTTTAAATCGAAAAAAAATAAAACTATTAGCGCAATGAGTGGGCCTATTAGTAATTTTAATTTCATAATGAGTTTACAATAAAATTGTGCTAAATAGTTAGTTTTGTTGTATGTATTCTTAAATAAAAATAATACTTTTATTTATTATACTCCAATTTAAAATATTGAAATGCTTATAAAGCTTTATTAATAACGATATTAAATAACGGAATAAAAAAATGCGAATTATATACATGGGTACTCCTGAATTTGCAGTTGAGCCCCTAAAGCTACTTTTAGAAAATAATTATAATGTTGTCGCAGTTATTACAGTGCCCGACAAACCTGCCGGAAGAGGTCAGCAATTGCAACAATCGGCAGTAAAAAAATTTGCAATTGAAAATGGCCTAACAATACTACAACCCGAAAAATTAAAAAATGAACTGTTTTTGGAACAGTTACGTAACTTAAATGCCGATTTACAAATAGTAGTTGCTTTTCGTATGCTACCCGAAGTGGTATGGAATATGCCACGTTTAGGAACATTTAATTTGCACGGCTCATTATTGCCCCAATATAGAGGAGCAGCACCCATAAATTGGGCTGTTATTAATGGAGATACAGAAACGGGGGTATCCACTTTTTTTCTTCAACACGAAATAGATACGGGCAAAATTATCTATCAAGATAAAATTGAAATTAATGATACAGATTGTGCTGGTGATATACACGATAGATTGATGTTGGTTGGTTCAAAGCTTGTGCTTAAAACAGTGAAAGCGATAGAAGATGGTAATTATCCACAAATTAATCAAAATACATTATTAAAAGAAAATACTGTATTAAAAAATGCGCCTAAATTATTTAAGGAAGATTGTCGTATTGATTGGAAAAAAACAACCATACAAATATACAATCATATAAGAGGCTTAAGTCCTTATCCTGCGGCTTATACCGAAATTGTATCACCTGATGGTGCAGTACATTTATTAAAAATATTTAAAACAAAAAAGGAGCAAACTAGAATTAAAAATACTGTGGGTAGTATTGATACAGATGCAAAAACGTACCTTAAAATAGTTACATCCGATGGTTTATTACACATAGAAGACCTTCAATTGGCTGGAAAAAAAAGAATGTTAGTTGCAGATTTTTTAAGAGGTTTTCCAATAAACAATCAATGGAAAGCTATTTAATAAATTAATTGTATATACATTAATAGCAATAAGCTCAATGCGTTTAGCGTATATGTAATTTAAACACCCCCTTTAAATGCTTGTTTGGCCGTTTTTTCATCTAAATGAGCTTAAAATTGATTGTTTTGAGGTGTAGTTATTAACAAAACTCTTATTTTTCAACAATTTTGTGTTTTTTTTGCTCGGAAACTTGCATTATAGTTGAACTTCGATTATTTTTGTGTCGTTAATAAATTAATTGTTTAACCCTAAAAACGAAAAAAAATGAACAAAGCAGAATTAGTTGACGCAATCGCAGCAGAGTCAAAATTAACTAAAGCTGATGCTACAAGAGCATTAGATGCATTCGTAAACGCTACAACAAAAGCACTAAAAAAAGGTGAC
>JBASCV010000193.1:0-13070 GCA_049651825.1 Bacteroidia bacterium
ATTTGCTTTCAAAATGTATCTTTGACCTATTGATAAACACTAGGTAGGGATAAAACGCAACAATCGTAGGCTTTTAAGGTGTTTTTATCAATAAAAAAAAGAAGTGTTTTCAAACAATTATCCTGCCCAGTGGCGGGATTTTTTGTTTCTAATTGCGGCTTTTTACCTCCCCCTGCCCCCTCAAAGAGGGGGACATTTTTCTAAAATAATTCTAGTTGTTGGGGTACGTTTGGCAATTCTACCGCTTTTTTACCATAAAAAACTTCCATTTGTCCAAATTGTTTGTCGGTAATTTGTAAAATTCCAATTTTACCATGTTCGGGTAAATTTTTTTTCACTCGTTTGCTATGTACATCTGCATTTTCGGAGCTCGAGCTGTGCCTTACATACATGCTAAATTGAAACATACTAAAGCCATCTTTTTGTAATTCTTTACGAAATTGAGCAGCAACTTTTCGTTCTTTTTTTGTTTCGGTAGGTAAGTCAAACATTACAAGTGTCCACATAATGCGATAGGCGTTTAGACGTTCGGTTGATATGCTCATTTGTACTATAATTTAATTTTTATTTCGCCTGTTTGTCCCCCGCTGGCGGGGGATTAAGGGGGTGGAACTATTGCGTTCAATTTCCTCTACTGTTATCTCTATTACCCTCCTTACATTTTCAATGTTAGTAAGTATTTCATTATCCTGAAAGCGTATC
The DNA here is from genome assembly GCA_049651825.1 of Bacteroidia bacterium. Lineage (GTDB taxonomy): Bacteria > Bacteroidota > Bacteroidia > 2-12-FULL-35-15 > 2-12-FULL-35-15 > 2-12-FULL-35-15. Next base: position 703 of record JBASCV010000193.1, read on the forward strand.
ACTTTAAATCCTGCCTCTTCCAGCGCTTTTTGCCTTACTAAATCATTTTTTATTACTTCGTCAAATTGATGCGAAATACCATCTACTTCAATAATCAACATCAGTTCTTTACACATAAAATCGGCAATGTATTTTAAAACAGGGCGTTGCCGTCTAAAACCATATCCTTTCATGTAACCTGCACGTAAAACATATTTCCATAAGCAGGCTTCGGCTTTTGTCATTGTATAACGTAGCTTATGGGCAAACGGTTGTAGCTGTTTGTTGTAGGCGTAGTGGTTTTCTTGAGTCGCTTTTTTATTCATCGTTGTTTACCTGCCCCTTTGTCCCCCTCAAATAGTGGGATAGGTTTTTACATAAAATCAGGATACAGTAATTTACGTTGTTCGCCATTAAAACATTTTACTAAACTCACTGCGGTACGTTGTGTAGCGTTCATCAATGGGCTTTTTTCGCCATCCATTATTACATCCATTGCTGGAATTTTTAATAATGTTGCTTTTATTTCTTTAGGTATATCGTTATTTAGTCCATGCTCCTCAATAATGCTATATACTACCTTATCTACATAAGGCCTGTAAGGCTCCATTAAATCATCGGCAAGGCAGTAAGCATTGTAGCGGTTGTGATGAAAAATACCTAAGGTGGGCAATAATCCAGCACCCACAATGCTTCGGGCCATAGTAGCACGCAACAGTGCATAACCATAGTTGAGATAATTATTAGGAGGCAAACCCTCTTTGTATCGTTTAAATTTATCAGCTAAAGAAGTATTGTTAAATATATTACCCCAATAGTGTGCAGCAGCAGTGGCTTCGGCATTATCGGCATCTCCACTTTTTACATTGCGGTGCAGGGGAACAAAATAACTGTTATCAATACCAATACTACCAAACAATGCTGCCTGATTTTTTATTTTTTGACTAACGGTTTGCGCCCACAATTGTTTTTTCAACGGTTCTGTGGCATCCAATTGAGCTCTGAAACGCTCATTTTGTATGGTGTTGCCACACAAGGGCAACATTAGTCCTGTGGGGTGATGCGTGCTATCGCAGGTAATGAGTGCAACATTGTTTTCTAACAACGCCTCCATTAATGCTTGTGTAATGGTTATTTGTTTGTTGTCTAGCACCACAATGCCAATGTCTTCAACAGGAATACTAGCAGTAGCTTCCTTTTTAAAACTTTCTGAAATTGTACCATTTTTTTCTACTTCAGGCAAACGTAAAACCAGTTGAGAATTTTGAAGATTCAAATAAGATGGATTGCCAAAGTATAGAGTGCGTTTAATCATTTAGTATTGAAATTTTATTTGTATTGCCGACTCTTACTTTTATTCCGTTTAGATTAGCTAAGCTTGAAATTCGAATAAATTTTTTATACTCTTTTGCTGATTTAGAATCGTCTAGTTTTGTTTCTAAATGATGACGAAAAGTATAATCTTTCGATTGTATTTTTTGTACTCTATATAAATGCTTTCCAATAATAGAGGTGTTGTTTTGTTCTATTGCGTGTTCCAATTCTTGTTTGTTTAAACCGAAAACAAACATTTCATTTTGTTGAAGACTTACAATAAATTTATACCCCTTGGTATGATTTCGTTGAATAACATCTAATCCACTTTGTTTTAGTTTAAATGCTTCGAAAAAGGAAACACATTCTTCAAATCTGTTTCCTTGTTCATCTTCATATATTGCGATATGATGATTATTACCTCCTTTTACAAAATCGACCGGCTTTTTATCTGTAATTTTTTTGCCCTGCTTATTATTTAGAGTAACTCCGTTAGCTCTTTCGTGTAATGCTGGATAATCTGAACCTCCTGTATAACATCTTACTGATTTTATTTCTATTCCTTTTTCCTTGTTAAAATAAACAGGATTTTCCTTTAAATTTTTGAATGCTTTTGCTGGGTCATTATCATTTGCTTTTAATCGTGCTATTATAATATCTTTTACATTTTTATTTACAATACTGCTGGCGGCCTTAATATCAAATTTATTAGTTGCGGTATACTGCAAATTGTATTTTTTTACATTCTCATCAACAAAAATGGTTACTTTTTCAAGTGAAAGATTATCCCCATAGATGATTGGATCTTTTTTCAAATTCAACAAAGAGGTTTTTAAATCATTGTTATATTTCGCTATATGCTTTTCAATTAATTCTTGTTGCCAACCAACAACACATTGGTTAACATTTGTAAGTTTTTTAATATCTATTTTTTGTTGCTTATGATTGCTCCCATAAACAGACTCTTCATGTAATCGCCCTCTTGGAACGAGTGTTACTTGCCCAAAATTTTTGGGTACTTTACCCCATTTGTCTAAACCAACTTTTTTGATTGTTGCTACTTTTTTTCCTGCTTTAAATGAAACTAAGATGTTGGCAATATTGTTTTTTACTATTTCATATTCAAATGGAATTTTAGCTTTGATGGCAACAGGTTTCAAATCTTGAGGCTTGTCAAAAAAGGAATTCAATTTATTTAATTGTTGAATATGACTTTGTTTGGTACACGCAATAACAATAGCATCTACAGCATGGTGTCTATTATCGTTTCGTTTTGTCCAATCTTTAATTACTTTTCGTTTTTGTCCATTTATTTCTTTTATTTCAATTTCTTCAGGCGAAATTCTTTCGAAATTCAAATCCATTAATACATTGTCATAGCCCCAATTATGACGTAAATAATCGGTAACTGTTCCACTAGTACTCGTTACATTTTTACAAACTGTTTTTAGAATTTTTAATGTTTCCTTCGTAATATATCTTGTTTCATTAAGTTGGCGATTAATAAAGTCATCAGGTATTTCTGTGCCAAGCATTAATAAATTATTTCTTTTTGCTCTTGATAACTTTGTTCGTTTTATACATTCTTCATATTGATGCAATAATTCAGGTTGTTTAGTTTTCATATAATCATAAGCAGTTTGATTGCCTTTTTCTTTGTTTATATGAACACGTGCGATTGTTTTATTATTTAATGAGTCATCAAAATATCTTGATTTTGGAATAATATGTTCTATTTCATATTTTGCCTTATCAAATAGATCTGCTAACTTAATTGTATTGTTTGGCTCATATGGGCTACACCTTTCAAATTCTAACCAAAGTTTATATTTATCAATATCTCTTTTTGATGGTTTGCCATAACCTTCTTTAACTAAGTCATCAATACACTTTTTGGTAAAAGCCTCATTGGCTGCATTTTGTTTGGTGATTTTTTGTCTTTCTTTTGCGTTCTTTTTTAAATCACGTGCCAATTCTATTCTTATTTCATCAAATGAGTATCCGTCTTTATTTAAACCTTTTAATAAATTAATTAATTGGTTAAGTATTTTTTCAACAGTAGGATTTCTTAATTCATTTGGCTTTATATTTTTAAGTTTATCAATACTTATAATTTCTTTCAATTCATTTTCTTCTTTTGTTAAACTGTTAGAGTGATTGTAGCCTGCTTTTTTACAAGCTTGGTCATACATTAGTCCTTCTCTTAAATGTGGGATTAGCTTTCTGGCAGCTCTGGAGCTTAACGCTGCAAAGTCGTTTTTAAGTGATAATTTTAAAATGCCTGATATAAGTTCGTCATTAAAAAAATATTTTTCCTGGAGAATTTTTTTTATGTCTTTTGATTCCTCTGTAGCATATAACAAATGCCAAATTTTAAATAATGGATGCTCAGAGAAATTATTTTGTAATGCATCAAAATCATCAAAAATTGTTTCATCAATATTGTGCTCTTTTAATAAATTGATAAGCTTTACCTTAAATACATATCCTCTTAATTGTTTTTCAAAATTTGTTTTATAGTTTTTCGAATTCGCTTCATTAATATATCTTTTTAAAAAATCTTTTTCGGTTATTTTTTCATTTTCATTCAGATACTGAAATAAATCTATTTTGTTTTCTTTAGTAAGTTCCGTTTCATTATTGTATTTATCTTTTATTCTTACTTTGTTTACATCCTGCCATAACCGGAGCTCTTGTGCTATGGGAGATGATATAGGCATGCATTTATGCTTTAATTCAAACCTGCACTCCCCAATTAAATGCTTTTGTGATTTTAGTTTTCTTTTATAGTAAATAATTTTATTACGAACTCTATCATAATTCTTATCACTTAAAAATTCAGGATAAAACTCTTTTTGTTTATTCCATATTAAGTCAAATTCGATTTTATAGTCATCTACTAAAAATATATTTTCTTTATCGTCACCAGATTTAATTCTGTAGAAAGGATTTTCTAATAGTTTATGATGAAAATAACTGCCGACAGTTAGATAGTTTTCATATAAATTCTTACTTCTTGCCTTTATTATTTCAACATATTTAGTGTCTTTATCTTCTTCACTTTGTCCTTTTCTACTATCAATATACCCTCGTTTTTGGTTTAAATGAAACCATATTCGAGCTAATTCTTGTAGAGTTATTTTTTCATTTAATGCTTTATGCCTTAATCCATATAGTTTTAATGAATCCATTTTAAACAATTCAACGGGAATAGGGAATAAATTATTTTCTTCTAAGAATTTATTTAGAAAATGTTTTCTTAGTTTATATCTCTGGTTATTTCGCCTCGCACTTCGTTTTAACTGTCTATCTTGGTTTTTAGAAGTAGCAGCTCCTTTGCTATAATTGTTTGCAGTTTCAGTATCTATAGGTATTATTCTTACTCCTGAAGTTAATAACTCTTGCTTTTCATTATTTTCTTCAACTATTGCCCATCCTATTGAAGCTACACCCAAATCCAATCCTAAAATTTTTTTCATATCTCGTTTTTATTTATACCTTTGTATCACATTTTGAAGCAAATCACAATAAGGATTATTTCCGTTGTGAAAACATCTAAAGCGGTTCTTCTTCGAAGAATCGCTTTTTTAATGCTCTTATCAAATATATCCAGAATATACGGTATTTGCAACTATTTGTTTTTCAGGTATATTGTACATAGCAATTTGAAATCCATAATATTTTCACAACCTTTACACCCTTAAAATCATCAACAATGAACTTGAAAAAATATTTACTTCTTGCCTTAACTTTTGTAGTGTTATTTACTTCTTGTAAGTTATTCAAGAAATCCGAAAAAAATACATTTGCAAGCAATGCAATCAATCTCGATACCCTTGAAGTAAATGCCGATGCAACTATAGCTGAATACCGAGCTTCTGAAAAACGTGTAAACGATATTATACACACCAAGCTAGATGTTAGTTTTAATTGGGAAAAACAGTATTTGTATGGCAAAGCAACAATTAAAGTGAAACCCTATTTTTATCCTACATCTGTTTTAGAGTTAGATGCTCGTGGAATGACGATTAATGAGGTATCGTTAATCAAAACAGTATCTGAGAAACAAAATAGTGACGAAAAGTTGGAGTTTCCGGGCGAAACAAGAGATGTAAAACAGCCATTAAAATATACCTACGAAAATGATGTAATTAAAATTATATTGGATAAAGAATACAGCCGAAACGAGGAATACAGCGTTTTTATTGAATACATAGCCAAACCCAACGAGCTTAAAAAAGGTGGTGGAAGTGCTGCTATAACCGATGATAAGGGCTTGTATTTCATCAATCCATTAGGTACTGAAAAAGGGAAGCCTCAACAAATATGGACTCAAGGCGAAACACAATCAAGCTCTGTTTGGTTTCCTACTATTGATAAACCAAACGAACGAATGACAAACGAGTTGTGCATCACTGTCAACAAAAAATACGTAACACTATCCAATGGCGAACTTCAGTTTTCTAGCGATAATGGCGATAGCACACGCACCGATTGTTGGCGCATGGATTTGCCACATGCTCCATACCTTGTTATGATGGCTATTGGCGATTTTGCCATAGCAAAAGATACTTGGCGCGATAAAGAAGTGAGTTATTATCTTGAGCATGAGTATGCACCTTATGTAAAACAAATATTTGGCAATACACCCGAAATGCTCGATTTTTTCTCAAACAAATTGGGTGTAGAATATCCGTGGAACAAATACTCGCAAGTGGTTGTTCGCGATTACGTTTCGGGGGCAATGGAAAATACTACAGCAACCTTACATGGCGAGTTTATACAGCGTACCGATAGAGAATTGTTAGATAAAAACTATGAGGACGTAATTGCACATGAGCTCTTTCATCAATGGTTTGGCGATTTAGTTACTTGCGAATCGTGGAGCAATTTGCCCTTGAACGAATCGTTTGCTACTTATGGCGAATATTTATGGAAAGAACATAAGTATGGAAAAGATGAAGCCGATTATTTACACGAAGAATCAAAAAATGGTTATTTGTCAGAATCGGCAAGTAAGCAAGTAAACTTAGTGCGTTTTAATTATAACGATAAAGAAGATATGTTTGATGCACATAGCTATAACAAAGGCGGACAGGTGCTTCATATGTTACGTAATTATGTTGGTGATGAAGCGTTTTTTGCTTCATTAAAATTATACTTGGAAACCAATAAATTTAACAGCGTTGAAATACACAACCTTCGTATGGCCTTTGAAAAAGTTACAGGCGAAGATTTGAATTGGTTTTTTAATCAATGGTTTTTATCGGCCGGACATCCAATATTAGTTGTTAAAACTGCTTACGATACCATACCTAAAAAACAAAAAATACAAATTATTCAAACACAAAATTTGCAAGAAAATCCATTGTTTAAATTGCCTATGGCTATTGATATTTATGCCAATGGCAAAAAAGAGCGTCATCATATAACAGTAACCAAATTAGATGAAACATTTGAATTTGATTCGCCTAATCCTGATTTAGTAAATGTTGATGCCGACAAAGTGATACTATGTACAAAGTATGAAGATAAAACCCTTGCTCAATGGGCTTTTCAGTATAAATATGCGCCTTTGTATGAAGATAGGAGAGAGGCTTTAAGCGAATTGTCAAAAAACGCTTCTGATATATTGGCTACTGAAACAATTATTGCTGCAATAAACGATTCTTTTTGGAAAATTCGCACCGATGCAGTACAATATTTAAAAGATGTTGCAAAGGGTTATGAAGGCAAAATAAAAAACGAGTTAGTAAAAATGGCTAAAACCGATAATAATGCCATTGCAAGAGCCACTGCTATTTACTATTTGATTGATAATTATAATGATGCTGATTTAAAACAAGTGTACGAAAATGCTTTAGATGACAAGTCATACACTGTAATGGGTGCAGGTTTAATAGGTATTTCCAAAGCCAGTCCAGAAGAAGGCATGAAGCTTGCAAAAAAATATGAGAACGAAAAAAGTACTGATATACTTTTTGCTATAGCTGATTTATACGCTAATTATGGTGGTGATGAACACAATGCTTATTTTTTGAACGTAAAAGATAAATTTACTAGTTTCTCGCGTATTAGTTTTGTTTCTATATATGGGCTTTATTTACAACGCAGCTTAACAAATGAAACCATTATGTTGGGAGCTAAACTATTGAAAGATATTGCCGAAGATAGCAATGAAAGCAAGTGGGTTACTTTTTATGCACGCAAAACAATAAAAGATTTAATTACCTTTTACGAAGTACGCATTGCTGATAACAATCAAAAATTGAAAAACTCAAAATTGAAATTGAGTGCTGAGGATACTAAAGCGATTGAAAAGCAGTTGGAAAACGATAAACTTATTCAGCAAAAATTGAATACTCTTTTTTCGGAAATTAAAACGCGTTAAAAAGCACTACTATCAATCATCTTCAATTGATAGTAATGCTTCATTCAACTCACCTAAAGTTTTTCTGTTGTTTTGTTGTTGAGCAATGATAATTCCCTTTTTGTAGGTGTCAATTGCTAAAGGAGCATTCCCTATTTGTTCGTATAGTTTTCCTAATTGATAGTAAGCGCCTACATAATTCGAATCATCTTTAAGAAGCGCTTCAATGGTTTCAATCGCTTTCTCTAGCTCGTTTAATTTGGCATATTCCAACGATAGCGCATAACGCAAAAACGAGTCGTTAGGCTCTGTTTTAAGCATTTGCAATATATAATCAAGCCGTTGATTGCTCATACTTTACCTTCGTAAAAGCCGTTAAGATAATATTACAATACAGGTTTAAATTGTTTTAAAAAACGTACATCGTTTTCAAAAAACAAACGCAAGTCTTTTACTTGGTATTTAAGCATTGTAATACGTTCAATGCCCATACCAAAAGCAAATCCGCTGTATACTTTACTATCAATTTTACAATTTTCAAGTACTGCAGGGTCAACCATACCGCAACCCAATATTTCTACCCAACCAGCACCTTTACAAATATTGCATCCATTGCCTTTGCAGAAAGGGCATGATATATCCATTTCAGCACTTATTTCAGTAAAAGGGAAAAACGAAGGACGTAATCTGATTTTAGTTTCCTCCCCAAACATTTCTTTTGAAAAATAAAGCAAAGCCTGTTTTAAATCCGCAAACGAAACATTTTTATCAATATACAAGCCTTCTACCTGATGAAATTGGCAGTGTGCTCTTGCCGAAATAGCTTCATTTCTATACACTCTACCTGGCGAAATGGTACGTATTGGTGGTTTGCTATTTTCCATAATATGCACCTGTACCGATGATGTTTGTGTACGTAGCACGGTATCCGGATTTTCGCTGATGTAAAACGTATCTTGCATATCACGTGCAGGATGATCGGCAGGTGTGTTTAATGCTGTAAAATTATGCCAATCGTCTTCAATCTCTGGTCCATCCGAAACGGTAAAACCTATTCTCGAAAATATATCAATAATTTGATTGCGTACCAACGATAGCGGATGACGCGAGCCTACCGAAACTCTTTCAGGAGGTAATGTTAAATCCAAATCATTAGATGTAGCATCTTCCGCACCTTCAAATTTTTCTTTCAGTTCATTTACTTTTTCTTGAGCTTTTATTTTAAGCTCGTTCAGTTTTTGTCCAACTTCTTTTTTAAGCTCAGGAGCCACTGTTTTAAACTCATCAAACAGCTCAGTTACCTTTCCTTTTTTACTTAATATTTTAATTCTAAACTCCTCAACATGCTCTTTGCTTTCAGCAGCAAAGTTTTCAATTTCATTGAGTAATTCATCTATTTTGTTTTTCATGATTAAGGTATTTTATACAAAGGTAATAAACTTTATAAAGGAACACCTTTGCGGTAAATTTTTATCATTGCAAAAAAATATTTTTATGAAACCGTGCGCAGGGAATGAAAAAACGCGATGCCGTGTCGCTTGTGCGGCAGGAATCGTTTTTTCTTGATTTTTTCGTCCTTTTTTATCAAGAAAAAAGGACAAGAAGATAATTTTGAGTAAAAGGAACCTCTGTTTAGGTGAAGCTCAGAAGAAAGCGAGTTCTTATATTCTATGGAGCTTACGAGGCTTCTGATATAATACGCTGTTATTTTTGAAAACATATTTACTGTATTTATTGTTACAATCAGAGTTTTGTGCCTTACATGAGTTAATAAAACAAAGTGCTAGAATTTCATGTCTATCGTAAATGTTTAGGTGGTTCAACAAGCTTATCACTTGATAACTCATATGGACGTTCGAGCGGTAAGTCTGAACCTGTCGAAGACTGCGGGATGGTACTAGATTTTTTTTGAATAAAATTTATTCAGTTTCTATAATTATGCACTACTCAATAATCCTAATTTTCATGCGTACATCACTTATTGGCCTATCGTTCTTATCTGTTTTTTGTTTTGCAATGGCGTCAATCACTTCAAGCCCTTCTATTACTTCACCAAAAATGGTATAACTTCCATCCAAGTGGGGTGTTCCGCCTATTGTTTTGTAGGTTTTTATTTGTTCTTGGCTAAATGCGTGTAATGGTTCATTGGCAAGCGCTGCATCTACTTGTTTGTTGATAATATCATTGATATGCTTCGTGCTATCCGTTTGTTTTTGTTCACTAAAAAATTTGTGCTTTTCAATTAATTGTGCATTTTCTTTTTTGTTTACTATTCGATTGTACAATTTGAGTCGAGTAATACGTTTGGCTTGTACCTGTAGTAACGAATCATTAAACACTTTTCCTTGAACAATATAAAATTGTGAACCAGCAGATGCCTGACTAGGGTTTTCTAAATCGCTATCGCGTGCAGCAGCTAATACGCCTTTTTTGTGAAATAATTCACTCCTAAACTCAGCAGGAATGGTATAGCCTGGTCCACCGTTACCAAGTTCCATTTGGGCTGGTGCATTTTTAGAGTCAGGGTCTCCGCCCTGAATCATAAAGTTTTGTATCACTCTGTGAAACAATAAACTATCAAAATAATGCTCATTTGTTAATTTTATAAAGTTATCGCGGTGTAAAGGAGTCTGGTTATATAGCTTAATTTTTATATTTCCAAAGCTTGTTTCAATCCTAATTTTAGTTTCAAGTATTGAATCTTTTGTATAAGTTGTTGATTTGCAAATGATTGTTAGATTGCAAAAGAAAAAAACAACGAAAATCTTTTTGAATTTCATTAATAAAGTATTAGATTTGTCTATTGTAAAGATAATGAAGAAATTATTAATACATCAATTATTTAAAACCTGATACAATGAAGACTTTTCTATTTAAAATTTCAGCTTTAGTTTGTGTAGCATTTCTATTGGTTACGGCTTTCTCAGGTACTTCATGTAAAAAAGATGAAATGAGTCATGGTAATATTACTGTTGTAGACACTTCTGGAAGAGTTGTTCCGGGTGCCACAGTTATTGCTGAAGCTCCTTCAGTAAACGGACAGGTTGCTTACAGTAATGTAACTGATGCTGCTGGAGTTGCATACATCGGATTAAAATTGCCTGCTATATTAGATATCAGAGCTACGAGTGCTTCATACCCAGGTATGGTAGGAAAAGGAATTTTACGTTTGGATGAACCAGGTAAAACAGCTGAAGTAACCGTTACTTTAAAGCCTTAATTGCTCAATTCTTTTTCTTTAAAATAATCAACAATAGCTTGTTTCATTAATTGTAATTGCTGCCCAGGTTTTAGTGGTGGTAGTTGCGCATTTACTTTCCAGTGGGGCCATCCATCGGCATCTTCACCATCATATTCGTAAAATCCGTAAGGGCTTAATAGGGTACAAATGGCTATGTGCATCACATCTAGTTTTGCATTCTTGGATAACTTTATAGGCCCTTTGCCTAACTCCTGAACACCAATTAAAAACAATACAGCCTGAATGTCAATATCTTCACCAAACTGTGTGGAAAGTGTTTTTAATACTTCTTTAAAGTTTTTTTCTAATTCAGCATCCATAGCATTTAATTAAGCAAGTTGAGTTTCTTTACTGAAATCATAGTTGGTGTAATCGGTAATTACATTGTAAAGCGTGTCTCGTTCAATAGGCGTACGGTTTACTTGCTTAATTAATTCAACCAATTGCTGTGTTGTTAAAGCTGGGTTTTGTTCTTCAGACCCCGCCATGGTATATATTTTGGTCGAATCATCAATTGTGCCATCAATATCATCAACTCCAAACGAAAGTGATAATTGAGCTGTAGTACGCCCTATCATTGGCCAATAAGCTTTGATGTGAGCAAAATTGTCCATAAAAATGCGAGCCACAGCATAGTTTCTTAAATCTTCAATTACTTCCACCTCTTTGATATGGCTCATTTGATTGCCTTTGTTGCGAAATTTCAATGGAATAAAGGTGTTGAAGCCTTTTGTTTTATCTTGCAAAGTGCGTAAGCGATTCATGTGGTCAATACGATGCTTAAATTTTTCTACATGTCCGTATAGCATAGTCGCATTGGATGGCATGCCTAATTTATGCGCTGTTTCATGTATTTCGAGCCATTGAGCCGATGTGCATTTGTCTTCACAAATTTGCTTGCGTATGGTTTCATCAAATATTTCGGCACCACCACCTGGCAATGAATCTTGTCCGTGTTCTTTTAAAATACGTAAGCCTTCTTCGTAACTTACTTTTGCTTTTCTACACATATACTCCAATTCCACAGCTGTAAAGGCTTTTACATGTATGTCAGGGCGAATGGCTTTTATTTTTTTGATTAATTCTGCAAAATAGTGCAGTCCCATTTTAGGGTGAACACCACCAACAATGTGTACTTCCGTAACAGGTTTACCATCATACGAACGTACAATGTTTAAAATTTCTTCTTCTGATAATTGCCATGCATCTTCTTCTTTGTGTTTGATTAAGCGCGAATACGAACAAAACTTGCAATCAAACACACAAATATTGGTTGGTTCAATATGGAAGTTGCGATTAAAAAACACCTTGTTGCCATGTTTTTTTTCTCTAATAAAATTAGCTAAACTGCCTAAGTAACCCAGTTCGCCTTTTTCGTATAATAAAATACCTTCTTCAGGTGTTATGCGTTCTTCATTATATACTTTTTGAGCGATATTTTTTAACGCTGGAGTTATGTTAGAG
>JBASCV010000194.1:0-7397 GCA_049651825.1 Bacteroidia bacterium
CTTGTAAAAATACATTTATTGATAATATGCTATCATTTTGTGGCTTTACAAATGCTTTTTCACATTTAACCGAAAGATATGCTGTTATTAATGCGCAGCAACTGATAGAAGCAAAACCTGATGTTGTTTTTTTATCATCAGAACCCTACCCGTTTAAAGAAAAACATGTATTGGAGCTTCAACAACTTTTACCTCAAGCTCAAATAAAAATTGTAGATGGTGAGCTGTTTTCCTGGTATGGTTCTCGCTTACTTAAATCTCCCAGCTATTTTAACGAAATAACTAAATCGCTAATAAATTCATAAATTGAGTGCAATGAAAACGGTTGAACAAATCATTTTATTTGATGGTGTTTGCAATTTATGTAATACCAGTGTACAGTTTGTGTTGAAAAGAGATACAAAAGCAACGTTTAAATTTGCATCTCTGCAATCAAACGCAGGGCAGAAGCTATTAGCGGATTTTAAGCTTCCGTTGGATGAATTCAATTCATTTATTTATATTGATGATGGTAAACTATATACCCGTTCATCAGCAGCCTTGCGTGTAGCCAAAGAATTGAATTTTCCTTGGAAATTAATGTTTGGTTTTATTGTTGTACCATCTTTTATACGCAACTTTGTATACGATATCATTGCAAAAAATAGATACAAGTGGTTTGGTAAAAGAGAATCGTGCATGATTCCTACAGCTGAATTAAAACAACGTTTTTTAGAATAATTTTCATATGAATTCCATTATATCAAGTCAAAAAGCGTTGAATACAGTTATTATTATCTTGATAGCTGTGAGTTTATTCCATTGTGCTATTATTACTCAACTAATACCTTATTCAATTGCTTGGGGAGGGCGTTTAGAAAATGATGAACAGATGTACGTTTTTGAATCCATTTCGCTACTTGTAAATTTTTTCTTGTTATTTATACTTTCTATTAAAGGTAATTACCTGAAAATAAAAGCATCAAACAAATTAATTCGTATTGTTTTATGGCTGTTTGTGGTGCTTTTTAGCCTTAATACCATTGGAAATTTGTTTGCAAAAACACTTATAGAAAAAATGTTCACTATAGTTACAGCATTATTAGCTGTACTTATTTTTATAGTGTTGAAAGATAAAGAAGAGCGAGCGAAATAAATAAGTACTGTTTTGCTTTTCTAATAACGTAAATTCAAACAATTCTCCATTATCAATTCTCAAAAACAGGTTGTATGCTCATTACAGGAATGTTTGATTGTGTAATAATTTGTTGAGCATAGGTTCCCATCAATCTACCTGTAATGTTTTCTTCTTGGTCGGTCATAATTACAATCAAATCGGCATTTATCTTTTCAGCAATTGCTAAGGTCATGCTTGCTTGATTATTACCTTGTACTATTTGTTGTGTACAACTTAAATCACATCGATGTATATAATCTTCAATTTGTTTTATTTTTATTTCAAATGAATATAATTCATCCGCGTCATAAAACGTATCTAAGCCAACAATGTGTAATTGTGCCCCAAAGGTACGTGCCATTACAATTGCATAGTTTATTTTTTGGCGCGAATGTGATGAATTATCTATGGGTACTAAAATAGTTTTAAGTTCAACTCCACTATTGGGTTGTTGAATACTAATTACAGGACATGTAGCACTTGTTACTACTTTAAATGCATTACTACCAATAAATAAATTTGTAAACCCCGATGTGCCGTGGGTTCCCATTATAATTAAATCACTTTTTTGTTCTTGAGCAATATAAACAACTTCACTGAAAATAGTACCGCTAGAAGTAATACACAACGATTTTGCGCCATAAGTAATAAAAATATTTTTTGAAATTTCTTCTAACCTTTTTTCGATGGCATTTACAAGTCCTTCCGGAGGATGAATACGCATTTCAGGAACAACTATGCTAAATTTTTCCCAATGATTTTCTACAATATGCAACAATATTAGTTCGGCTTGAAATTGTTTGGCAATACTAGCGGCATGTTCAACTACACCAAGCGAAGTAGGCGAAAAATCGATAGGAACAAGAATTTTTTTCACCTCAAATGAGTTCATTTGCAATATGTTTTACTTGAAATTCATCTTCTTCGTAGCTAATAACTTCGAAGAAGATGAACACTCATTCATTAATACGGAGTAAACACCGTTGTATCTTTTCGTTTTATCGGACGAATGCTAAATACTGGAATTGGTGATTGATTGATAATTTCTTGAGCAGCCGATCCAATAAATAATTCAGTAAAATCAACCTCTTGCTGAGTCATAATCATGATTAAATCGCCATCAACTTGTTTAGCATATTCAATAACATGTTCAGCTAAGTTGCCTTTGTCTTTTACTGCATTTACAATTTTGGCAGTACAGGTTACTTCCTCTTTTTCTAAAAATGCTTTTACTTGTCCTAACTGACGATTAAGGCGATTTACCAAAAATTCATCGGTAGTAAACAATATAGAAACAACGCGAACCGTTGCACCATGAAATAAACGAGATAATTCAACCGCTTTAGATACTTTTTCACGTGTTTCTTTGGTTAAATCAAGTGGTAAAACAATATTTTTACAACCATTGCGGTGATGTTTGCCTTTAATTGTTATTACAGGAATTTGTGATTCGCGTGTTACACGCAATGCATTAGAACCAATAAAGCGCTTTTTTAAACCTTGCTCTCCATTAGTACCCATAATAATCATGGTAGCATTAATAAGCTCAGCAATTTCAGCTATTTTTTCATAAATAACTCCTTTAGCAATGAGGGTATTTACTTTCAGTTGGCGTTTTTGTTCAACATCTGCGGCCAATTCATCTAGTTTATCTTGAATTTCATTTCTAAGTGTTTCGTGTTGCTCACTTGAAAATAGTTTAGATAATAAACCATTTTCTTCAATTACATAAAGCAACGTAATTTCGGCATGATATTCTTTTGCTAAGTTGTACGATTGATCTAGTGCAATTAATGACTGTTCTGAAAAATCTACAGGAACTAGAATTTTATTCGTGTGCTGAATCATATTTTTTGAATATTTTTGACGATAATTGTATTCTGGTTTTACTTAAAAAATCGATACAAAGTTACAAAATCCTTTAAATAAGTTATACAAATGAACAATACTATCCCTGAAACAGAGTTGATTTTGAATCCGAACGGAAGTGTTTACCACCTTAAATTATTGCCCGAAGTTATTGCCGATAATATTATTATTGTTGGTGATCAGGGTAGGGTAGAGTTGGTTTCAAAGCATTTTGATACTGTTGATTTTAAAGTTCAAAACCGTGAATTTATTACTCATACAGGAACCTTTAAGGGCAAAAAAGTGATGGTACTTTCCTCGGGTATAGGTACTGATAATATTGATATTTTGGTGAATGAGTTGGATGCAGCTGTAAATATTGATTTAAAAACGCGTACTATCAAAGAGCAAAAACGTGTATTAAATATTGTTCGTATAGGTACATCTGGAGCATTACAAAAAGATATTCCGGTTGATAATTATGTTGTATCTACCCATGGTTTGGGTTTTGATGGATTATTAAATTACTATTTGGATTTACCCAAAGTAAACGATAACGAAATTTCAGAAGCATTTATTAAGCAGACCAATTGGGATAAAAACTTACCTTACCCTTATGCGGTAAAGGGTTCTGAAATGTTAATTCATAAAATTGGTTTTGATTTAATAAAAGGTATAACTGCAACAGCACCAGGGTTTTATGGCCCGCAAGGACGTAAATTACGTTTAACTCCATGGGTGGAAGATTTTAATCAACAACTTACTGATTTTAACTACAAGCAGCATAAAATTACCAATTTTGAGATGGAAACATCAGCACTGTATGGTTTAGGGGCGTTATTGGGTCACAATACATGCACAGTATGTGCTATTATTGCAAACAGGGTTGCAAACCAATATAGTAAGGATTATCATCCAGCCGTAGAACGTTTAATTCAATTGGTTTTAGAGCGATTAACCGCATAAATTAATGACACTTATTTCAGCTTCAATTTGTATCTATTAACAAATTGGGGTTGAAATCTTATTCCATTTGTAACATTTTCTTTTCATATTGAGTATAATTTTGTGACAGAAATTACAACTTAGAGATTATTAAAAATTCTCGGTAAACGCTGTAATTCGCACATTATGAATAGAAATGAACTCAATGCACTTATCAGTTTGCTTGATGACCCCGATGAGTCGGTTTATAAGCATGTAAGCACAAAATTTTTATCCTTGGGTCAGGAAGTTATTCCTGTGCTTGAGGATGCTTGGGAACATTCATTTGATACGCTAATTCAAAATCGTATCGAAAACATTATTCATCAAATTCAGTTTGATATTATTAAGGGAGCTTTGCAGGACTGGGCACATCCAGAAAAACAAAACTTATTAGATGGTGCAATGCTTATTGCCCGCTATCAGTACCCCGATATCGACTTTAAAAAGATTCAAAAACAAATAGATCAGATAAAGCATGATGTTTGGTTGGAGTTGAACAACAATATCACTGCACTTGAAAAGGTTAAAATAATCAATCACATATTGTTTGATGTGCATAATTTTAGTGGAAATACAACTAATTATCATGCACCTCAAAACTCTTATATTAACAATGTTTTAGAGAGTAAAAAGGGGAATCCTTTGCTACTGTCTATTATCTATACCATTATTGCACAAAGTTTAGATATTCCAATATATGGTGTTAATTTGCCGGAACATTTTATATTGTGTTATGTTGATGTTGAACACATGGGAGTGCCGTCAAGCAAAGGAAATGTAGGAAGTAATGTATTGTTTTACATTAATCCATTTAGCAAAGGTACTGTGTTTGGGCAAAAAGAAATTGATGCGTTTTTAAAGCAACTTAAATTGGAACAATTGCCTATTTTTTATGAGCCTTGTTCTAATTTAGAAATTATGAAACGTTTGTTGCGTAACTTAATTACCTCTTACGAGAAGCTTGGATATCCTGATAAAAGCGAAGAGTTAAAAACGTTATTGAGTTCTATCGAATAAGGTTTAATCAATCAAAATAAATCAAACGGGCTAATTCATATTGAATTAGCCCGTTTGATTTTACCCCACTTATTTTTTCTTTTTTTCGTCTTTCTCGTCTTTTTTTATGTTGAAATCAACTGGGTTTTCTACTTTCTCTTTTAGTAGTGCCAATTTTACAACATCTATCATTTTTTCAACGTAGTGGAATTTAACATCTTTGATGTATTCTTTTTTAATTTCTTCTACATCTTTTTTATTATCAATACATAAAATAATTTCTTTGATACCAGCGCGTTTTGCGGCAAGTATTTTTTCTTTAATACCGCCCACAGCCAATACACGCCCACGTAAGGTTATTTCGCCTGTCATGGCAAGTTCCTTTTTTACTTTACGTTGAGTAAATGCCGAAGCTAATGCAGTAAGCATTGTAATACCTGCACTTGGTCCATCTTTTGGCGTTGCACCTTCTGGCACATGAATGTGCACATTCCAATTATCAAACACTTCAGGTTTTAAGCCTAAAATATCGCTATGTGCTTTTAAATATTCAAGCGCAATTACAGCCGATTCTTTCATTACGTCACCTAAATTACCCGTAAGTGTTAGTTTCCCTGTGCCTCTGGTAATACTGGTTTCAATAAACAAAATATCTCCACCAACAGCTGTCCATGCCAAACCTGTAACTACACCGGCTACATCATTGCCCTGATAACGGTCTTTAGCATGTGCTGGACCAAGAATTTTTACTAAATCTTTTTCTAATACATTCGCATTGTACTTTTGCTCCATTGCAATTGATTTTGCTGCATTTCGTACAATTTTAGCAATTACTTTTTCTAGACTTCGTACTCCTGATTCGCGTGTGTAATTTTCAATTAGATATTCCAAAATTTCGTTCGACAAAACAATTTGTTCGTTTTTCAATCCTTGTTCTTCCAACTGTTTTGGAAGTAAATGGCGCTTGGCGATTTCAATTTTTTCTTCAATGGTATATCCGTTAATTTCAATAATCTCCATTCTGTCGCGCAAAGCGGGCTGAATAGTGCTTAATGAGTTGGATGTAGCAATGAACATTACTTTTGATAAATCGTAATCTTGTTCCACATAATTATCGTAAAAAGCATTGTTTTGCTCTGGGTCGAGCACTTCTAGCAATGCTGATGATGGGTCGCCATGAAAATCACGACCAACCTTATCAATTTCATCTAAAATAAAAACAGGATTTGAGGTTCCGGCTTTTTTTATGTTTTGTAAAATACGGCCAGGCATAGCACCAATGTATGTTTTGCGGTGCCCTCTAATTTCAGCTTCATCGCGTAAGCCACCTAAACTCATGCGTACGTATTTACGCCCCAATGCTTCGGCAATGCTTTTGCCAAGTGATGTTTTTCCAACACCCGGAGGGCCATACAAGCATAATATAGGAGCTTTCATATTGCCTTTTAATTTAAGTACAGCAAGGTGCTCAATAATACGCTCCTTCACTTTTTCCATGCCAAAATGGTCTTTATTCAATATTTTTTCGGCATGTTTTAAATCAAAATTATCTTCAGAGTTTTCGTCCCATGGCAAATCTAACAATACTTCCAAGTAATTGGTTTGTATTGAATATTCGGCAGCATTAGGATTCATGCGTTCTAATTTGGTAAGTGCTTTTTCAAACACTTGAGCAACATCGGCCGACCATTTTTTAGTTTTGGCTTTATCACGCATGCCTTGAATATCTTGTGTAAAGCTATTTTCGCCCAACTCTTCCTGAATGGTTTTCATTTGTTGGTGCAAAAAATAATCGCGTTGTTGCTTATCAATATCAACCTTAACTTTTGATTGTATTTGATTTTTAAGTTCGAGCAATTGCAATTCTTTGGTAAGATTTTCGAGTACTTTGGTTGCCCTTTCTTTTAAATCGGCAACTTCCAATATGTTTTGTTTTTCTGCCACAGCAGCATTCATATTGGATGAAATAAAGTTTACTAAAAACGATGGACTTTCAATGTTTCGTAAAGCAAAGCCAGCTTCGCTTGGGATTATAGGACTAAGTTTGATAATTTGTAGTGCTAAATCTTTTAGTGATGATGTAAGAGCAATAAATTCTTTATCGTCTTTTAGGGGCATTATCTCCGAAAAAGGAGTTATTAACGCTCTTATGTAAGGTTCTGTTTGTTTAACTTCTTTTATTTCAAAACGTCTTTTACCTTGAATGATAACGGTTGTATTACCATCAGGCATACGTAGCATTTTAATAATTTTTGCTACGGTTCCTACTCTGTTTAAATCGTCAAGGGTTGGGTCTTCAATGGTATCGTTTTTTTGCGAAACTACACCAATAATTTTATCGCCTTTGTATGCGTCTTTAATTAGGTTTATTGATCTATCGCGACTAACAGTAATAGGAATAACAACACCT
>JBASCV010000195.1:0-4025 GCA_049651825.1 Bacteroidia bacterium
CTTCAGGGGGCGTTTCATTTAATGATAATAGCACTTTTACCACCTATCCACGCGGATTTACTAACAAGGATAATTGGAGAAGAGATAATGTAAATATTTTTATCAAACGAGTAAATGATACCATAAAAACAATAAAACCGTACGTAAAATTTGGAGTTGGCCCATTTGGAATATGGAAAAACGGAGTGCCTTCTGGCATTACGGGCCTTTCATCATACGATGCTATTTACTGCGATCCTGTAACGTGGCTCAATGAACAAAACATTGACTATGTTTCACCTCAGCTCTACTGGAAAATTGGTACAAACCAAGATTTCAACACACTTGCCGATTGGTGGGGTACACAAGCTAATAATAATCAGCGACACTGCTATGCTGGAATGGCCTCCTACCAACTAAATCCAAGCGGTGCCAATTGGGCCATTAATGATATATTGAATCAGATAAAAAGTACACGACTTATCAATTACAAAGTACAAGGCGAATCATTTTTTAGTTCAACATCTATTGAAGATAATATGAAAAATTTTGCCGACTCACTTCGACTTTCTCAAAACAAATACAAGTGCCTAATTCCTACAATGCCTTGGCTCGATTCAATAGCTCCACTTCCACCTGCAAATGTTTTATACACAACAACACCAACAACAATCAACCTAAATTGGCAAAATCCAGGATTGGCAAGCGATAACGACAGTGTTAGATATTATGTAATATACAGAAACACAACAGGTAGCGCAGTTGATATTACTGATGCCCAACAAATACTATATATATCACCCAGCCCAATAACATCTTATATCGATACCATAAATATTGGTTCGTTCCCTGGTGTTGCATATGCAATAACTAGTTGCGATAAATTACACAATGAAAGCAGTGTTGAATACATAAACATCAATATTACTCCACCTGCTAACGATAATTGTATTGCATCGCAAACAATTATTCCAGATGCCAATTGTTCGCCAGTTTCAGGCAATTTAATGTTTTCATCAGGTAGTGGAATGGCCCAACCAAGCTGCGATGGATTTGCAAACCCTAGCCTACAAGATGTATGGTATCAGTTTGTTGCTACAGCTACAGAGCACACTATAAAAATAACTCCAGATGGCAATATGGATGCTGTTTTAGCATTATATAATTCGTGCAATGGTTCAGAAATTGCCTGTGCCGACAATAGTGGCACAAGCGCTATTGATTCACTTGTTGCAAGCGGATTAACAATTGGTAATAATTACTTACTACGTGTATATGATTATGGTTCTATTGCTCCAACCACAACAACATTTAACATTTGTATTGATGGACCCAACCTTTCTACAGCAATCAATAAAAATGAAATTTCAACTCTTGAATTATTCCCCAACCCGATTACGGATCATAAAATTTATGGAAAAATAAAAACAGACAATACAGATGTAAAAATCAGTATTAACAACATATTAAGTCAAAAAATTATGCAAGCAAATGCAATAATAGAAAATGAAAACTTTTCAATTGAACTACCCAACGAAATAAAATCAGGAATTTATTTTATTAATATTGAAATGAACAATTCAATCATTACCAAAAAGGTAATGGTGCAATAAACACCTATAAAAAGAAATCGCCCCCGCTAAAAGCGGGGGCGATTTCTTTTTTGCACGTAACAGAATAATATTACATCATTCCGCCCATACCACCCATACCAGGGTTACCCATTGGCATTGCAGGTGTTTCTTCTTTTTGCTCAGCTAACACACACTCTGTAGTTAAGAACATTGCTGCTATTGAAGCCGCATTTTCTAATGCTACACGTGTTACTTTAGTTGGGTCAATTACCCCTGCAGCAAATAAGTTTTCAAACTTATCAGTACGAGCATTATAACCAAAGTCGTTTTTACCTTCGCGTACTTTTTGTACAATAACGGCACCTTCTCCACCTGCGTTTGCAATAATTTGACGTAATGGCTCTTCTATTGCACGTTTTACAATAGCAATACCTGTTGTTTCATCATCGTTAGCGCCTTTCATTTTTTCCAAGGCATCAATAGCACGGATTAATGCTACTCCACCACCAGGAACAATTCCTTCTTCAACTGCAGCACGTGTTGCAGATAAAGCATCATCTACACGGTCTTTTTTCTCTTTCATTTCTACTTCAGTAGCAGCACCAACGTACAATACAGCAACACCACCAGCTAATTTAGCCAAACGCTCTTGTAATTTTTCTTTATCATAGTCAGATGTTGTAGTTTCAATCTGAGCTTTAATTTGAGTTACACGTCCTGCAATATCAGCCTTTTTGCCTTTACCGCCAACAATTGTTGTATTGTCTTTATCGATAGTTATTTTTTCAGCAGAACCCAACATTGATAATTCAGTGTTCTCTAATTTAAATCCTCTTTCTTCAGAAATTAAAGTACCACCAGTAAGGATTGCAATATCTTCCAACATTGCTTTTCTTCTATCGCCAAAACCTGGAGCTTTAATAGCTGCAATTTTTAATGAACCACGAATTTTATTTACAACCAATGTTGACAATGCTTCTCCATCAACATCTTCAGCAATAATTACAATTGGTTTACCTGTTTGAATTGCTTTTTCCAAAACTGGCAACAACTCTTTCATTCCTGATATTTTTTTATCAGTAATCAAAAGAAGTGGATTTTCCATTACTGTTTGCATTTTATCTGCATCTGTAACAAAATATGCCGAAATGTAGCCTCTGTCAAACTGCATACCTTCAACCACCTCAACAGTAGTTTCGGTTCCTTTAGCCTCTTCAACAGTAATTACACCTTCTTTTTTTACTTTTTTCATTGCTTCTGCAATTAATTTACCAATTGCATTGTCGTTATTTGCAGAGATAGTAGCTACTTGCTCAATTTTTTTGTTGTCTTCACCCACTTTTTGTGATTGTTTGTTTAGGTTTTCAACAACAGCAACAACAGCTTTATCAATACCACGTTTCAAATCCATTGGATTTGCACCAGCAGCAACGTTTTTCAAACCTGCTGTAATAATTGCTTGTGCAAGTACTGTAGCTGTAGTTGTTCCATC
Source organism: Bacteroidia bacterium (assembly GCA_049651825.1). GTDB lineage: Bacteria > Bacteroidota > Bacteroidia > 2-12-FULL-35-15 > 2-12-FULL-35-15 > 2-12-FULL-35-15. The sequence goes on from JBASCV010000195.1 coordinate 3,046, forward strand.
ACCTGCTGCATCAGCAGTTTTAGAAGCAACTTCTTTCAACATTTGTGCACCCATGTTTTCAATAGGGTCTTTCAATTCAATTTCTTTTGCTACACTAACACCATCTTTAGTGATTGAAGGAGCGCCAAATTTTTTGTCGATAATTACATTACGACCTTTAGGTCCTAAAGTAACTTTTACTGCATTTGCCAATGAATCAACACCTTTTTTTAAGCGATCACGTGCATCTACGTTGAAAATTATATCTTTTGCCATTTTTATATGTTTTTTAATATTAGTTAATTTTATTTGATAATTGTTTGAATTTTCAGAAAACACAGATTAGTAAATTCGAAAAAATTCGTTTATTCGTAACTATACGATTGCGAAAATATCTGTTTCACGCATAATCAGATACTCTTTTCCTTCTAATTGAACTTCGGTACCTGCCCATTTTCCATAAAGGATAGTATCACCAACCTTTACAGCTGGCTTATTTCCTTTTTCGTCAATGTCGCTAACAGCAATAACTTTACCCAATACAGGTTTTTCTTTTGCTGTATCTGGAATAAAAATTCCACCTTTTGTTTTTTCTTCAGCCACAGCAGCTTCAACAACTACTCTGTTTTGGCTACCCGCTACAGGCTTGATGCTTACGTTTGAACTTCCTTTTGCCATTGTTTTATAATTTTAAGATTAATGAATATTAAATTTAATGTGCTTTTCAGTGGCATTTATTGTGCCAAAGCGAAATAAATGCTTCCCAATAGACAATTTTGCAGTTTTTACGCCTAAAAACAAAAAAAATGTCAGAGCGTAATGACACTCTGACATTTTCAAATAATTTTATTATTAACTATTACTTTTTAGTTGTATCCGTTGTTGGATTAGCATTTACTGCTGGTGTAGCACTTGGTGTAGGTAAAGCTGCAGCTCCATTTTCTTCAGCCTGTTGGCGTGTAACTGATTGTGATGCTTTAGAAACACCATCATTGTTATAC
>JBASCV010000196.1:0-3084 GCA_049651825.1 Bacteroidia bacterium
GAAACCCCAAAAGTAATGTTGGATGCCATTAAAAATGCTGATATTTCGGTTTTAGAGTATTCACATTCCGCAGGTTTTGAATCGTACCGAAAAAAGTTGGCTGATTATTATGGTACTTTTAATATAAATATCGATGCCAACGATATAATTATTACAACAGGTGGTTCCGAGGCAATTTCTATTGCCATGATGAGTTGCTTTAACGAAGGCGATGAAATAATTATTCCAGAGCCTTTTTATGCCAATTACAATGGCTTTTCATGTGCTGCGGGTGTTGTGGTAAAGCCCGTAAAATCAACCATCGAAACTGGTTTTGCATTGCCTCCTATTGCCGAGTTCGAAAAGTTAATCACGCCCAAAACAAAAGGCATAATGATTTGTAATCCAGGTAATCCAACTGGTTATTTGTATTCAAAAGAAGAGTTAGAGCTGTTGAAACAATTGGTGCTGAAATACGATTTGTTTTTGCTTTCTGACGAAGTTTACAGAGAGTTTTGTTACGATGGCAAAGAGTATGTTTCTGTAATGCATTTAACGGGTATTGATAACAATGTGGTGTTATTGGATTCAATATCAAAGCGTTATAGTGCTTGCGGGGCTCGTATTGGAGCCTTAATTTCAAAAAATAAAGAAGTGATGGCCGTTGCCATGAAGTTTGCACAAGCCCGACTTAGCCCACCTACGTTCGGACAAATAGGTGCCGAAGCTGCTTTAAATACTCCTAAAGAATATTTTGATAAGGTTCAAAAAGAATATGTAGAGCGCAGAGATTTTGTAATTGAAGCGTTGAACAAAATGGATGGTGTTTTTTGTCCAAAACCTAGCGGTGCTTTTTATTGCATAGCTCGTTTACCAATTGATAATGCCGATAAATTTTGTCAATGGTTGTTGGAGTCGTTTGAGTTTGATAATCAAACGGTTATGCTTGCTCCGGCAACAGGATTTTATTCTACTCCCAATGCTGGTACAAATGAAGTTCGATTGGCATATGTGCTCAATAAAGAAGCGCTAAAAAATGCCATGATTTGCTTGGATAAAGCCTTAAAAGTATATCCTGGACGTACTATTTAGTACTTTCCAATTTATAAAAGTAAAAAGCTTTCTGCTCAACAGCAGAAAGCTTTTTTTATTTGCTGTTTTCCTAAAATTTACTATTTTAGATGCGCTAAAATTTATGGATAAAAAATGTGGATTTTTGCAGAGATGATGTTTTTTATGAATAAGCGATTGTTAATAACCCTGCTTTCCTTTGTGTTAAGTGCACAGTTGCTTGTTGCTGCGGGCGATTTGTTGCTTTCGCAAGATAGCGTTGCAGTTAATTTTTCAAAACTTCCGGTAGATAAACAAAAAAGTGCCATTCAAAAAATGAATAAGCGCGAATTGATTGTTTTGGTTGATTATTTATTTGGTTTAGAAAAAGTACCTGTTGATTTGCTTGCCGAAATTGATTTAGCTGTGGCAAACATAAAAGAAGACGAGAGTCTCAATGCTTCATCTGCAGGCAATTTAATACCAGCTACGGAGTATTATGTAAGCTGGGAAATTGATAAGCTTTTTCCTGAGGAAGATATGCTAAAGTTAGAGGGCGATACCACCGTAACCTTACAGCTGATTACTGGCAAACAAAACGATTACCATCACCCCTACAATGGTATAATCACTTCTGGTTTTGGATGGCGCGATAATAGAGAACACAAAGGAATTGATATTGATTTAGAAAAAGGCGATCCCGTTGCAGCCGCATTTGATGGTATGGTAAGGGTAGCAAAGCCTTATGGTGGTTTTGGTAATGTGGTTATTATTAGGCATTATAATGGATTGGAAACCGTTTATGCTCATTTATCTAAAATTAAGGTTATTCCTGGGCAGGTTATTTCCGCTGGCGATTTGGTTGGTTTAGGAGGAAATACAGGTCATTCCAGAGGTTCTCATCTTCATTTCGAAGTGCGGTTTAAGGGTATGCCCATTAATCCTAAATATTTGGTATCCTTAAGTGAACAAAAATTGTTGTGTAATGAACTTACGTTGAAGCAAACAAAGTGGGGGATTGCAGCCTATCCTAAAGATGCTAAAGTATATACCGTTGAAAAAGGAGATACCATTTGGGGCATTGCAAAACGCTTTGGAACTACTACCAATTACATCAAAAAAATAAATGGTGAAGCGTTGCGTTTGCAAGCCGGCCAAATGATAAATGTTGCACAATAGGGTAAAACATCTCGTATTACCTCTTTTAAATTACATTTTGCTTAATTTGGTCAAGCATTTTACGTAGGCTTCTTTTAAACCTTCTAGTTGAGTTTCTACGCAGTAATTGTTGGCTTGATGTGCTTCGTTCATTAATTCATTTGAATTAATGATTTGTTGGTTCAGCCATTTAACCATTTGTTGCATCTGTTCTGGATTCATGGTGAAATAGTTTAAGTTAATTAAATACCATTTGTTAATGGTTTGTTGTTAGAGCGTTTGTGAAGGTGTTTTTTTAATTTGCTAAGGCAATTTACAAAGCCATTGCGCATCCCTTCGTGTTGAAGCTTACGTCCAAAATTATTGGTTTGTTGTGCTTCTTGAATCGACATTTCCAAATATGCAATTTGGCCTTCAATCCAAACAACCATTTCTTTTAATTGTTCTATCGTCATGAGTTATTTATTTTATGGATTGTACCTAATTTGCTTTGAAATGCCTGATAATGTTTGTAAAGTGCGATAGTCAACATTGGCAAAACTGCTTTGTTCTACGCTAATAATTCAATTAGGTTTCACTGCTGTTCCAAAAAAGTGTCTTTTAACAAATAGTTATTAACCGTTTTTTAAACATTGTTCAAAAAATACACTCTGCTTGGCCCTAAAACAGATAAATTACATAATTACTCATGTTACGCATAAAAAATATATCGGCTTTATTGCTATAAATACAATAATATAAATTTAGTTTTTACTAAAAATAAAGTTATTAAACCGTGCGTGAGGATTGAACAAACGCGATGCCGTGTTGCCTGTGCGGTAGGAATCGTTTGTTCTTGAATTTTTGTTTCTTTTTGTTCAAGCAAAAAGAAAAAGAAGATGATAAGAACGAGTTTTT
>JBASCV010000197.1:0-6431 GCA_049651825.1 Bacteroidia bacterium
CTCCTATACTAGCCGTTATTGTTTTAAATTCAACTTTGTATGATGGCTGGCGACATGTTTTTTTTATCTATCCTTTTTTTCTAATTATTGCCCTGTACGGTTTTGCTGAGCTGATGAATTTTATTAAGTCAGAAAAATATAAAAAAGCTTTATCATACGTAACATTAAGTTTTATTGTATGGATTACCATTGTAATGGTTAAAAATCATCCATATCAAAATGTGTATTTCAATTTTTTTGCAGGGAGTAATTTGCAACAGCGTTTTGAAATGGATTATTGGGGCTTATCATATAAGCAAGCGTTGGAGTATATTGCAGAAAACGATAAGTCGGCAGAAATTAATATTTCAGTTCAAAACTTGCCAGGTATTTTAAATTTCAATATGCTTACTCCTCTAGAAAGAGAACGCTTGAAATGGAATAATAATCAAAACGTAGCCAATTATTTTTTAACTAATTTCAGAAATCATCCTCAAGATTTTGATATTGGAACTTCTGTTCATAAAATTACGGTTGACGGAGAAAAAATAATGGAGATAATAAAGTTGAACTAACAGATTAAGTAATAGTTGATAGTACATTCATGAAGTATTTAAAAAAATATAGCGATATTTTTATACTCAATTATGTATTGATTATTATTTACTATTTTTTTTTCAGTAGTTTGAATATAGACATAGAGAGTGGAATAATGTTTACAACATATGATTCTACTACCTATGTACATACTAGTAATGAGTTTTATAAGTTTTCTGAAATAGGTTTTTCTAATTTTAGACCATTTTTATTCCCTTTAATTTTATTAATAGTGTTGAATACTATAGGTGTTACGGGCTTATGGTTAATGCAGGTTGTATTTTGGTTTGTTGCTGTTAACTTGTTGTATTTTTCTATTAAGAGGGCTACTGACAATAAATTACTAGGATATATTGGTGCACTTTTAATGGCTACTAATTTTTCATTACTAGGTCTTACAATGCAATGTTTAACAGAAGTTACAACCATATTGTTGTTATCGTTTTTTTTGTACACTACTGTGGTTTATATTAATCGTATTCAATCTCTGTTTTATTTTCACAGGGTTCTTATTTTGTTTGTGTTACTATCGGTTGTAAAGCCTGTTTTTTATATCCCTTTATTATTTATTTTATTTATTATTTTACCTTTATTTTATTTAAAAAAATATAAAAATGCGCCTCGCAAAATAATTATATTATTTGCGTTGCTTTTACCTCTCTTTTTTCAGCTTACGTTGATGAAAGTAAAATACAATGTTTTTACAATATCTTTAATCAGTTCCGAAACCTTTCGTAATTATTTATTTGCTCAGGGGATGCAACAAAATGAGTTGTGTTCATTATCAGAAGCTCGAGAAAAAATTACAAGTTTTACTTCAGCAGATGTAAATGCATATGTGTTTGAAAACAAGGCGCTTTACTTTTCATTATACCTTCAAAATTTAAAAAGTAATTTGAATGGTTTTTCTAGTTTTCTAATTGGTCCAAGAGGCTTTATATATACCGGTTGGGCTATGTATATGACAGTTGTGAATACGATTTATTTTTATTTACACATTTTATTTATTGTTCCCTTGCTGCTGCTTTTATACTACTTGCGAAAACGAGCGTTTGTTTTGTTTTTATTGTTGTTGATTCCGTTACTTGTTGTATATTATATTTTTCTAACAAGTCCGGTCTCATTTAATGAAGGGGATAGGTTAATTATTACTACACTTCCGTTATGGATATTTGTTTATTTGTTGGCAATACATTGCATTGTTAGGTGTGTATTTAAAAATAAAGAAAATAGTGTAGGATAGTTCGACTCCTAAAAAGAGCGACTACTTGTAAAGCAGTTTTAGCTTGAAGTTAAAAAAGAAACTATTAGTACAATAAGCTATTAGCTTTTTTTATCGCATCATTGAATGCAGAACAACCATATCAATGGTTTGTAGTAATTCTCCTGCTTCGTTGGTAAAATCGAAGTGCCATTTAACTGTCGCATAACCTTTTTCATGATTAGGCTTCATGTCTTCAATAGTAGCTTTGCCAAATATTTTTGTGTTTGCATAAATAGGTTTTAAAAAACGCCATTTTACTTCTAGTCCACCCATTACGGTGTTTTTAAATAATGGTATCCATTTGGTGATGTGGAATACTTTAAAAATTTGTGGCCCACTGGCAACTAAACGTCCGAACATACTTTTTTCAGCAGCTTCTTTATCCATGTGAAAATCAAGCGGGTCGAAAAAGGTAGCAAAATCAATAATCTCTTGTTCTGTAAGTGTAACATAGCCAAAGTCGAACACTTTGTTTACTTCAAAATCTTTAAATGATAAAATTCCCATTGTTATTTAATTTTTAGTTTGTCGCTTTTTTATAGTAGCGATATTTAATTGTTTGCTTGCGTCATTTTTATTGATTGCCGTTGTTGTATAATAGTGGTGCTTTTCAAGAAAAGGGATTTGTATTGTATCCCAGTCTTCCTCAGTATATTGGTAACCAAAGGCATTGAGCTCTTTTTTGAGCAAGTTTGAAAGTACTTCAAAATCGTTACGCCCAAGGTAATCTAAATCAGCATCACGTATTATTTTTTGTAAAAGTGTTTGTGGAGGCTGCTCCATATTAGTGGTCATGATTATACCAGCTATTGTTTTAATATGTTCTTCGGTATATCCAAATTGTGTTAATGCTTCTTGAGCTATTTTTACGCCTATAGGTTCGTTATGTTTGTACTGTTCAATAAATCCAGCATCGTGGAACAATACAGCTGTTTTAAGCAATATATAATCATCCTCAGTTACATGTTCGGTTTTTGCCAGTTGTTTTGCAACATCGTATACATCAAAGGTGTGGTGTAAACCATGATAGTATAGCTTAGATGGAAGCTCATGAATGAGGCGTTGGATGATGTAGTGTTTTGCTGCAACGAAATTCATATCATACTTGTTTGGTAAGTCATCTAGAGCTTGCTTGAATTATCGAATAATTTGAAAAGATTCCTTCCGCCTGAGGTGGATCGGAATGACTTTTAATTGTAATAAAAAAACGTCCCGAATAATTATACGGAACGCCTTGTCTAAAATCTCAATACTTCAATATCTAACATCCAATAGTCCAATAGCTAACTAAGCTTTCAAAAATCCTAATAACTTCTCAACACTCGCTTTTGCATCGCCATAAAGCATTTCGGAGTTTTGTTTGTAAAACAATGGATTGTCTTCGCCTGAATAACCTGCCGACATAGAGCGTTTCATGATGATTACTTTTTCGGCTTTCCAAGCTTCAATAACAGGCATACCGTAAATAGAGCTGTTTGGGTCGTCTTGTGCGCTAGGGTTTACAACATCGTTGGCACCAATAACCATCACAACATCAGTATCAGGCATATCATCATTTATTTCGTCCATTTCTAGCACAATATCGTAAGGCACATTTGCTTCGGCTAATAATACATTCATATGACCTGGCAAACGTCCTGCAACAGGGTGTATTGCAAAGCGTACATTTTTACCATCTTTACGTAAGGTTTGTACCATTTCGTAAATAGGGTATTGCGCTTTTGCAACCGCCATACCATAGCCAGGAACAATTACTATTGATTTTGCTTCTTTTAATAAACCAGCTACTTCTTCATGATTTAATGCAGTTACCTCGCCTTCAATTGCTTTTGCTTCGCCTTTTGAAGCAGAACCACCGCCACTTGCAAATATTACGGAGAAAAAGGAGCGGTTCATAGCATGACACATGTGCATAGAAAGTATAGCACCAGAACTACCAACCAGTGCTCCTGTAACAATTAATAAATCATTTCCCAACATAAACCCTGCAGCCGATGCAGCCCAACCAGAATAAGAGTTTAACATTGAAACTACCACAGGCATATCGCCACCACCAATAGCCATAACCAATACAACTCCTATAAATGAAGCAATGGCCGTCATTATCAATAAATATAACATCCCAGAAGTTCCTTCGGCATTGCAGAAAAATACACCAAGTATAATGCATACTAAAAGCAGAATGAGGTTCATGGTTTGTAAGCCACTAAAGCTCCATGGTTTGGAATTTACTTTGCCATCTAATTTACCCCAAGCAATGATAGAGCCTGTAAAGGTGATTGCACCAATAAAAATGCCAACAAATACTTCTACTAAGTGAATGATATGTGAAGCGCCAGTTAGTTCATGCGATTTTGGGTCGAGGTAAGAACCAAAACCAACTAACACTGCTGCTAAACCCACAAAACTGTGAAGTATTGCTACTAGCTGTGGCATAGAAGTCATTTCTACTTTACGAGCCAACATTAAGCCTATTACTGATGCAATGGCAATAGCCCCAATAATGTATATATGACCTGCAACGCCTTGTCCTAATACGGTAGCAATAATTGCAACAATCATACCTACAATACCATAAATTACGCCACGCTTTGCCGATTCTTGAGATGATAAGCCACCTAAACTTAAAATAAACAGGATACTCGCAAATAAGTATGCTGCTGTTTGTATTTCTTTTGCTATAAACATAATTTCTTATTTTTTAAACATTTTCAACATACGATGCGTAACAACAAAACCACCAACAATATTAATGCTAGCAATTAATATGGCAATAAATGCCAATATGGTCATAGGGTTGCTAATATCATCGGTTGTTTGTAATAATCCACCTACTACAATAATACCGCTAATTGCATTGGTTACAGCCATTAATGGGGTGTGTAACGAGTGTGCAACATTGGTAATTAATTGCCAGCCAACAAATACGGCCAATACAAATACTGTGAAGTGTTGTATAAACTCTGCAGGAGCAAATTTTCCTACCAATAGCAATAAAACACCAACTACACCTAATCTTATAAGCATTGATGTTGCAGCTTTTTTAGATTGTTCTTCTTCCGAAATTTTTATTTCTTCGGCAGTAGGTGGCACTACTTTTGGTTTTCCTCCTGCTGTAGGGCTTACTGGAAGTGGTGCTGGTGGCCAATTGATTTTTCCGTTGTACGTTACCATTGCACGCGAAACAACAGCATCTTCCATATCAATTTTCCACTTTTCGGCTTTACCCATATCATCTAATAAATGACATAAATTATTGCCATATAATTGTGATGCTTGCGTTGGCAATTGGTCTAATTTACCAATGATGGTAACACCATTGTCGGTTTTAATAATTTCTCCATTTTTTGTAAACGCACAGTTACCACCTGTTGATGCAGCTAAATCCACCACTACCGAGCCTGGTTTCATGGCAGCAACGTGATAATCCATCCATAATTTAGGAGCAGGACGACCAGGGATTTGAGCTGTAGTAATTACAATATCAACTTCTTTGGCTTGTTCCAAAAACAATTTCATTTCGGCCTCAATAAACTCTTTACTCATTTCTTTTGAGTAGCCTGATGATGTAGCTCCGTCTTCTTCAATCTCTACAGTAAGAAACTGCGCACCCATTGAAGCTATTTGTTCGGCAACTTCTTTGCGGGTATCAAAAGCTCTTACAATTGCACCTAGCGAATTAGCAGCACCTATAGATGCTAAACCCGCTACACCTGCACCAATTACTAATACTTTGGCTGGTTCAACTTTACCTGCTGCAGTAATTTGTCCGTTCAAAAAACGTCCAAAATGGTACGAACCTTCAATAACTGCTCTGTATCCTGCAATATTTGCCATGGATGACAATACATCCATTTTTTGTGCTCTGGAAATACGCGGGATGGCATCCATTGCAATGGCATTTACTTTTTTATCAGCAAGTTTTTGAAGCAGGGCTTGGTTTTGTGCTGGCCATAAATAACTTAAGGTTACTAGGCCTTCTTTCATCATATCCACTTCTTCTACAGTGGGCTCTTTTACCTTTAAAACAATGTCAGATTTGCCATAAATATCTGCAGCAGTTGGCACTATTTTAGCACCAGCTTCTTCAAAGTCTTTGTCAGAAAAATTAGCTTTTACTCCAGCATTTTGCTGTATATAAACTTCAAATCCTTGTTTTTGAAGTCGTTTAACGGTTTTGGGAGTTGCCGCAACCCTTAACTCGTTTGGGAAAATTTCTGATGGAATTCCTACCTTCATTATATTAAATTTTAGAATTTTAAAATTGTAGAATTTTAGATTGAAGTTTTACGTCACCTACGTAATTCAACAAATCAAAAAATATACAAATCAAAAATTATTTTTTCTCGCTCGAAAGTAATAAAAATAATGCTTTTATGGTAAACTATCAAAAATTAAGTTTTAACAACAATTCCTAACTTCCATCTAGCATCTAACCCAATGTCATTAAATTAAGAAACCTTTCGCACATATTTCGACAGGCTCAATATGACCGTGCGCAGTCAGTCTGAGCTTGTCCTTTAGATTTGCAAAATGTTCTTTGAAAGATTGTAATTATTATTGCAGATTTTCTTTTTTGCTACTTTTTTCT
>JBASCV010000198.1:0-2994 GCA_049651825.1 Bacteroidia bacterium
CCTGTAAATCCTGTAGATCCAGTAAAACCAGTTATTCCTGTAGAACCTGTAATGCCAGTTGTGCCTGTAAAGCCTGTTATACCTGTAGAACCTGTTATACCTGTAAAACCACTAGTACCTGTAGTACCTGTAAAGCCACTAAAACCACTGGTTCCTGTAAATCCGCTAAATCCACTAGTTCCGGTAGTACCACTAGTTCCGGAAAATCCGCTAAATCCAGAAAAGCCACTGAATCCAGAAAAGCCTGATGAACCTGTTGAACCAGAAGTTCCACTAGTTCCGGAAAAGCCGCTAAATCCAGAGAAACCACTAAAACCAGAGAAACCGCTCATACCCGAACTTCCGCTCGAGCCAGATGTACCTGACGAACCCGTTGCTCCTGTTGTACCACTAGAACCACTTGTTCCAGAAAATCCTGAAAACCCACTAAATCCAGTAAACCCAGAAAATTGTGCTTTTATTGTTAAGCTGCTTAACGCAATACAAACATTTAAAAGTAAAATCTTTTTCATTTGTTTTTTTTTGTTGGTTATTGAACGGTTGAATAAACGGTTTTTAATTGACTAAATTATTTATTAGCGAGTAATTTGAAATTTACCTCTGCTAACAATTTGATTGTTTTCAAGTGCGTTAAAAAAATAAACTCCAGTATTAAATGAGTTTGTGTTTACACTTAATGTATTGTTTTTTACAGCATAAGAAGCTATTATGCGCCCTGTAATATCTGTAATGTTTAGTGTAGAGATGTTTTTATCGCTTGTGAAATTAATTGTTTCAACTGCAGGGTTAGGGTAGGCAGTAATAGCAACTTCATTTTTTTCAATATCGTTGATGCTGTTCCATCCGCTCCATGCTAAATCATCAATATAAAAAGCACTTCCTATTTTAGCTCCATTGTGTGAATACACGCTTGATGAAATAAATACTTGCTGAGAATCAGGTACAACTGTTGCAAAAGAAGGGTTGTAGTTCATCGTTAAACTATTTGCAGCATAACTGGTAGTTGCTGTTCCTGTTGCATATTTACCTTGAGCAATAGTATCGCGACTAGTACCATTCCAGCGGGTTAAATAAGCCAAAACAAAAGCACTGTCGTTTCCCATAGGTGTGTACATTGATTGAAAAGAAAGTGTTGTAGGGCGGTCAACAAAGGTGTTTCCGTAAGTAATACCTGGAGGACTAAAAATAATAGTTCCAATAGCTAATAAACCTGCAGTATCTAAATTAGTGCCAATTGCATAAGGATTTGGAATTTGAGCTCCCGTAACCTTTACAGTTGTTACTTTTGCGCTTGCTGTTCCAGCAAATGGGTTTGTAGTTTCTTTAAACACTGATTGAGAGGTGCCCACTAACATTAATGTGTTTAAACTAGCCCAACCTTGAGGGTCTTCAGAAGAACCTCCTGTAACAGGATTCCATGATTCAAAATTAAAATCAGGGGCAGATTGTGCCACTATGCTTGCATAGGATGTAGCTACAGTAAAAATTGTAAGTAAAATTTTTTTCATTCTAGTTGTATTTTATGGTTTACTAATTTTATTTATTGTTTTATAAAACTTTTGTTGAGTATTGAGTGTTCATTTTTTAGCGTAACAAAATAAACTCCTTTCGGTAACTCACTAATATCAATACTTGTTTGGTTATTACTTGTTGAAATAGTTGTTTCTTTGGCAGTTTGTCCTAATTGGTTTTTAATAGCTACGTAAGTAGTATTTGTTGATGTGGAGCCAAGCATAACAACTGTAATTTTGTTGTTTGCAGGATTAGGAAAAATACTAACCATATTAATTGCTTCAATCATATCAATGCTAGCAGCAGAGTAGGTATAGGCTGCTGATGTGTCTGTGCATGCACCGTTAGTAACAACAACCGTATAATTTCCATTTTGAGTCATTGTATAATTTATATTGGTAGCACCACTAATCAACGTGTCGTTTAAATACCATTGGTAAGTAGAAGCTGAGTCGGCAGTAAGTGTTGCTCCATTTGCAATAATTACAGGTTGTTCAGGTGTTCCAACAACTACAACATTACTGGTTGTATTTAATAATGAATCGGTAACAACTACTGTGTATGTTCCAGCACATAATCCTGATGCTGTTTCAGTTGTTTGTACAGGAGAAGTGCTCCAAGAATAGTTGTAGGGTGGATTTCCCCATTTTGCAGTAACTGTAGCTGTTCCATCGCATTGTGCTTCACAGGATGTGTTAGATGCCACAGAAGTGGCTGCAACAGGCGGTGTGCCCGGAAGTTCAGTTAACCAACTAAAGCTCAATACATTGTCATTTGCATCAACTCTGGCTGATGCTAAATAAGCGCCAATACCATTCGCCCACCAATAATAAGTAATGATTTGGCTTGAAGTTATACCATTAGGAATGGGTTGCCAATCGCCAAAAAAATAGGCCATGGCCGTATCATTGCTAATTTTAGTTTCTTTTACTCTTACTACATTGTATGGCCCACCAAGCAAGGTTGTAAGTGTTCCGCTAGCATCCACTTCAAGTGTTTTTTGAATGTATGAGTGGCTGTGAATAGAATCAATGGTAATACCCGAAAATGGCTGACCATAATAAAACTTGGCATCAGTAGTATAGGTACTGTTAAATATACTATCTATTGCTGCAGGAAACTCCATCAAACTTTCAAAGGGTGTATATGTTTGAGTAACAGGTATTAATGTGCCTTGCACATTAAATAGCCCAGAGCCACCGCTTAGTGTATAGTTAGTAGATGAAAGGTTAAAATAACCATAAAAGCCACTGTTACCTTGTTTTATAACACTTGTTGCTGATGAAAACTGTGCATTTGGATAATCAGAATAGTTCATTACAATGTTAGTATCTTTGGTATGTTCTATTACAGATGTAAAACTCCACACTTGCCCAGTATCGGCCATGCCAACATTAAGCGCAGTGGTACTATCAGTTGCATTGATAAGCATTACGGCAGGCGATGGCATATCAGCCGATGTTAAAACAACTTGTGCAGCAC
>JBASCV010000199.1:0-9153 GCA_049651825.1 Bacteroidia bacterium
ATTTCCAGCCATCAATGGTTTCTACACGTTCTACTTTATAAGGACCAAAAGCACTGTAGTTGTTTTTGGTGCAATTGTCAACTATTGATAATTTTACCGCTTCTTTTAAGTGTAAATCACTACGCTCGAACTTAAATTCGCCAACAATTTCGTACACTTCTTTTATCAAATCATCTAACGATTTACCTGATTTTACCATGTATTCCCAAATGGTTAAGCCCATCCAAATACCATCACGTTCAGGAATGTGTCCTTTAATAGCAATTCCACCACTTTCTTCGCCACCAAGCAACACATCTTCGGCAAGCATAATACCAGCAATGTGTTTAAATCCGATTTTAACAACCTGATAATCAAGCCCATAATGTTTACACATTTTTTGTACACGTGGTGTTACGGAAAATGCATTTACAACCTTTCCTTTAAACTTTTTCTGTGTTACTAAGTAGTTGATTAATAACAATATAATATGATGCGAATCAACAAACTCGCCACGACTATTGTACAAACCAATTCTATCAGCATCGCCATCGGTGGCTAAACCGCAATCAATATCGCCACTTTCTGAAATTAACGAAGAAAAGGGTTGTAAATTTTTATGAATTGGTTCAGGCGCTTGCCCTTCAAAACCTGGGTTGTAATCGCAATGTAAAAAAGTAATATCGGGCAATAATCTGCGCATCACGTTTTGTCCTGCACCATACATCGCATCGTAAGCAAAATTCATTTTAGTATTACGTATGGCCTCCATATCAAAATGTTTTTCAACATGGTTTACATACATTGTTTCTAAATCAACGTATTCAATTAATCCTGCTTTTACAAAATCGTTGATGGATAGCTTTTCAACATCTATGGTATTTGTTTCAGGAATAATGTCTTCAATTTTTTGAATATCTTCTGATAATAATGGGCCGCCAAAACCTCCTTTAAGTTTGTAACCGTTATACGATGGCGGATTGTGTGATGCAGTAAGAATAATACCCAACGATGTATTAAGCGTTTTAGCTCCTAATGATACCATTGGAGTAGAAACAAAATTTTTGGCTAAATATACTTTTATACCACTATTTGCAAGCACTTTAGCAACTGTTTCGGCAAACAATTCGCCCGCAAAACGACAATCGTGTCCAACAACAACACTTGGTTTATCAAAATTTTTCTTTAACCAATCGGTAGCTGCAATGGTAACGCGTGCTACATTGTCAACCGTGAAATCTTTTGCTATAATGGCTCTCCAGCCGTCAGTACCAAATTTAATTTTTGTCATAGTGTTAGTTTGTGTTAAATATGTTTTTTTATTTGTTTACTAATGTATATTTCTACTATTTAATGCATCTCTATATTTTTTAGCATACACAAGGTGTTGATCGTAGCTTTTTGAAAAATAATGTTTACCCGACAAATCTTCTTTTGCACACATATAAATATAATCATTTTTTTGATAATTGAGCACTGCATCCAATGCTGATTCAGGAGCAAAACCTATTGGCCCTGGAGGCAAGCCTGTAACATAATACGTATTATATGGCGATTCAATTTTGGTTTGTTCGGTAGATACACGCTGTATTGAAAAATCGCCAATAGCAAATATTACTGTAGGATCGGATTGCAAAGGCATATTTTGCTGTAATCGATTGATATACAGTCCTGCAATTACTTTTTTCTCTTCATTATCACAACATTGTTCGCCCTGAACAATAGATGCCAAAATAGCAACTTCTACTTGTGATAAACCGATGGTTTTAGCTTTTTTCTTGCGTGCATCTGTCCAAAAATTCTTGTATTCATCAGCCATACGGTCAAAAAACTGATCAACTGATGTATTCCAATAAAACTCATATTTTTTAGGGATAAATAAGGCTTGTACCGTTTCCTCGTTAAAACCATATTTGCTTAAAAAGCCATTATCATGCAAAGCGTCTCGCAAATCGTTCGAATCGGCTTCAATTCTCACACCAACACGCGATACTAGTTGATCGAGCGTTTTTATGCCATTAAAATTAATTTCTATTGGCTCCTGAATGCCTCCTTTTAATAAATTAATAAGGGCATTGTTGTTCATTTTGGTTAAAATGCGGTATTTACCTGGCTTTACAGCATCTTTGTACTTTTTCTTCTCGGCCAAAAACTCAAATGTTGATGGATTTTTTAACAACTGATGCTCATTTAAAATATCCATTACGTCATCAAAATCCGCCCCTGTTGGAATATATATAATTTGCGATTTTTTATCGCTAGTATTAATATTGGGCTGAAAAACAGTTTTATACGCAAAATAGCCACCCACACCACCTACAACAAGTAATATTAGCATTAAAGCAATAAGCACCTTTTTTAAAAATGAGGTTTTCTTTTTAGCCATTTGTTTAATTTTTCAATCCGTTTAGCTGTTGCAAAACTGCTTTTGCTTGTGCATTATTCGGATTTTTATTCAGTATTGTAGTTAACACCCGTTTTGCTTCTTTATATTCTTTTTTGTAAATGTATAAACCTGCAATGTTCATCAATAAAGGTTCATCATCAGGGTCGAGTTGTAAGGCTCTTTTATACAAAGTTTCTGCTTCAACACTATTACCTGTAATGAGTTTGGCATAACCCATATTGTTTAATGCTTTTACAAATTTAGGATTCTCTTTTAATATATTGGCAAAAACTGTTATTGCTTCCTCTGTTTTTTGCTGTGCCATAAACGTAGTGCCAAGTTTATTGGCAAATTCGGGATAATAAGGCGCTAATTCAGTAGCTTTTTTATAAAACGCAAATGCTTCTGTAACATTACCCGTAGTTGAATACGCCTCTCCTATTCGGTATAAAGTCCAAGCATGCTCGTTATCAAATGTTTGTTTTATTAACAAAGTATTCAAAACCACATCTTTACCTACGGCATTGATATAACCGATAATGGTATTGTAATTTTGTTTTATAAACTGTAACTGAACCAATAAATTGAAATTACGTTTTATATCCTCATTGGTTTTATCGCTCATATATTTTTGTGCCGAATCGAGCAAAACAGGGTTCATTTCAAATTTTTCATACTGCTGAATGTATGCCTTGGCTTTGGTATAAGCAGGTGCTTGCTTTTCGTTAATTGAATGTAAGCCAATAAATTCTTTTATTTTGTTTAACTCTTTGGTTTTAATCGGTTTACGAATATAATGGTCGTGAACGCTAACGTGCGGAATATCAATAGAACCCGATTGAGGCATGTGACAACTT
Organism: Bacteroidia bacterium; assembly: GCA_049651825.1. Lineage (GTDB taxonomy): Bacteria > Bacteroidota > Bacteroidia > 2-12-FULL-35-15 > 2-12-FULL-35-15 > 2-12-FULL-35-15. Next base: position 3,223 of record JBASCV010000199.1, read on the forward strand.
ACACAATTATCTTGCATTATTTTTCTTTTGGGGAGTTGTTCGCTACATAAAGTGCTGTTTTTTAGATTATTATGACAGTTTTTGCAAGCCGTGTTAAAATGTTCCTTATTTGTAGTTTTTACACTTATGTGTGGATTATGGCAAGTAACGCAAGTAAGAGCACTTTTGTAGGGTCGTAATGCATTTTGATTGGTTTCGGCCTTAAAACTTTGAATAAAGCATTGGCTTTGTTTCAGCCTATCGGCATGCGAAGCCATAATAAACTCATCATCGGCATTTTTATAACGGGGCAAAAATACGGTCATATAATCTGATAGCTTCATTCCTGGTTTATAATCGTAAAACGATTTACCTTCCTTGAGTACTGTATTGCCCTGTAAATGACAACGTTGACACACATCAAATTGTAAATCAACAGGTAGTTTACCGGGGTTTACAATGGAATAATCAATATATTTTGAAGTATCTATTTTTACTCCTTTTTGACGTTCTTGAACGTGTATACTACCTGGTCCATGGCAGCGCTCGCAGTTAATTCCTTCAGGAATAGCCGTGTACTTATTTTCTGAACCTTTTACAAAATCAGGTAATGCATTGTGGCAACTCATGCACTCTAATCCTATTTTTCGCGAAAAACGTGTATTTACCCCGTTTTCAAAACCTGGGGGTAAATCCCATTGTTTTTTTTGAGTATAAAAAGTCATTGGCATTTGATGCAAATAACCGTTGGCATTGGATATGTGAGAGTTTGTATGTTGTCCTGAGCCAATAATAAAATCAACAGTTTCAATGCGTTTGTGGGTGGTATCTTTGCCTTCAAGCCTAAATTCCATAATTTTCATACTATCATTTTCCCAAAAGGGATAGTAGTAAAAATTGGTGTATTTATCGTAAAGTGCTTTATGTTTGACTGTTGCTGCTGCACTTTTACTTTTACTAGCATGTTCAAAGCTTTTGCCCATACCTGTTTGTACAAAAGAATTGTATATATCCTGATGACAAAGCTTGCATTGGCTCATGCCCACATAATGTGCTGTATCACTGTGGTTTAGATAGGTATTGGTATTGTTTGAGGATTCTTTTTTTTCGGTTGTAGGATTTCCGCAATAAGCCATTAGCATAATGATAGCAATCAATAATGCAATAATGGCTGTATTTTTTAGGGAAAAATTCATCTGTTTTAAGTAACAAACAAAACTACATAAAACAATCTATCTGTCAATAAAGTAAAGTATAATGCTAACTTTATTTTTAGCTGTATTGAACTATAAAAGTGGTTATAAAATAAGATATTGGTTATCTATACCCTTTCAACCAATTTATTGGCTTTAAACTTTTCGTACAATTGATGTACAATACCATCCGATAAACCAATTTGAGGAACAATAACTTTTTCTATTTCTGCATGTTTAAGTACACTCAATAAAATTTTAGATGCTGGAATAATTACGTCTGCCCTGTCAGGATTTAATCCCAATACTTTTACACGTTCATCATATGTGTATGAATCCATCATTTCATACAAACTTTTTAGTTTAGAAGTAGTAACAGGTTTATTATTTTTTCGGCCCGACATACGAAAAAGTTTATTGATGTTACCTCCCGATCCTATAGCAATAAGTGGTTTATGCCCTTTGGTTGTTTCGCGCACCCAATTTTTGAAGTAAGTCCAATATTCTTTATCAATTTGGTTATGCAACATCCGAATGGTACCAATGTTAAACGACTGTGAAGCAACCGCTTTATTTTTTGAAAACAAAGTAATTTCAGTACTTCCACCACCAATATCAATGTATAAATATGAATTGTTTTTATCTAAGTGTTCTTCAATATGGTTGGAATAAATAATGTCAGCTTCGGTTTTACCATCAATAATTTCAATTTTTATTCCAGCCTCTTTCCGAACTTGCTCTATCACTTCCCTACCATTTTCGGCATCGCGCATTGCCGATGTTGCACAAGCTCTGTAATCAATTGCTTCATAAACATCTATCAAATTTTTAAATGCTTTCATAGCACTTACTAATTTGCTGATTTTATCAGGCGATATCTTTTTATTTAAAAACGAATCTTCACCCAAACGTAGCGGAATACGTATAAGCTCGGCTTTTTTAAATTGCGTTATATCACCATCATCGTACACATGACTCAGTAAAAGTCTTACTGCGTTAGAACCGATATCAATTGCTGCAAATTTCAATGTTTACTATATCTTTTTTAAAAGTAACTGATTATAAATTTCTTCCTGTGCTCGATGTTTATTTTTAGGAGTATTTTTTCTATACTCATTTTTTTGTTCACTATCCAATATACGCGCCTTCACATTATCATTCCAAAGCAAATCAATCATGTTTCTGATTTGTTTTTTTATTTCAGCACTATATATCGGTACAGCCACTTCCGAGCGGGCATCTAAATTCCTCCCCATCCAGTCAGCCGAAGATATAAAATATTTTTCATCTCCTCCATTATGAAATATAAACACCCTGCTATGTTCTAAAAACTTATCAACAATACTTATTGCTTCAATATTATCACTTAACCCTTTAACACCTGCTACCAAAGAGCAAATTCCGCGTACAATTAATTTTATTTTTACCCCTTCAGCACTTGCTTCGTACAATTTCTTAATCATCTCAGGGTCAACCAAATTATTTATCTTAAGAATAATACTTGCAGGTTTGTTTTTACGAGCATGCTGAATTTCTTTGTTAATAAGTTGAATCAATTCCTTACGCATAAAAAATGGTGCTACAAGCAAATGCTTATAACTCCCCATCTTTAAATTATCAGCATAAAACGTAAATACATCTGCTACTTCATCCGTTATTCGTTTATCCATCGTTAATAAACTATGATCGGTATAAACAGTAGCAGTATCTCTGTTAAAATTACCTGTACCAATATGTGCGTATTCAACTATTTTATTACCCTCTTTACGTGTTATTAAAAACATTTTAGAATGAACTTTCAACCCAGGAACGCCATAAATAACTTTTGCTCCTTCTTCTTGCAATTTATTTGCCCAATAAATATTCGCCTCTTCATCAAAACGAGCTCTTAATTCAACTACAGCAGTAACATCTTTACCATTTTTAACAGCATTAATAAGCGCTTTCACAATGTTTGAATTTTTAGCCACACGATATAGAGTTATTTTTATAGCCTGCACTTTGGGGTCGATTGATGCTTCGCGCAATAAGTCAATTACGTGGTCAAACGTTTGATATGGATACGTTAATAAAATATCTTTCTTTTTTAACACCTCAAAAAAGCTTGGTTGGTCTTTTAGTGATTGCCCATCAGGCAAATCAGGATGTTTAAGTGGCGTTATTTTTTTATATACCAAATCTGCTCTACCAACATTTGGGAATGAAATAAAATCCTTAAAATTATGGTATCGACCACCAGGAATAGGATTATCTTCTTTGCCTAATTTTATTTTTCGCATCACCAATGCCAAAATATCAGGCGCAATACGGCTATCATATACAAGCCTCACAGGTTGTCCTTTTTTTCGATCCTTTAAGCCTTTTGATATTTTTTCAACAAAACTTTTTGTTAAATCATTATCAATATCAATTTCAGCATCACGTGTAAGCTTAATATTATATGCTTCAATATAATCGTGAGCAAAATTATTGAATACATCTTCCAAACAATATCTAATTACATCCTCTAACAAAATAATATACGTTTTCTCCTTTTCCTTCGGAAGCACAACAAATCTCGATAATGTATCGGTTGGAATTTCAATAAGGGAATACTTATTTTTTTTAGGATTATCTTTCCTTCCTAGCTTTATAATCAAATACCCCGATTTATCTTTTAAAAAAGGAAACGGTGATGTTTTATCAATCATAATCGGAAAAATAGCAGGCAAAACCGTTTCATGAAAATATCTTTTTATATATGCCCCTTGTACTGCTGTAAGATGCGATTCATCTTTTATAAAAATATTTTCTTTACCTAACTCTCTAATTATTTTTTGATAAATAGCTTCAAATTTTATTTGTTGAGATATAACTATTTTTTGAATTTTATTTAGCAAAACCTCAGGATTTTCGCCCGTATAACGCTCCGTTTTTTTAGGGTACTTTAAAATACGCTTCAACGTTGCCACCCTAACCCTAAAAAACTCATCTCTATTATTCGAAAAAATGCCTAAAAACTTTATTCGTTCAACCAAAGGCACATTTTTGTCTTCTGCCTCTTGTAGTACACGTTCATTGAATGCCAACCAGCTCAATTCCCTGTTAATCAATACCGTATTTTTTTTTATTGCCATAATTCAACCAACATTAAAATTATCACTAAAACACCTTTATTTAGATGTATTTGTAAAGATAGGAGCAAAACAAATACACATTCAAAAAATTTAACTATAGCATTTATTCTTAACAGTTTTTTAACTTATTTTCATATTATATTTTTAGGGAATTCATACAAGTGCAGTTTACCCTTACTTTTAGCTACATCTAGCCAACTATTACACTCATTAAAAGTTATTCCTACAACCGCACACGTTGGCATTTCGTTATTAAATGCGTCTGTAAGATAGTTTGCTGTTTCCGAAATAAAAGGATTATGAGCAAAAAACATCGCGCTTTTATACTTGTTATCAAGTTTAGCAATACAAGCTAGGTATTTTTTCACACTCGATTCATACAACTCAGGCCTAATAGTTAGTTCAGATGTTTTATAATCTATATTTCTCGAAAATATAAGAGCTGTAGATATGGCCCTAATTGCAGGACTTGTAACCATTACATCAGGCAAAAAATTATTCTGTTTTAAAAATTTACCTACCCTAATAGCATCACTATAACCACGCTCATTCAGCGGTCTGTCAATATCCAATAACTGCATATTATTCCAGTCCGATTTTGCATGCCTTACCAAATATAATTGTTTCATAAAAAATAGTATTACTTTTTAGGAGCAGAATATTTATTGTAATAAACAAGCTAGTTGTCCCGCTTTACGCTACAAGTCCGCTCCTCGTTTCTGCGGTGCGGGCTTTTCGCTACAATCGGGGCTAAATAAATACAATCATCCATTTAATATGGCTCCCATTTTATAGCTACATGAAGGTATAAAAAAATAAACACATCAGCCTAAACACAATTCAAAATATCAAAAACAATAGTTACCAAAAAACAACAAATACTTTTAGAGCTGTTCAAATTTTATTTCGTTGAAATGTTATAGTGTATTTTTGTGCTAGACGAGGCGCTTTTTGAAGGTCATAGCAGATTGCTACGACCCAAAAAAGCAACAAAGTATAACGCAAAAAGACGCATAACAAACATTTGAAATAAATTTTGAACAGCTCTAATCATTAATTTACATTAACGCACAACAATTAATCAATAATTAATGTACTTTTGCGCATCAAATAAAAAAACATAAATCATGAATAAAGGACCTGTTTCAAATTTTATTGAAAAACACTATAAACATTTTAATGCGGCTGCTTTGGTTGATGCAGCAAAAGGCTACGAATTACATTTAACCGAAGGTGGTAAAATGATGGTTACCCTTGCAGGTGCTATGAGTACTGCCGAATTGGGAAAATCATTAGCCGAAATGATTCGTCAAGGTAAAATTGATATCATCTCTTGTACAGGTGCAAACTTAGAAGAAGATATTATGAATTTAGTTGCACACTCGCATTACAAGCGTGTACCTAACTATCGCGATTTATCGCCACAAGATGAGTGGGACTTACTAGAAAATCACTACAACCGTGTTACCGATACCTGTATTCCTGAAGAAGAAGCATTCCGTAGATTACAAAAACACATTCATAAAATATGGAAAGATGCAGATGATAAGGGCGAGCGCTTTTTTCCACATGAATACATGTATAAAATATTGTTAAGTGGTGAGCTTAAACAATATTATGAAATAGACCCGAAAGACTCATGG
>JBASCV010000200.1:0-3494 GCA_049651825.1 Bacteroidia bacterium
CTGATTCTGAATACGCTAAAATTATCAAAAATCCTGATTATGCCAAAGATATAATGGCCAGCCGAAATCAAATTGAAAAATTTTATGGCGAAACCTACCAACTATATACCGAAGGAAAATATACAGCAGCCCTTTCAAACTGTATGTATGCAGATAGCTCATTTGCAAAAAGTACATTAATGCCTCAGTTTGCCTTTGTAAAAGCCCTTTGTATTGGGCGTACACAAGATATCAATGCCTTTGAGCGTGCTTTAACCAATGTGGTAATTAAATATCCTAAAGAACCCGTTAAAGATAGAGCGCAGGATATGTTGGATTTGATCAGAAAACAAAAAGGAGCCGAAACTGTAGTTACTGATTCAACAAAAACAGTTGTAGTTGATACTACTCAAAATAAATCAAAATTCATCTTCAAAGAAGATGGGGATTACTATTGGGTTACAATTGTGCAAAATGGTAAAGGCGATATGAATAAATTTAAAACCTCAATTGCCAACATTAACTCGCAATCATTTAGTAATCAGTTGCTTAATGTTTCTAGCGTGTTTTTAGATATTAATAATCAGTTATTGAGTGTGAAAAGCTTCGCTGGCAAGGAAAAAGCAATGCAATATTATAATTTTTATAAAGGCAATGATTTGGCTTTTAAGGATTTAGCGCCTGGTTCGTACCAATCGTTTATTATTTCTGCCGAAAACTATGTGATATTCTATAAAGATAAGAATATTGATGAATATCAGCAGTTTTTTACCCAAAAGTTTAAATAATTTTTGTTTTTAACCGATTTTAGTTTAGTTTCGCATATAGATATATAAATATTCACAGTATGTTTAGTAAAGCAATGGCAAGAGAAAACGCTTCAGAAGCTCCATCGGTTAACTTAATTGGTGCAGGCACAGTAATTCAAGGAGATATAAAAACCAATGGCGATATCCGTATTGATGGCACCTTAACAGGTTCTATTTCTGTAAAAGGGAAGCTGGTAATTGGTGTTTCGGGATCTGTTGAAGGCGAAATTATTTGCCAAAATGCTGATATTTCGGGTAATGTGAAGGCTAAAGTAACTGTTGCCGAACTTTTATCGTTAAAAGCCTCAGCTAAATTAAGTGGTGATATTATTACCAATAAAATTGCCATTGAGCCAGGTGCTGTTTTCTCAGGCTCATGTAGTATGGGCGGTGTAATTAAAGACATAAAAGGTGAACGAACAGAAAAACAAAAATTTGCCGAAAAAACAGCTTAATAATTATGCCAAATACTCTGCTATGGGGTTGCAAATGGGTGTAATTATTACAGGTGGTGTGTTGGGCGGTATTCAACTCGATAAGTGGTTGCAATTAAAATTTCCTGCTTTTACCATTTTTTTAACCCTATTTTCGGTATTCATAGCTATCTATTATTTCATTAAAGATGTACTAAAAAAATAGTGGCAAACATCCGATCTTTTTTTATTCAACTTTTTAGTTTCTCCCTCATCACTATGGGCGTTTTGTTGTTATGGCAACACTTCGCTGCTGCTCGCTTTCAAACTAACTTAGGCTGGGCAATTTGGTTGTTTTTTATCATCATTACAGCTATCATTCATATGGTTTTAATGAAAGCATCTGATAATGGCCCGAAAAGTTTAATTACATGGTTTATGGCCATCACTGGCATAAAATTATTTACCTACCTTACCATTATCCTCATTTATGGTGTACTAAAAGGCGAAAAAGCTTTGGGCTTTGTCATCCTTTTTTTAGTATTTTATTTTCTTTACAGTGCTTTTGAAGTAGTAACGCTTTTACGGTCGTTTAAAAAAGCAAGTTAGTCGCTCGTAATCAGCTACTTATACTCCTAATAAATTCGCTGATATAAATCATTAAAAAAAGCGTTTAATTCCTTTAAAATGTTGAGTGAATTAACTAAATTTGCGTCCGAATTAAAAAAAACGTGTAAAGTTTTTGTGCAATGGCTAATAAAATAAATATTTTCAAGAGATTTTTACTAGTATCATTTTTAACATTAATAGCTGTTAATGGCTTTTCTTCAGAGCATGAAGATACTGCTGTTGTTGCTACTGCCGAGCATGCAGTTGATGCTCATGCAGAAGAAGCACATGCTGAAGGCGGGCATGGAGATGCACATTTTGATGCTGGTGCAACCATTGTTGAGCACGTTGCCGATAATCATCAATGGCATTTATTTGGCCATGTTTCTTTACCACTTCCAGTTATTGTAAAAACCGATAAAGGCATTGAAGTATTTTCTTCTGCTCATTTTGGCCATGATGGCAAAGAGCACTACCAAGGTCAAAATTATACCTACGCTGTAAAAGAGGGAAGTTTAGTTATCGTTGATGAAACAGGCACTGAAAACCACGAAGCAACAGCTAAGTTGTGGGATTTTTCAATTACCAAAAATACCCTAGCAATGTTCATCAGTATGGTATTGATGTTGGTGATTTTTATTTCAGTAGCTAAAGCATACACACGCAACCAGGGCAAAGCGCCAAAAGGCTTACAATCGTTCATGGAGCCACTTATTTTGTTTATTCGCGATGATGTAGCCAAAGTGAGCATTGGCGAAAAAAGATACATGAAATTTATGCCGTTCTTATTAACCGTATTTTTCTTTATTTGGATTAACAATTTGATGGGGTTGGTGCCTTTCTTCCCAGGAGGGGCAAACGTTACAGGAAGTATTTCCATTGCAATGGTATTAGCAGCATTTGTATTGATTATCACTTTTGTTGTGGCTAACAAACACTACTGGCAACATATATTTGCAATGCCTGGTGTACCATTTGGTGTATTGTTTATTCTTACCCCTATCGAAATTTTAGGATTGTTTTTACGCCCGTTTGTATTGATGATACGTTTGTTTGCAAACATTACAGCAGGTCACATCATTGCATTAGCGTTCTTTAGTTTGATTTTTATCTTTGGTGAGATGAATGCAGGTTTAGGGTTTGGTATTTCAATTGTATCACTAGCCTTTACAGTATTTATGTCGGCATTAGAATTGTTGGTTGCGTTTCTTCAAGCCTATGTATTCACACTTTTAGCAGCTATTTATTTTGGTGCAGCGGTTGATGAAGGGCATGAAATACATAACCATGTAGACGATCATCACTAATTAAAAATATACAGTTTTTAGCTGGGTTGTTTTGCCGGCAGTTAAAAACTTAAAAACTACCGGTAAAACAAAACAATAAATACATAAAAATATGTTATCATCAGTATTACTTGAAGCAAGCCTTACTTACGGTTTAGCTGCTATTGGTGCAGGTATCGCTGCTTTAGCTGCAGGTTTAGGTATCGGCCGTATCGGTGGAAGTGCGTTAGAGTCTATCGCTCGTCAACCAGAAGCTGTAAACGACATCCGTGCGTCAATGATTTTGGCTGCTGCGCTTGTTGAAGGTGCTGCTTTCTTTGCGATGGTTATCGGACTATTAGTAGTTTTGATTATCAAGTAAAAAAACAAAACTCAATCCTTGCAAGGTTGTTGCAGGG
>JBASCV010000201.1:0-1853 GCA_049651825.1 Bacteroidia bacterium
TACCAATGGTGTGTTTAAAATAAAACACATTCAACTTATTGGCAATAGTTCAGAAGCTGAGGTGTATGAGCTGTTGTTGGCTTTGGAACAACATTCATCTCATCCCATAGCAAAATCAATTGTTGAAGAGTTGAAATCCATTACAATTACTAAAAAATATACCTCAATAGTAGAGGAAAAAGGGTTAGGAATACATGCTGTTGACACTGCTAATAATTCGTATAAAATTGGCTCCTACCGTTATGCCGAACACTTAACAAAAGATAGCAAGCATAATTTGTATGTACTTAAAAATGAGTTGCTTATTGCTGTTGTTGATTTAGAAGATACCATTAAAGAAAACGTAGATGTTGTAATAAATAGTTTAAAACAACAGACCATTACCCCCATCTTATTGAGTGGCGATAGTGAAGCAAAATGTAACGAAGTAGCACAAAAAGTAGGCATCACAAAAGTGTACAGTCAGCAATTGCCCCATCAAAAGCTCGAAATAATTGAGCAAATGAGTAAAAATGGCTCCACTGCAATGGTGGGCGATGGTATAAACGATGCGCCTGCATTGGCAAAGGCAACAGTAGGTATTTCGTTAAGCAATGCTACGCAAGCGGCTATACAGTCGGCACAAATTATATTACTAAAAAATAATGATTTGTCATCATTAACACAAGCGCATTTAATTAGCAAACATACACTCCTTACCATTAAACAAAATTTGTTTTGGGCATTTTTCTACAATGTGGTTGCCATACCTATAGCTGCTGCTGGATTATTGAGCCCAATGGTAGGAGCACTTTCTATGGCCTTTTCGGATGTTATTGTGATAGGGAATTCCATTCGTTTAAAAACTAAAAAATTGGTATAGTTGTATGCATAGCACTACTGATTTTTTGAACAAAAAAAGAGAGGATAAACCCTTGAATGTGTTATTTCTAACAAAATGGTATCCCAATCCGGCCGACCCTCAATTGGGTGTTTTTATTCAAAAACATGCGCAAGCGGTAGCTTTGTATGCAAACGTTTATTTGGTGTATGTTTTTCAGGATGAGGCTGTTGTGGATAATTGCGACATGCGTATTGCCCAAAACGGTGCCTTTACCGAAATAAAAGTAGCTGTAAAGTCCAATAGCTCTGTTTTTAAATCGGTTATTAACGGTTATAGATACCTGAAAGCAAATCAATTAGCAATTGCCGAAGTGCGAAAACGCGCAAGTAAAATTGATGTTGTTCATGCACATGTGTTGTTGCGTTCGGGTGTTATTGCATTTATAATCAATATTTTATACAATATTCCCTATGTTATTACCGAGCATTGGACGGGCTATGTCTCGGGCAAATTTCAACAACAATCATTTTTTAAAAAGTGGCTTAGCCGAAAAGTGCTAAAGAGAGCAAAAGCGGTTACTACTGTTTCTAACAGTTTGCAAAAAAGCATGGAGGCACAAGGTTTAAAAGCCAATTATTACACCGTGCCCAATGTAGTAGAAACGGTTGTGTTTGATTCAAAGGGGTTGAAAAACAATGAGTTAGCAGATAAAGTAAAAGTTTTGTCGGTAGCTGATTTAGTTGATGGGCATAAAAACATTAGCGGAGCCATAAAAGCTGTAGCAAACATACGGCAACGTTTCAATAATATAGAATATCATATTATTGGCGATGGTGCTGATAAAGAGTTACTTACCGAGCTTTCCAATTCTTTACAGGGAAGCGAAAAATTCATCTTTTTTCACGGTCGTAAGCCCAATGAGTATGTGTACGATTTTATGCAACAAGCTGATTTTGTATTGATTAACAGCAATTATGAAACATTTTCGGTTGTTGCTGCTGAGGCTTTGGCTAATGGTAAACCTGTAATT
>JBASCV010000202.1:0-6984 GCA_049651825.1 Bacteroidia bacterium
GCGAAATTATAAAACAGAAAGCATTTCACTCAACAACAATGATTGGGTATTTATGTACACCGATGGTTTTATTGAACAAATTGGAGGAAGCGAAAATCAACCGATGAATTATGAGCAATTTGAAAAAAATCTTATGAATACAACTCAACTAAATACTGACGAAGAAAAAATTTCACTATTAAAATCGGAGCTCGCTATATGGAGCGGTAATAATGAGCAAACAGATGATGTATTAGTAATTGGATTTAAAGTATCTTAATTATATTTCCATTGTTATTTACCAATGTATTCAAAAGGAATATCCAACATTATTTCAAACTCCTGTCCTCTTTCCAACAAAGTATCATTATTTGCAGGATATATCCACAATATTTTTGCATCGCAACTGGCACTATCAATATCCATCAACAATTTCAACAATTGTTTTGCTGACGATGAATTAAAATAACTTAGTTCAATATGAATTACCGTTTGCGATTGGGGCAATTTTAAATAATCAGCAAGCCACTCATGTACTACTTTATAAAAAACAGCAGCATCTTCCATGCGTGATTTACCTGTTATTTTTATTGTTCCCGAAGTTTCTAAAATAATTTCGGGACCAAATTCTGATGCGTTAATTATTTTATTTTCCATTACTAAAAGGTATTTCTATGCCAATTGTTAAATAACTTCCATTTTTGTCTTCTGCAAATTTAACTTCTATAGGCGTCATAAAGCTTCTACGTAAATCAATTAACCCTACCCCTGCATTATTTCCTGCAACCACAACACTTTCTTTAAGTTGTTGACGATATAAAGCATTTAGTTCCTGTTTATCTAATGTATTCAGTTTATCAATGTATAAACTTATATCTTTTGCTTCATTTCTAACATAATTTCCTGTACATAAAAAATAACCATTTTCGGTTTTATTGATGGCAAAAATCCCTTCTTTTGTATTAGGGTCGGCACTATGTCGTACAACATTTTGCATCAATTCAACTGCAGTATGGTATATTTTATAGCCAATAGAATTGCCCGTATCAACAGTATTTCCCTCCAATATATTTAACATAGGGCTAATTGTTTCATCATTAAAATCACCTTTGTACAAAAAAATCATATTATTATCAGTCATCAAATCGTACATAGCAGTATTTTCTTCAATGGTCATCGGTGTTTGACTTTCCTGCTCACCCTCATTATCATCAACAATCAAATCAATTTGCATATTAAATGAAAAAGTATTGTCAGTCAACTGTTTAAAATCCATCTGTATCGGCTTTTGCGATTTTTTTGCCATTTCTATTAATCCCAATCCTGCTCCGCCCTTATCACTTAAGCTACCTTCTTCTAACACCTTTAAATACAATTGTTTTAACTCTTCGGCATCTAACTTGTTTATAAAAGTAAGTTTTTCCTCTAGGTATTTTTTTTCATTTGCTGTAATTGTATTAGATGAGAAAATATGCGAATATGGAGCAACGGCTCTAATACCAAACAAGCTATCATTATTGTTACTCAACTCATTATTACCATGCCTTACAATATTTTGAAAGCTTTCAGAGATTAAAAACGAGACTCTCTTTTTAGCTTTTTTTTCTACTTCGTGGTCGGCAAGCGAAATAAGTTTATCTGTAAAAATATCGTCAAAATTTCCGCGATAAAAAATACATATTTTGTCTCCAGAGAAACACTTACGTAACAATGTTATTAGTTGTAAATTTCTAGACATCTGATTAGGTATAGCAAACTTTATACAAACGAAAATAGTAATTTTTATGGGATAAACAACATTCTGGTGTAGGATTTAGAGAAGCACATTCTAAATATTAAAAATCATACTTTTAATCCAACAAATAAACAATCTATTTTTGATAAATAAAAAAGAGATTACAAAAACACAAAGCCAATAATGCTATTATTATAGTTAAATTTCAGAGTAAATAAAATGAATTATATCGACATTACACTTTGTATACCGCTTGTATGGGGCTTATACAAAGGATGTAGCAAAGGTTTAATAATAGAGGGGGCATCTATGCTAGCTTTTGGTTTGGGAATATGGGGCGGGATACATTTTTCGACTTGGGTTGCCGAAAAAATCCGCACTACATTTAATTGGAAATCGGAATATTTACCGATTGTATCCTTTGCAATTACCTTTTTAGGAATAATTATAGCAGTTTATTGTATTGCAAAACTAATACAGCGCTTAATTGAAGGGATGGAATTAGGTGCTATTAATAAAATTGGAGGTGCGCTTTTTGGTACATTAAAATTCGCACTCATTATGAGTGTATTTATTTTCATTATCAATGCAATAGAAAAAAGCTATCCGATGATTTCGTTTGAATCAAAAAATAGATCACTGTTGTATGCGCCTGTAGGTAAAATTGCGCCTTTACTTATTCCAGCCTTGGGGGATAGTAGAATTGACAACTTATTACCTATACAAAAAGACCTTGATGTTGAAATGAAGCTGAAATAAGATTTTACGGCCAAAAACACCAAAGGCGTTCTTCGATGAAGAACGCCTTTGCAAATAAATAATTAGTTAAAAAAATTAACCATTCAATGCTTCTGCACCACCAACTATTTCAAGGATTTCTCCTGTAATAGCAGCCTGGCGCGCTTTATTGTATGTTAATTTCAATTCTTTTATTAACGCTCCTGCATTATCAGTTGCTTTGTGCATTGATGTCATACGAGCTCCATGTTCAGCAGCGAATGAATCCAATAACGCTTTAAACAATTGAGTTTTTAATGAACGTGGAATTAAATCGGCAACGATGTATTCTTTACTTGGTTCAAAAATATAATCGTTTGAAGCTGATTTTTGGCCTTTTTCAGACGCTTTTGGCGGTGCAACTGGCAAGTACTGCTCAACAGTGGTAATTTGCACTGCAGCATTCTTAAATTGATTGTAAACCAACTCTACTTTATCAAATTGACCTTGCGCATACATTTCCATTACTTTTTCGGCAACAGGAGCAACATTCACAAAGGTAAGTCCGTCAAACAATTCGTTAAGGCTACGTGGCATTTCAGAACCAATAACTGGGTATTCAGATTTTTTGAAAAAGTCAGCCGCTTTTTTACCGATTGGCAAAATAGTAACTTTTGCATTTTTATATCCATCTTTCGCCAAACGGGTTGCAGCTTTAATAACATTGGCGTTAAAACCACCGCACAAACCTCTGTTAGAAGTAATAACAATAATCAATACGTTTTTTACTTCACGGGGATTTGAGTAAACACCTTCAGAACTATCCAAACTAGCACTTAGGTTTTCAAGAATTTCCTTTAGCTTATTTGCATAAGGACGCATTTGCTGAATAGCATCTTGCGCTCTGCGAAGCTTAGCAGCACTAACCATTTTCATGGCGCTTGTAATTTGCTGCGTAGAACTTACAGATGTTATACGATTACGAACTTCCTTTAAATTTGCCATGTTTTAATTTAGATGTGAGATTTGAGATATGAGATTTGAGACCAATTTTATCTCAATACTCATATCTCACATCTCAATACTTTACTTTTTATATTTACTAGACAATTCTTTAGCTGCTTTTTCTAACACATCAGTTAATTCGTCAGAGAATTTACCTGCTTTCAATTGATTCAACACATCTTTATGTTTTGTTTCAAGGTATGCTAAATAATCAGCTTCAAATTCTTTTACTTTATTTACTGGCACATCACGCAACAAGCCTTTAGTACCGCAGTAAATAATAGCAATTTGTTGCTCAACACGGAATGGTGAAAACTGTGCTTGTTTCAAAATTTCCACGTTACGTGAACCTTTGTCAAGTACTGATTTAGTAGCAGCATCAAGATCAGAACCGAATTTCGAGAAAGCCTCTAACTCGCGGTATTGAGCTTGATCTAACTTTAAGGTACCAGCAACTTTTTTCATTGATTTAATTTGAGCGTTACCACCCACACGTGATACTGAAATACCTACGTTGATTGCCGGACGAACACCAGCATTGAACAAGTTCGACTCAAGGAATATCTGACCATCAGTAATTGAAATTACGTTGGTTGGGATGTATGCCGAAACGTCACCTGCTTGTGTTTCAATGATTGGCAATGCTGTTAATGAACCACCACCTTTAACAATACCTTTGATAGAATCAGGAAGGTCGTTCATACTTTTAGCGATATCATCGTTTGCATTGATTTTAGCTGCACGCTCTAATAAACGGCTGTGTAAGTAGAACACGTCACCAGGGTAAGCCTCACGTCCTGGAGGTCTACGCAATAAAAGAGACACCTCACGGTAAGCAACTGCTTGTTTTGACAAATCATCATAAACAATTAATGCTGGACGGCCACTATCGCGGAAAAACTCACCAATTGCAGCACCTGCAAATGGAGCATAAAACTGCATTGGAGCAGGGTCAGAAGCACTAGCTGAAACAATTACTGAATAAGCCATTGCACCATTTTCTTCCAATACACGTTGAATATTTGCTACGGTAGAACCTTTTTGTCCGATTGCCACATAGATACAGAATACAGGTTGACCTGCTTCGTAAAACTCTTTTTGATTGATGATGGTATCAATAGCAACAGCTGTTTTACCCGTTTGACGATCGCCAATGATTAACTCACGCTGACCACGACCGATAGGAATCATGGCATCTACTGCTTTTAAGCCGGTTTGCAATGGCTCATTAACTGGCTGACGATACACAACACCAGGTGCTTTACGCTCCAATGGCATTTCGTACAATGTACCAGCAATTGGTCCTTTACCATCAATTGGGTTTCCCATTGTATCAACAACACGGCCCAACATACCTTCACCTACATTGATAGAAGCAATTTTACCTGTACGTTTTACAACATCACCTTCCTTAATATTGTTTGACGTACCCAATACTACGGCACCTACGTTGTCTTCCTCCAAATTAAGTACAATACCTTTAAGTCCGCTAGCGAACTCAACAAGCTCACCTGCTTGAACTTTTGAAAGTCCGTAGATACGAGCAATACCGTCACCTACTTGCAATACGGTACCAACTTCTTCCAATTCCTGATCCGATTTAAAACCGGCTAATTGTTGTCTTAAGATTGCAGATACTTCTGCTGGTTTAACTTCTGCCATTTGTTTTATTTATTAATTATAAAATAAAGTTGCTATTTCGCCATTTGTGAGCATGGTGCTATCTCCGTTACTATTGTATAATTTACAGCCAAAAGTAGCTTTATACTTTATACCGAAGCTGGACATTTGATCATATTCGGCTGTTTGAGAAATTATAAAATAAGAACCATTGTGATTAGAAGTACCGTTAGGGTTAACGGTTTTCCAATTAACACCTGATGTATCCTGAACTTCTATATACACACCTGAAGAAAAATTAGAAAAATTCAAAAAATTAACCGTTGAAAACACATAACTTTTAGACTTAATAAAATTTCTATAATATGCCTTACTAACCGGAGATGTTGTTTCTGAAGTAGTATCGGTTATGCTTATCGTAAACCAATTTGATTGCTGAATAGTACTCCATTGTTTATAATAACCCTGACTTAGATTATCCGAACCAGCAGACCAAATACCATTTTGAGGAGCAACATAGCTAAAACTTTGAGATCCTAAAGTAAATTTTAAATAATTTGCTGAATCGAGAAATGTAGGAGCGGCAGGAGTTGGAGCAACAATAGTTGCAGTTTCTTCCTTTTTACATGAAACAACAAATAACAGAGTAGCTACTACTAAAAAAGATGTAATTATTTTTTTCATCATTATGCTTTTTTAAGAAACGGATTTTCTGTAAAGCTGCGTTTCAAGTTGTTTAGTTTATTTAAAATACTTGCATCAACTTGTTTATCGCCCACTCTCACAATAAATCCACCAATAATATCTTTATTTATTTTTTCTTCTAAAACTACTTCATTGCTACCATTGCCTTTCACAATGTCTATCACTTGCTTACGTACTACATCATCAATACCATAAGCAGTAGTAATAACAGCGGTAAGGATGTTTTTCTTTGTTTTATATTGATTTACGAATTCCGTAGCAATTTCGGGCAAATACATTTCACGTTTTTTTGCTGCGATAAGTTGCAGGTAAGCTTCAGTTACTTTGTTTAATTTACCAGCAAAAGCCTGAGTTAATACCGATTGTTTTTTATCAGTTTTAATAATGGGGCTTTTTAAAAAGCTTACAAACTCACGATTTGATTCGCACACCTCAGCAATACACTTCATATCCGTATATGCAGCTTCCAACACACCTTGTTGTTGTGTTAAATCAATGAACGACTTTGCATATCGTGCTGCTACTCTTGTTCCTTCCATTGTAATAAGATTTGAGACGTGAGATGTGAGATATGAGATAGCGTAGAGTCTAAAATCTCATATCTAAAATCTCATATCTAGTTTAAATTAACGTCTTGCAATAAATTTTTAACCAATGATTTTTGTTTTTCATCGCTTGCTAATTCTGCTTTTAGAATTTTTTCAGCAATTTCAATAGAAAGTACAGCTACTTGGTTTTTCAATTCAGTAATCGCAGCCATTTTTTCGTTTTCAATGTTTTCGCGAGCAGCTTTTAACAAACGCTCACCTTCAGTTGTTGCAGTAGTTTTAGCTTCAGCAATCATTTTTTCTTTGATTTCGCGCGCTTCTTTTAAAAGAATATCACGCTCATTGCGTGCATCAGCTAAAATACGCTCGTTTTCTGATTTCAATGATTTCATTTCAGCTTTTGCTAATTCTGCTGATTTCAATGCTGCTTCAATTGAATCTTCACGCTCTTTTACCATGTTTAAGATGGGCGACCAAGCAAATTTTTTCAATAAAAAAAGAATGATAGAAAACGATACTACCATCCAAAATATTAATCCAATCGAGGGTTTTACTAATTCCATTTTTTTTGCATTTTTTAGAAACAATAATCAAGATTGAAGAGCCAAGATTTTGTTTTGTTGTTATATGATTATAATTTAATAACGTGTACTCAATTTAATTAAACCCAATCCC
>JBASCV010000203.1:0-12728 GCA_049651825.1 Bacteroidia bacterium
CAATACGGGTGAAATTGATTTAGCTAATAGTGCACCAGGAACTTATTTAGTAACAAATTCTATTCCTCCAAGTGGTCCTTGTAGTGGTATTATGGATACAACAACCGTTGTAATTATAGCTTCGGACGATGCTTCTTTTGTTTATTCATCGGCAACTTATTGTACAACTGGTAGCCCTCAAACACCTGTTGTTACGGGACTTTCTGGAGGTACGTTCTTTTCTAGTCCTACTGGATTAACATTAAACCCATCAACAGGTACAATTACACTATCTTCGAGTTTATATGGTGTATATTTGCTGAGTTACAAAACAAACGGAGTTTGCCCTGATACGAGTTCAATAACAATGACAATTGATACAATTACACCATCAGCAACTTTTAGTTATGTGGGTTCACCGTTTTGTAATAATGCTGCAAATCAATTACCATTTTTTGCGCCTAATGCTAGTGCTGGTATATTTAGTGCAACCCCAACAGGTTTAGTATTTGCTCACGTAAATACTGGTGAAATTGATTTTGCATCAAGCACTCCAGGTACATACATTGTTACAAATACAATACCTGCAAGTGGTGTATGTTCGCCAATAAGTGATAGTTATACTATAGTTATTGGTCCTTCTGATGATGCTACATTTGTTTACACATCTGCAACTTATTGTACAACTGGGCCTAATCAAACTCCTGCAATAACAGGCTTACCTGGTGGTATATTTTCTGCACTACCTCCTGGCTTATCTTTAAATCCTGTGACAGGCGAAATTAATTTGGCTGCAAGTCAGGTTGGGACATATACGTTAACTTATTCAACCAATGGTTCTTGCCCTAATACAAGTTCAATTGTTATGACGATTGCTGATAGTACTCCTTTTGCCAACTTTAGTTACGCATCAACTAATTTCTGCCAAAATGATATAAATCAATATCCTGCTTTTACGTTTGGTTCAAGTGCAGGTGTATTTACTTCTAGCCCATCGGGTCTGGTAATTGTACATCCTAATACTGGAGAATTAGATTTAGCAGCTAGTACTCCGGGTACCTATACTGTAACGAATACAATACCAGCAAGTGGCATTTGTACAGAAGTTGTTTCAACAACTACTGTTGTTATAAGCCCTGCTGACGATGCATCGTTTTCTTATCCATCAGCAACATATTGTACAACTGGTCAGCCACAAACTCCTGTAATTACGGGTTTACAAGGTGGAACTTTTTCTGCCGTGCCTCCAGGACTGACGATAAATCCATCAACGGGACAAATTACATTATCAACAAGTTTAGTTGGTCAGTATACGCTTTCGTATACTACATTTGGTAACTGCCCAAATACGAGTTCAATAATAATGACTATAAACGATACGGTATCTAGTGCAAGTTTTACTTATGCCGGTTCACCGTTCTGTCAGTCGAATGGTGCTAATCCTTTTCCTGTATACAACTCAGGTGCAAGTGCAGGTATTTATTCTGCAACACCTAATGGTTTAGTTTTTGAACACGTAAACACAGGAGAAATTGATTTAGCAGGAAGTGCACCTGGAACATATTTGGTAACCAATACAATACCTGCTAGTGGTGCATGTGCATTTGTTAGTGCATCTTATTCAGTAACAATAAATGGAGCACCTGTGTTAACTGCTACGCCTAATGCTACTGCATTTTGCGAGTCGAATACGGCTTCGTTAAATATAGGTTTGAGTAGTAGTATTCCAGGTACAAGTTTTAGTTGGACTGTTGCTCAATCAGGTTTAACGGGTGGTACTCCTGGTAATGGTGCTACAATAACGCAAACTTTGACCGCCAGTACCACTCCTGCAACTGCAGCATATACAATTAGCTCAGATGCTAGTGGTTGTTTAGGACAAGATACAACAATAACTATTACTATTAATCCAGCGATTGCTGATACTACAGCAGCTGTTGTTACATTAGCAACTTGTGGTGCAAATACAGGTGGTATTTCTGGTGTAACAATGACATCGGGGCAAGCGCCATTTATTTATCAATGGAAAGATTCTGCAAGCAATGTTGTTGGTTCTGACGCAAATTTATCGAACGTTGGTCCGGGTGATTATACATTAACAATTACTGATGGTAACAACTGTTCGCGTGTAATCGGTCCGTTTACAATAAACTCTACGCCTGCTGTTATTGCTGGATTTACAATGGATGTTGATAGTGGAGAAACTCCTTTGACTATTAATTTTACAAATACAACACAAAACGGAACAAATTATTTATGGATGTTTGGAACAGGTGATTCATCTACAGTTCAGAGCCCATCTTATGTTTATACTCCGCTTGGTAATTTTATAGTATGTTTAACGGCAAGCGATAACAATGGCTGTTGGGATTCAGTATGTTCTAATGTTGATGTGTATTTAAATTCAGTGTTTATAATACCTAACGTATTTACTCCCAATGATGATAATGTGAACGATGTTTTTGTTGTAAAAGGTGTTGGTTTGAAAAAGTTGGATGCTGAAATATACAACCGTTGGGGGCAAAAAGAATATGAATGGCATTCACCCCTTGGTGGTTGGGATGGTAGAACTGCCAGTGGATTAAAGGCAAGTGATGGTACTTACTATTACATTATAAATGCTGAGGGGGTTGACGGTGAAAAGTATTTTGAAAAGGGTAGCTTTATGTTAATTAGAAAATAATTAAAGATAGATTATCATTAAAAAGGGTCTGTAGCGCTAGTTTACAGACCCTTTTTTGTTTTAGGTTTTTAATTACTACACGTTGACAACAGCTTTAAATTAATTTTACTTTATAAGTAATGCATACAAATCACTTACTTTATGTGCAATAAAAGTAGGTTTTTCTGACTTTAGTTCCTCTTTTGTCCCATATCCAAAGGTAAGTGCTATAGAAGCTATATTGTGATACCTAGCTCCAATTATATCATATTTTCTGTCCCCAAGCATAATAAACTCTTTTGGTGAGCTTTTGGGGTATTGTTTTATAATTTCGTGTATGATTTCGTTTTTTTCAGTTCTGCTGCCGTCCATGTTGCTACCAATAATAGTTTTGAAATGGTGGTGAATGTTGAAATGATGTAAAATTTGTTCAGCAAAAAGTGTTGGTTTTGATGTAGCAACATGAAGTGTTTTATTGTTTTTATTTAATGCTTCAAGAAGTTCGGGGATGCCTTCATATAGTTTGTTTTCAAAAATTCCTTTAACGGAATAGTATTCGCGATACACATCAACTGCTTTAAATGCTTCTTTTTCGGAGCCCAATATTTCTTCGAACGATTTGTGTAGTGGAGGGCCTATAAAATAAAGTAACTCATGGTTTTCTTTTTTTATATTCCAGCGTTTTAGGGCATGTTGAACGGAATTAATAATGCCTTCTTGTGGGTCGGTAAGTGTGCCGTCTAAATCAAATAGTATATGTTGATAGTTATTCATCTTATTACGAATTACGAATTGGTTACGAATATACGAATCGTAGTTAGTATTCTCTTTTATGCTAATTTTGTTTTAAAATAATTTGGTTATGAAAATTACAATCATCGGTTGTGGTAACATGGGTTTGATTTATGCCCGTGCGTTTTTGAAATACAATATTGTTTCGAAAGAAAATTTATTGTTGGTTGAAAAAAGCGAATCACGAAAGCAAGAATTACTAAAACTTAACGTTGGTGAGGTTACCGTACCCAATGATTTTAAAATAGCAGATAGCGATATTATTATTATTGCTGTGAAGCCTCAGGACTTTGATGTGCTAGCAATAGAATTACAACCGATACTGCAAACAGCTAAATGCATTATATCTATTATGGCCGGCATGAAAATTGCGCGTATTGAAAAAGCACTAAACAATTCGAACATAATTAGAGCAATGCCTAACTCACCTGCTGAATTAGGAATGGGAATGACTGCTTTTACAACAAGCACATCCATGCCCTATGAACAATTGCGAAAAGCAGAAAATGTATTGAATACAACAGGCCGTTCTTTATATCTTGAGAATGAAAACCAGTTGGATGCTGTTACAGCATTGAGTGGTAGTGGGCCTGCTTATTTTTTTTACATAGTAAAGCATATGATAGAAGCCGGAAAACAAATGGGATTTGATGCAGCAACAGCTTCACTTTTTGTTAAACAAACGATGCTTGGAGCTTTTCATTTGATTAATAATGGAAATAAATCATTAGATGATTTAATAAAATCTGTTGCTTCAAAAGGTGGGACTACAGAGGCTGCACTATCAACTTTTAATGCCACACAAGTAGGTGAAAATATTCAGAAAGGTATTCTTAAGGCAAGAGATAGAAGTGAGGAACTGTCGAAATAGATTTTCAATACACCTTTTTTAAACCCTCTACAACTTCAGCTACAGCCGGACAAATCATAGAGTTTAAGTAGGTGATGCGCAATTTACTTTGAATTTTATTTTGTTGTGTGTGTGGATATTCGGCACAGGCTTTGGGGCGGCTATCGTATACTGAGCAATACTTATCATGTCCGAGAAAGGGGCAGGGGTGAGTTTTAAAAATGTAGTCTTGGTCTTCGTCTATTCGTAAATATTTTTCGGTGAATGCGGAAAGCTTCATGCGTGTGGTTGCTGCCAAACGCTCAATGTCTCTGTCTTTTAATAATGGACCTGTGGTATCGCAACAATTGGCACATTGAAGGCAGTCAATGTGTGCAAAGGCTTTGTCGTGTAGTTGATTGGTAACTTTATCTAAGTCTTTTGGCTGTAGCTTCTTCAGGCGCTCGAAAAACTTTTTGTTTTCAGCTTTTTTTGAAATGGCTTGCTCTATTATTTTTTTGTATTCTGGTAACAAAATATATTTTTTTTAGTTTTACACTTTCTCCACCCAATCACCGTGTTTTTTTATTAAATCAACAAGCGCATCCACAGCTTTTTCTGAATTGATGTTACGTTCTACTACTTCGCGTCCTTTGTAGAGAGTGATTTTACCAACACCCGTACCTACGTAACCATAGTCGGCATCAGCCATTTCGCCAGGTCCATTTACTATGCAACCCATAATGCCAATTTTAACGCCTTTGAGGTGGTCGGTACGTTTGCGGATTTTTGCTGTTGTTTCTTGCAAATCAAATAGTGTGCGTCCGCAAGATGGGCAGGAGATGTATTCGGTTTTTGATATACGTGTACGTGTGGCCTGTAGTATGCCAAATACTGTTGCATTTGTATTTTTAGGTGAAGTGCAATTATTTTGATCGATCCATACGCCATCTCCAAAACCATCTAATAACAACGCACCTACATCTGTTGATGCGTGCAGTTGAAATTCTTCTTCGGAAAGGCTAGTGTAGTTACGTTTAATAATAACAGGAACCTCTTCCCAGCCCTCTCCACATGAGAGGGCGTTTTTATTCATTAGTTCAACAAACATTCTGCGTTGCTCTGCCATGCCATGTTCGTTGGAGGTTTCGAATATTAAAACTGTTTTATTATTTTTAAACTGTTGAATTGTTATATCGTTAAATTGTTGAAGAATAAAGTCAATATCTACTTTTATAAAATTTAATACATCTGATTTTTTATCTGTTTTTAGGTATTCATTAGCTGTAAACAATGGATAGCATCTTGTTGTATTTTTTAATTGTTTCCATTGCTCAAAATTGTATATAATACCAAGTGTTCCGGGTATTTCAAAATCAACTGTATTATTGCCAACATAAATATAATCGCATGCTTGATCGGTTAAATTCCATTTGTCTGTTGGTACTGAATAATTGTATCCAACTGCAAAAAATGTAGCAGGCGTAATGTTTTGTTTAGTACTAAAATCTGCAATTACACGAGGTACATTATTGGCTCCAATATTTACAACTTCAGTTGTTGGTCTGCGTTTGTATTCGTAAGGAGAGTAGGGGAGATTTAGGATTTGGGATTTAGGATTTTGGATTTCAGCAATACTTTTGTGTGAGTTGCGTTTTGAATAGGGCTCAATTAATGCTTTTGCAACAGGTATTTCAAATTCCGGGTCTTCGGTTAATGATACACGAACAGTGTCGCCAATACCATCTTCAAGCAGTGTTCCTATACCAACAGCTGATTTAATTCGTCCATCTTCACCTTCTCCAGCTTCGGTAACACCAAGGTGCAAAGGATAATTCATGCCTAGTAATTGCATTTTTTGTATCAACAAACGATAGGCTTGCACCATCACTTGCGGATTGCTAGCTTTCATGGAAAGTACAATGTTGTAGTAATTGTTGTCTTCACAAATGCGTAAAAATTCTAATGCACTTTCAACCATTCCTAGTGGCGTATCGCCATATCTACTTAAAATGCGGTCGCTCAATGAGCCATGATTGGTCCCAATACGCATAGCTGTTCCATATTCTTTACAAATTTTCACCAAGGGAGTAAAGCGTTCGCGAATACGTTCTAATTCTAGTTCGTAAGCAGAATCGGTATAATCAATGGATTCAAATTTTTTCTTATCTGCGTAATTGCCAGGGTTTACTCTCACCTTTTCAACAATTCGTGCTGCTAGTTCAGCGGCATTGGGAGTAAAGTGAATATCAGCAATTAAAGGTGTTGTATAGCCTCTGGCTTTTAATTCTTTTTTTATGTTTTCCAGATTTTGCGCTTCTTTAAGGCTTGGTGCTGTGATGCGCACATATTCGCATCCAGCTTCAATCATACGTATGCTTTGCTCTACGGTAGCAATTGTATCCATTGTATCAGTAGTAGTCATAGATTGTACACGTATGGGATTATTACCACCCAATGGAATATCGCCAATGTTTACTACACGTGTTTTATATCTTGAATATCTTGTTAGGCTATTGCAATACAGTTGTTCTGACATGTTGTATGAATGTTTGATAGAGATGTAAAGTTATATAAATGCTTTAAAATATTTGCTTATAAAGCAATTATTTATGTCTTTTTTAAATAACTTTTTAATAGTCCATTGCCAAATATGGTAGCAAGAATAATGAGTGTACCAAGGTAAAAGCCTGGTGTCATTGATTCTTCTTTTTGCCAAATGAGGTATGCCAAAATAATTCCGTAAATGGTTTCGAGATTAACAGTAAGTGACACAGTATAAGGGCTAATGTGTTTCATTAAATTTACACTGGTAACAAATGTAAATGCAGTACCCACAATTGATAATAAAAGTAACCATCCCCAATCGGCTGCTTTTATTGTGAAAAACGATATAGTAAAATTGCCGTTTAACAATAGGTACATGGATAATGCAATAAGGCCACCTGTTAACTCATAAATGGTAATTACTGTTGGCTCTATTCGTTTTACCAATAAACCATTGAATACAGTGAAAAACGAGCAGGTAACCGCTGCAAGTATTCCTAAAATGATGCCTAATTTATAATGCGTTTCTACTTGAAATATCATGGCAATGGCACCAACAATTACCATTCCGAAAATGAGTTCGTATTTGATAATTTTGCGTTTGTAAAATATGGGTTCTACAATAGATGTAAAAAATGTTGCAGTTGAAAAGGCTACTAATGTTACAGATATATTAGATACTTTAATGGCGTGATAAAATGCATACCAATGAAAGGCTATGATGGCGCCTATTCCAAACAATTGTGCAACATCTTTTTTATTGATTTTAAGATTTTGCTTTATGTATACAGCGTATATTGCGAGTGTGATAATGGTGATAAGAATACGAAACCACACCAGTTGAAGTGTATCAATGGTGATTACTTTGCCCAATATAGGAGCCCAGCCCCAAATAAATACAATGAAGTGAAGTAATAAAAGGTGTTTGTTTTTGAAAAGCATAAAATGTTGGCATTACTCAAAGCGCGATGCAATCTTAGCTTCAACATATTCTTTCAGTTCTTCAATTTTTATGGTATCCGTAACTTCCGAAGCAAAAGCATGCAACAACATTTTTTTTGCACTTGTTTCGCTTAAACCTCTCGCACGTAAATAAAATATTTTTTCCTCATCAAGTTTTCCAGTAGATGTACCATGTGAGCATTTTACATCATCGGCATATATTTCTAATTGTGGTTTGGTGTTTATTGTTCCATCATCACTCAACAATATATTTTTATTGGATTGAAATGCATTGGTTTGTTGAGCATCTTTGCGAACAAATATTTTTCCATTGAAAGTAGCTGTTGACTTTTCATCAACTATCCCTTTGTAAAGCTCATTGCTATTGCAATTTGGCATACGGTGGTCAACTAGTGTGTGGTTGTCAACTTGTTGTGTGCTTTTGGTTAAATACAATCCATTTAAGTGGCTTTCTATGTTTTTATCGTTAAGAATAATATTCAAGTTGTTGCGCACCAACGAACCGC
Organism: Bacteroidia bacterium; assembly: GCA_049651825.1. GTDB lineage: Bacteria > Bacteroidota > Bacteroidia > 2-12-FULL-35-15 > 2-12-FULL-35-15 > 2-12-FULL-35-15. The sequence goes on from JBASCV010000203.1 coordinate 8,279, forward strand.
TTAAAATGAATGTATTGGTGCTAAATACGCTATGTTGTTGTTGAACAGAATGTGTTGTATTAATTAAATTTCCAAAATCGCCTTCATCTTGTATTTTATAATGGTCAACAATTGCATTTGCGTTTACCACTATTTCGGTAAGTGCATTGTTAATTGTTTTAATGCTTGAATTAATTGTTTGATACGATTCAATAATTTTTGTTTGAGCTCCGGATTCAACAACAATAAGGTTGCGAGGGTTAGTAATAGTAGTGTTGGTTGAATTTGATATATGAATAATATGTATTGGTGTTTCTATGATTGCATTTTTTTCGATGTACATAAATACTCCACCCACTGTTAGTGCTGTATTCAGGGCAATAAAAGCATCTGAATTGATATCCACTACTTTTGAATAGTGTTGCTCAAAAATAGTAGTGTGTTTTTTTGATGCTTCTGCAATATTTGAAATTATTAGCCCTTTAGGTAAATTAGTAGTTGTGGATAATTCCGGAATAAAAACGCCATTGTGAATAACAATGTTTGTTGCATTTTTGAGGAAAAATAAATTCTCAATTCCTTTCGATACTTCCGTTTTATTGGTACTAAGAGTGAACTCTTCTTTAAGTATTAAATCAAAATTAATGTATTTGTATTCTTCATTTTTACGTTTAGGAATACCTTGCTCTGCAAAGCTTTTGATTGCTAGCTTGCGCAATTCTACATCTCCCCAAAGTGCATTTCTCTGATTTTCGAATTCCGAAATAATAAGTTCCTCTACTTTTTGCGAAGCAGTTGTTTTTGATTTTATATTTTCCAATGTATTAGTTATCATAATCTATTCTTCAATAATTCCCAATTATCCACTATCAATTAATTTTATTTAAGCTGGACTTTTAATAAAATCGTATCCTCTTTCTTCTAATTCTAATGCCAGTTCTTTAGGACCTGTTTTAACAATTTTTCCGTTGTACAATACATGCACAACATCAGGTACAATGTAATCCAATAAACGCTGATAGTGAGTGATCATAATTGTTGCATTCTCCTTCGACTTTAGCTTGTTTACTCCATTCGCCACAATACGTAATGCATCAATATCTAGGCCGCTGTCGGTTTCATCTAATATTGCTAATTTAGGCTCAAGCATTGCCATTTGAAAAATTTCGTTGCGTTTTTTTTCACCACCACTAAAGCCTTCATTAACAGAGCGGTTGGTAAGTTTTACATCCAGTTCAACTAGCTTTTGTTTTTCTTTTACCATTGCTAAAAAATCTTTCGCTTCAATGGCTTCTTGTCCTTTGTATGCGCGGATTTCGTTGAGTGCAGTTTTTAAGAAATTAATATTACTTACGCCCGGAATTTCTACAGGGTATTGAAAAGCAAGAAATACACCTTCTCTGGCACGGTCTTCAGGCGAAAGCTCAAGTAAGTTTTTACCATTAAATAGTATTTCACCTTCTGTTACTTCATAATCTTCTCTGCCTGCTAAAACCGCTGATAGCGTGCTTTTTCCAGAACCATTAGGTCCCATAATGGCATGCACTTCACCTGCTTTAATTTCTAAATTAATTCCTTTTAGAATTTCTTTTCCGTCAATTGACGCGTGTAAGTTTTTTATTGATAACATAATTTCTTTTTTTATACTATAATATATCTATCGTTTTACTTTTAATGTAGCTAAGGCTATACGTTTTACAATTGGCCCTTTTCTACCTTTTTTACTGCCTTTTACAAAGCTGTCGAAATACATTTTTGTATATGCTGATGCATAAATGGCGCATTTGCCATGCTCAAATTTTTTACCAGCATTTTGCAAACGAATGTTTTTTGCACCTTTTACTTTCATTGCATCCCTAGCAATAAAGGCATTTTGGTAATTTACTTGCTCATCAGCTGTGCAGTAGCAAAGCATTAGAGGCACTTCAGGCTTAAAGTCATGGACGCTGTTTTTTTGAAGTGCTATTTTAAATGGTGCTTTTTCATTGGCTACTAAGTCGTTGACAAAATCATCTTTAAGAACATCTTTGGGTACTGGTAACATTGCATTATCAACTTCTATCATTGTATGTTTGCCATCCAATAAAGGTACAATAGCTTCGGCATAGCCTGGTTTAAAGCAGGTGTTCGGGTCTTCAAAACATTTATATACTTCTTGATATGAATACAATAAAAATGGCAAATATCCAGGGTGTTTGTAGGGCTTAAACATTACTTGGCTTTGTTTGCCTGCTAAGTCATATGCACCACTCATTGCCGAAGTAGCAGTAATCGAAAATTCGTTTGCGTGTTTTTCTTGGATTGCTTTAAGCGTTGCAAGTGTTGCGTGTCCGCCTTGAGAATAACCTGTTAAAAACAAGTATTTATTTTGTTTTACGTTTTCTTTAGCAAGTATTTCTTTTACCGCTCTCATTAAATCAATTGCTGCCGATGCTTCTGTGTCAGCATGATGGTATAGATGTGTTTTGTCTCCATCACCCAAACCTACATAATCAGGATATGCAATAATGTAGCCACTTGCGCCAAAAACGGTACATATAGCTTGTTCGCCAAAAAAGTCAATCTTTCTCTCTTTTACCATTTGAGTACCGTGATGATAACAAATCATTGGAAACTCTTTGCCTTTTTTTCGAGGTAAGAAAAATATTCCAGACGCTTTAATTGCGCTGCCATCATGCCATGTTGTTTCGTAAATTACTTCAAACACATCTAATCCATTGTTTATTGGGGCAACAAATTTTTTAATGTTTTTTGCTTTCCAAATAGAATCTAGTGATTTTTCAGAGTATGAATTAATGAGTTTGTAGCTAATTAACTTACCACGTTCTGCGCGCAGCATTGTAACTGAAAGAAGTAATAAAAGTAAGGTAAAATTTTTTTTAAACATTTGTTTGAAGTTCTTTTTCGTCCATCTAATAAAATTATCCTACACTTCCTTCCAAACTCACAGCTAGCAACTTTTGGGCCTCAACAGCAAACTCCATTGGCAATTTATTTAATACCTCTTTACAATAACCATTTACAATAAGCCCTATTGCTTTTTCGGTATCTATACCACGTTGCTTGCAATAAAATAATTGGTCTTCACCAATTTTTGATGTAGTAGCTTCATGTTCTACAACACCTGTCTTATCTTTAATTTCGATATAAGGGAAGGTGTGTGCACCACATTTATCGCTCATCAACAAGCTATCGCATTGCGAAAAATTACGAGCGTTGGTAGCCCCTTTGGCAATACGCACCAAACCTCTGTAGCTATTGTTGCTAAAGCCTGCCGAAATACCTTTTGAAATAATAGTACTACGTGTGTTTTTTCCAATATGAAACATCTTAGTACCTGTATCAGCCTGTTGATAGTTGTTTGTAACTGCTACCGAATAAAATTCACCAACCGAATTATCGCCTTTTAAAATCACGGAAGGGTATTTCCAAGTAACAGCAGAGCCGGTTTCAACCTGTGTCCAAGATATTTTAGAGTTGTCTTCTAGGCAAACTCCACGTTTGGTGACAAAGTTAAAAATCCCTCCTTTACCTTCTTTATCTCCAGGATACCAGTTTTGAACGGTGCTGTATTTTATTTCCGCATTTTTGTGTGCTATAAGTTCTACTACCGCAGCATGCAATTGATTTTCATCGCGCATCGGTGCTGTACAGCCTTCCAAATAACTAACATACGAATCTTCGTCAGCAACAATTAAGGTACGCTCAAACTGCCCTGTACCAGCCGAATTTATTCTAAAATAAGTTGATAACTCCATCGGGCAACGAACACCCTTTGGAATATAGCAAAACGAACCATCAGTGAAAACGGCAGAGTTTAACGCTGCATAAAAATTATCAGTATAAGGTACAACGGTGTTCATGTATTTTTTTACCAATTCAGGATGCTCTTGAACAGCTTCTCCAAACGAGCAAAAAATAATACCTTTTTCGGATAACACTTCTTTAAATGTTGTTTTTACCGAAACGCTATCCATCACAATATCAACAGCAATAGCACTTTCAACACCTGATAGGCGTTTTTGTTCTTCGATAGAAATACCAAGCTTTTCGAATGTTTTTAATAATTCGGGATCAACTTCATCCAAACTATTCAATACTTTTTTAGGCTTTGGAGCCGAGTAATAAATAATATCCTGAAAATTAGGTTTGGGATAAGTAACATGCGCCCAATTAGGTTCTTCAAGTGTTTGCCAGTATTTGAACGCTTTTAAGCGGTATTCCAACATCCATTCTGGTTCATTTTTTTTGTGCGAAATAAAACGAATGATATCTTCATTTAAACCTTTAGGAGCATTATCGGCTTCAATATTGGTAACAAAGCCATACTTATACTCTTCGTTAATCTTCTCTTCTAAAATTTCGTTTGCCATTTTATTTTAGTTGGCAGTTGGCAATTTTACAGTTGGCAATTTGCCAACGGAATTGCTAACTGCAATCGTTATGTTATATACTTTTTAGTGTTAATTGT
>JBASCV010000204.1:0-3282 GCA_049651825.1 Bacteroidia bacterium
GCCCATTTACAGGAAAATATACATTGCATAAAGAAAAGGGAATATACATTTGTGGAGGGTGCGGACAACAATTATTTGACTCCAACAAAAAATTTGATTCGGGTTGCGGGTGGCCCAGCTTTAACGATGTGATTGACAATCAAAACATTATAGCACAAAAAGACACCTCGCATGGCATGTTGCGCATTGAAATTTTGTGCTCGGCTTGTGGAGGACATTTAGGACATGTTTTTGACGATGGACCTCAACCAACAGGTTTGCGCTATTGCATAAATTCAATTGCAATTGATTTTGAAGCACAAAAACAAAATCAGTAATCAACTAATAATCAGATGGTTAAATAAAATTTAACATTTTTTTACATAAAAATAGCAAAAAATTAAATGTATATACATATATTTGCATTGTTAAATTTAAAAAACTAACCACTAAAACAATATCAATTATGACAAAAAAAATCACTTTAGGCTTTATTGCTACTGCAATAGCTACAGCATTTGCATTTACAACACCAAAAGAAAAAACAGCAACAACGTATAGCGTTGACACGAAAACAACATCAGCTGCTTGGTTAGCTAAAAAAGTAACTGGCCAACACAACGGTAAATTAAACATTGCGAATGGTACAGTTATATCAAACGGCACTACAATTACTGGTGGAACGTTTGAATTTGATATGAAATCAATTACTTGTGAGGATTTGACTGATAAAGAATGGAACGACAAGTTGATTGGTCACTTAAAATCAGATGATTTTTTCTCGGTTGACAAATTTGCAACAGCAAAATTTGAGGTAACAAAAGCCGTAGCAAAAAAAGATAATGATTATGATGTAACAGGAAAACTAACAATCAAAGGAATCACAAACGAAATTACTTTCCCTGCAAAAATTAAAATGGATGGTAAAAAAATGGTTGTAATTGCTAAAATTATGGTAAACCGTACAAAATTTGATATTAAATATGGTTCTGCTAGCTTTTTTGAAAGTATTGGCGACAAAGCAATTAACGATGAATTTGAATTAGACGTTAACGTAGTTGCAATAGCAAAATAATAATATAACGGTAAGAGGTTATTATTAACAAGAAAGGGTAATGGTTAAAACCATTGCCCTTTCTTGTTTTATCACTAAAATAAAAAACAAATCATCTTTATATCATAAACCTAAAACCAAACAATACATCCAAACGCTTTCCTTTGCTTGGAATATTACCTCGATTTACAATCCAATTATAATTACATCCCGTAAAAAAGCCCCATTTGGTATGAAACTCCAAATCTATTTGCCCCCAATGAGGTAAAGGATATGATGGATTTGGATTTGTTGCATAAGTAACATCAACCACTTTTTTGTACGAAAAAGAATAAGAACAAGAGCCTTCAATCATTAAAAACCTTGACGGTAAATAGTTAACAGTAAAAGTTGGACCTAAAGCCAAAAAATAACCTTGTGGATCGTAAGTGGCCCACGTGTAACCATTACGTGTTGTATCAGCATAGGTTGAACCATAAAAATAATCGTTATGATTTACACCAACAGCGTACAATAACCGTCCATTGGGCTCATTCAAATTCACAACATAATCCATCCAACCAATAACACCATTACTAAATGCGGTATTTTCTTTTCTATCAATCGCATTTGGATCACCTTTTTGAAGCGCCCTATCTAGCAAAAGAAAAACATCTACAAGCATTTTTTGTTGCCAGGTAAAACGCCACTTGTGTTTTGCGAAATTAACCTTTCGGTAATGGATTTCTCCCGTCCAATCTTTTAAACTGTGATTTTGAGGATTAGGTGCAACTTTATTGCTTACAAATGAAAGTGTAGGATAAAGCCCAACATATTGCTCGTTATTTCCATAAATTTCGCCCAAATACTCAAACTTATCAAGTGTTTGAGCATTTAGGTGAAAACAACAAAAAGTACAGCAAATAAACAACAATTTATTTTTCATTATTGAGGAGCGGTTTCAGTAGTTTTTTCTTTACCACCAAACGAAAGCGGTTTTGACGATTTCACCAATGTAATAGCAACACCTGCATTAGCAAACCATCCAATATATGGTCGATAACCAAACTCCGCTATACCAGCTCTACCAAATTTGCGACCAGTAACAGCCTTTTTTTCTACCTGATATTTTTTAAATCCAATTCTAAATCCAATTGGAGATTCTTTACCAACGTTATGTACCATAGATGTTACATTTTTATCACCAGTATATTCTTGCTCCAAAGCTGTAAATTTATTTACAGGAATTACCATTGCTTCCATATATATGTCGGTAGCCCCGCTAGTTCCACTTTGCCCATATTTAGGGTCTTTTATAATAATGTTAGAAATACGTCTCCACATTAACCCTCCGTATAATCCAAAGCTGCTATATTTAGTGTATTCAAAAGGTGGCTCAACAGCAAAATTATCCTTAGGGTCTTTTGAAAAATCCCTAAAATTGAAAGGACCACTTTTTTGGTACAAACCCGCTCTAACACCAAAGCGCTTTTGAATTTTTGCAGGCACCTCAATAAAAGTTGTTGTTGTTACGTCTTTTCCATTGTAAGTGCCACGTTGTGTTTTTAGTACAACTCTAGTTTTTTGTTTTATTGTGGTTCTATCCGTAAAAAAGAAAAAACCACCCACATTCATTTCTAAATTTCCTGGATAATCTTTGTAACCAATTTTACCCAATGTTAACCAGGCTTTATGAATATTAAAATCAATCCCTACAAAATTAAGAGGCATTACATGTCCGAATGTGCCAATATTAAAAGAAATGTTATCAACTTGAAGCCTCGATACTTTTGTATTAATGTCAATATTAAATAAATCGAGGTTAACAGAAATTTTAGGTTCTATTGGCTCATCTTTTATTACTTCATAATTAACAGATTCCTGAGCGAATGAAATACTGCTTAAAAATAATACCGAAACAAGTAGTTTTGTTTTCATATAGTTTTTTAGTTTGTGATTATTAATAGCTTTCAATTACCACAACCAATTAAGGTTATAAACAATTTAGACTAACGGAGCAAAACTAGTTTAAAACAAAAACAAAGTAAATCCGAGAAATGCGGTATTTGTATGTACGTACCAGTACGGAGAAGTGTGATTTTAAAGCAGTAAACAAAAGCAAAACTTAAGTAACTGATGTTACGCAAAGTTTGATGACGTAAACATTTATCAATTAACTTTTATCATTCGATAAAAAACTCGTTCTTATCATCTTCTTTTTCTTTTTGCTTGAACAAAAAGAAACAAAAATTCAAGAACAAACGATTCCT
>JBASCV010000205.1:0-9501 GCA_049651825.1 Bacteroidia bacterium
AGGAATCGTTTGTTCTTGAATTTTTGTTTCTTTTTGTTCAAGCAAAAAGAAAAAGAAGATGATAAGAACGAGTTTTTTATCGAATGATAAAAGTTAATTGATAAATGTTTACGTCATCAAACTTTGCATAACATCAGATAATCATAAAAAAGTCTGCTTATCTTTGTATTGCTATATAATAGAGGTTGTTAGTATGTTTTCCACGTTTGTCAATCAATTATCAAATCGCTTAAACGCCCCATTACCAGGCGAAAGAGCTCAGTTTTTGATGGCTCCTGTTGGTCGAAGAGATAATAAATTAAATGAAGCCGAAAAGTATAATGCCCGTAAAAGTGCTGTTTTAATACTTCTTTATCCGCACGAAACTTCTGTAAACACCTTGTTAATCCAGCGTCCTGTGTATGAGGGTGTACATAGCGGGCAAGTTGCTTTTCCGGGTGGCAAGTTTGAAAATGATGATATACATTTAACCAATACCGCTTTACGTGAGGCAAACGAAGAGGTTGGGATTGTTAAAGAGGATGTAAAAATACTTGGTAAACTTACTGATTTATATATACCGCCAAGCAATTTTTTAGTCTCGCCTTTTATAGGCTATACAACCTATAAACCACAGTTTATAGCCAACGCCTACGAAGTAAATAAACTAATACCAACAGATTTAATAGAGCTAAACAATCCTACTTTAATATCTGAGCAGGTGATAAAACATGGGAGCGGATACTCATTAAAAACACCATGTTACGTAATTGATGGCTTAACAGTATGGGGCGCTACAGCAATGATGATAAGTGAATTGAATGCGGTTGTTGCCGAAGTAAGCGATGGGGGAGCTCAATCTCATTAAGTTAAGGAGTTTAGAGCATATAATTCAATAAGTACACCATTACCAAAGGAAGTTAGTCTGAGCTTGTTGAGCATATTGGGATTGTTTTAAAAATTATGTTTCCTTGACTTAATTACTGATGTTGCGCAAACCAATTTATACGTGAACACTTGCGTTGTCAAATTTTATCGTAGCAAAAAATATTTTTTTGAAACCGTGTGCAGGGAGCGAAAAAACGCGATGCCGTGTCGCTTGTGCGTGAGGAATCGTTTTTTCTTGATTTTTTCGTCCTTTTTTATCAAGAAAAAAGGACAATAAAATTATTTTGAGTAAAAGGCACCTTTGTTTAGATGAAATTCCGAGGAAATGGAGTGTCAAGATTTTAAGGGACTTAGAGGCTGTTTAAATTTTATTTTAATAAAATACAGTATTGAAACTCCAACGCTCTCGTACATATTTCGACAGACTCAATATGACTGCGTGCGTTGTCAGTCTGAGCCTGTCGAAGACTTTGGGAGGGAAATAAAATTATTTTGAATAAAATTTAAACAGTTTTTTTACGCTAATTGCTTTTCAAGTATTTCAAAAATTTTAACCATTGCAAGTGTGTCAAGTTTGCAGTATTCGATTAATTCTTCTCGGGTTTGTATAATTTTAAAAATATCGGTTTCGGTTTGTAGCTTTTCAAATGCAATCATAGCAATGCTTCCGCTCGATATTGGTAAATTGTTATAATTTAATTCAGGTATCAATGCGTGCAATATGTTTTTTATTGAGTGTGAGTTTTTCATTGCAGGGTGGTAATAACTGCGCTCCTGAAAAGGTTGCATTAAATCAATAATACGGTTTAAGCGAAAATCTATTTCATTGCTGTATTCTGGAAAATCTTTCTTTAATCCTTTAAGTATATTGCGCTCCATCAGCGAATCAAAGGCAAATATGGTGCCCTCTGTTTTTGTGTGTTGCAATAGGTTTTCAAGGAATTGTTTGCGAGGGTCAATGCCTTGTTCTGCCAAAAACTCAAAATGTTCAACAGGGCTTTCTTTTGTCTCTTTATAATGTATTGAATATTGAAACGGAATGTTTTGGTATGGTTTGGTGTTGTTGTATAAAGGTACAGCAGGCATAAATGTTTCAAAATCCATAAAAAATAAAGGATATGAAATTTTTGAAAAAAATTGCTGTATAGCAGTTTTATCAACTTTAATTTCATTTTGTTTTACCGCTTGAATATGAATGTTCGCATTTTTATCGAGATTGTTTTTCTCTGGTATTTCATTTATTGTTTTGTAGCCACTATGGTATAAATTAAACAATTCAGCTTTTTGTACTCCCGATATTTCAAATACCGAATTTTTAGGAACTGTTTTCCAGCAGGTACCCATGAAATCGCATGAATAAGGACTAAAGCAGTGTTCCCCAATAGCTACATTTGGCATTTGTGGGTTTTCACTTACCAACTTCGATGCTTCTATTTTTTCTTCTACTAATGGTTGATTTTTTAGTGCTTCGTTTTTTACTGATGTAATTGAAAATAGTTTGTTTAATTCAAGCACATCTTGTTTTATGTATTGGTTATTAATGTTAATGAGTGATATGTCTTCAAGTTCAATTCCTGCATGGGTTATTACCCAATATTGTAAGGATGCATCTAATAAATAGGTGTGTGATATTTTAGCCGAACTTTTTACTTCATATGCATACCACTTGTTCTCTTTTTTTACAAGAATATCCAATATAGCAAGTACTTGCTTGTATTGAAACGCTGCTTCGTAAATGATTTCAACTCCACTATTAATAAGCTGTTGCGTTTTTTCAACTGCAGCAATATTGTCCGAACGTTTTGTGGGGGTGGCGTCTATACCGCCTGCAAAAAGTTGTTGTGCAAGTTCACCTACGCTATTACCTCTATTGAAAATAGCTTTTTGTTCAGGTGAAACAGTATCACGTAAGTGTGTAAAATTTTTATACAAATACAATGATTTGGAGCATTGTAAACCTCTTAAAAAGGTTGATTTACTTAAGATGTGTTTTTCCAAAGCTATATTTTAGATGTGAATACGAATGTGTTACTAATGTGCATACCTCAGTAATGTCCTTAGGTAAACCAAGTTTTTCAAATATAAGCACTAGTTGTGTAGTGGAGTCAATTCTAGTGCATTCTTTTAGTCAATTAATTAAAGTGTTTTATCCTTACTTGCATTGTTTTATGAACCAATGAGGTGTCTTTTGAATTCTTTTCGCTACGTTTTGTAGTATTATGGGCAAATGTTAATAAAAAAAGGCAAAAAAAGATTGCCTTTATGGATTATTGCTCTACTTTTGACAAAAAGATTGCTACTTTTTATGGTAAATTATTATACAAGTTTAAAATCAGGGGATAAAGCCCCTGATTTTTCAGGAATCGATCAGTTTGGCAATCTTGTTTCTTTGAAAAGCTTTAAAGGTAAAAAATTAGTCATCTTTTTTTATCCCAAAGATAACACGCCAGCATGCACTGTTCAGGCATGTAATTTGAGAGATAACTATTTGATTTTCAAAAATAAAGGTTGCGAAATTGTAGGTGTAAGTGCCGATGACGAAAAATCACATAAAAAATTTAGCGATAAGCATCAATTGCCTTTTTCATTGATTGCCGACATCGATAAAAAAATGATAAAAGCATACGATGTATGGGGGCAAAAAAAATTTATGGGCAAAATATATGATGGCATTAATCGTACAACTTTTATAATTGACGAAAAAGGAATAATAGAACAAGTAATATTAGATGTAAAAACAAAAAATCATTCCGAACAATTGTTAAGCCTATAAATGTGTAAACATTTTGGAATGTGTTTCATAAAAAGAGTAATAACTAAAAAACTAAATAAAATGAGCAAAGAAACGAAAGAAGCAAAAGGAAAAGCGGCTATTAAAGAAATCAATAAAGAAAAATTAAAAGCCCTACAACTTACGCTTGACAAACTAGAGAAAACCTATGGAAAAGGCTCTATTATGAAAATGGGCGATAAAGCAATTGAAAATGTAGAAGTAATTCCTACAGGCTCATTGTCTTTAGATATTGCTTTAGGTATTGGCGGATTGCCAAAAGGACGTATTATTGAAATCTATGGCCCTGAATCTTCTGGAAAAACAACATTAACACTTCATGCAATTGCCGAAGTGCAAAAAGCGGGTGGCATTGCAGCATTTATTGATGCAGAACATGCTTTCGACCGTTTTTATGCCGAAAAATTAGGTGTTGATACCGAAAACCTATTAGTTTCTCAACCTGATAATGGCGAACAAGCATTAGAAATTGCTGAAAACCTAATCCGTTCTGGAGCGATTGATATCATTGTTATCGACTCGGTTGCTGCTTTAACTCCAAAAAGTGAAATCGAAGGCGAAATGGGCGATTCTAAAATGGGATTACATGCTCGTTTAATGTCGCAAGCATTGCGTAAATTAACTGGTACAATTAGCAAAACAGGTTGCTGCTGCATCTTTATCAATCAGTTGCGCGAAAAAATTGGCGTTATGTTTGGTAACCCCGAAACTACAACTGGTGGTAATGCACTTAAATTTTATGCTTCTGTTCGTATTGATATCAGAAGAATTGGGCAAATAAAAGAAGGTGAAGCAGTTGTTGGAAATCGTACACGTGTAAAAGTTGTAAAAAATAAAGTGGCACCGCCTTTCCGTCAAGCCGAATTTGATATTACTTATGGTGAAGGAATCTCTAAAGTAGGTGAAATTGTTGATCTTGGTGTTGAAAACAACATTATCAAAAAAAGCGGCTCTTGGTTTAGCTATGGTGATACAAAACTTGGTCAAGGACGCGATTCTGTTAAAAATTTATTTCACGATAACCCTGATTTGATGGAAGAAATTGAGTTCAAAATCAGAGAAGCACTTAGTACTTCTAGTGCTGAAGCCCCACTTGAATTGGCTACTGTAAAATAAGCTGATTCGGTTAACTGTAAAAATGTCATCTTGTTGTGTTAAATGGTTCACAATAAGATGACATTTTTATTTACTTTTGTTTACATGAACATCAAATCCTTTTTTTACACATTTTGCATCGCAATAGCATCAGCATTCACAGCCTGTGATAATAATGCAACTAATAATAGCAGTCCGCTTGCAACAGATTCTACTGTATCAGCTATCCCTGCAGAGATAGCAGAGCTCAACCAACAGCTAAAATCAAACCCTGATAATGCTGAGTTATATTACAAAAGAGCGCAGTTTTACATGAACACAAAAAAATACAGTCAAGGTTTGGCCGATATGCTCATTGCTGTAAATATTGATAGTACAAATGCCAATTATTTTTTAACCCTTTCCGACTTTTATTTTATAGATAATCAAACATCTAAAACTAAGGCAGCACTTGAAAGATGTATAGCATTAGATGATAAAAATACTGAAGCACTATTGAAGTTAGCTGAATTGTACTTATACGTTCGTAAGTACGAAGAGTCTATAAAATATATCAATATGGCATTGAAAATTGATCAATACAACGCCAAAGGTTATTTTATGAAAGGCATGAACTACAAAGAGTTGAAAGATACTACTAGGGCCATTTCTAGTATGCAAACTGCTGTAGAGCAAGATCAACAGTATTACAATGCTTTTGTTCAGCTCGGAATGTTATGTGCGGCTAAAAAAAATCCATTAGCGATTGAATATTATAAAAATGCTGTAAAAATCAACCCTAAAAGCATTGAGGCTTTGTATAGTTTAGCGAAGTATTATCAGGATACCGAAGCTTTTCCAAAAGCAATTGAAGCGTACAATAACCTGCTCAAAATAGAAAGTAAAAGCATGAATACCTATTACAATTTAGGCGTTATTCATCTTATTAATTTAAAAAAATACGATGAAGCACTTAACTATTTTAGCACAGCCATTCAAATTAACCCAAAATATGTACAAGCGTATTACGGAAGGGCCTTATGCTATCAGGCAAAAGGCGACAAAAAAAACGCCTTGCTTGATTTTGAAGCATGTGTAAATATCAATCCGCAGTTTGAACCTGCAATACAAGAGCTCAAAAAAAATAAAAAATAATTATTTTTAGCTCTATGGCGCTGAAAAACAGCGTGTTGTGTTTTTTGTTCTGCTTTTAAGTGCTAAATAAGAGTCTTTTCTGATTTATTTAGATTACATTTGCACTATTATTAATTAAAACAATTATTTTAAAATGAAAAATGGAGTTGTAAAGTTTTTTAACGAAACAAAAGGATTTGGTTTTATTAAGTCAAATGATTCAGGCGAAGAGTATTTCGTACACGTATCTGGTTTAAAAGAAGAAATCCGTCAAAATGACCAAGTTGTATTTGAATTACAAGATGGTAAAAAAGGATTAAATGCAGTGAATGTAAAATTAGCTTAATAGTATAATTCATATATTTCACCTAAAAGTCCCGCAGAAATGTGGGACTTTTTTATTTGTAACTATTTGGTATAAACTTTATTTATCCCTCTCCTTGGAGAGGGGCAGTGGAGAGGAAAACTATCAAGTATACATACACTAAGAAAAATACAAAAGTATAGCATTAAATATATTGTGAAAACAGCTGAATTTTTTGTAATTTTGTATCCCTTAAAACTAGATTTTATAAACTATCAATTAAACAACATATAAAATGAACATCACACAAGAAAATATTGATGAATTAAATGCAGTGCTTAGAGTAAAAGTTGTTGCAGAAGACTATTTACCGAAGGTTGAAAGCGCTATCAAAGAACACCAAAAGAAAGCTGCTGTTCCGGGCTTCCGTCCAGGTAAAGTACCTGCAGGCATGATTAAAAAAATGTACGGCAAATCAATACTTGTTGATGAAATCAATAAACTTTTAAACGATTCGCTGTATACCTACTTGAGCGAAAATAAAATTGAAGTACTAGGTAATCCTTTACCTAAAGTAGATAACAACATTCGTATTGATTGGGACAATCAAAAAGAATTTGAATTTTTGTACGAAATGGGCTTAGCTCCTAAGTTTGAGTTAGATATCACTACAAAAGATAAAGTAACATACACTACCGTTAAAATTGACGATGAATTGGTTACAAAATATGTTTCTGATATTGCAAAACGTTACGGTAAAGTTGAAACGGCCGATGTATCTGCTGAAGGCGATATGCTAAATGGCGATTTTGTTGAAGTTACTGCTACTGGCGAAATTGTACCAGGCGGAATTTTTAAAACCTCATCAATATTTACTGATAGAGTGAAAGATGAAGCTACAAAAAAAGCATTCCTCGGATTAAAAAAAGAAGATAAAGTAATTCTGGATGCTGCTAAACTTGCTGATACTGCTGCTGATGTAGCAAATTTGTTGGGTATCACTAAAGAAGTAGCTGAAACAACTACTGCAAAAGTTCAATTTACGGTAAAAAACATTAGCCGTTTGGCTGGTGCCGAAGTAAATCAAGAATTGTTTGATAAAATTTATGGCGAAGGAAAAGTAAGCGGAGAAGCTGAATTTAAAGCTAAAGTAAAAGAAGAGTTGGCTGCAATGTTTGTAAACGACAGCGAACAACGCTTCTTCAACGAAGTGGTTGAATACCTGTTGAATAAAGTAAAATTTGAATTGCCAAACGATTTCTTAAAACGTTGGATTGTTGCTGTAAACGAAAAACCTGTAACAGCTGAACAAGTTGATAAAGAGTACGATGGCTATTCAAAAGGTTTAAAATGGTCGTTGATTGAAAATAAAATCATTAAAGATAATGATATCAAAGTAAGCAACGAAGAAGTGATTGACGAAACTAAATCACTTATTCTTAAACAATTTGCTCAATATTCGCCAGTACCAATGGAAGATACTGAATTAAATCAAACCGTTCAACGTGTATTGGCAAATCAAGAAGAAGCTAAGAAAATATACGAAAAACTTTATGGCGATAAAGTAAGAGCATTGTTTAAAACTAAGTTTACTGTTGAAAACAAAGAACTTGCATACGATGATTTTTATAAATCGTGGAAATAAATGATAATAAATGCCAAATAGGCAGATTTTTAATTTAAGGTGTAGTTTTTGTTCTGTGCCTTACTATAAAACAACTAAAAAATAAAATTATGTTCGATAACAATGAATTTAGAAAATATGCTGTAAAACACCGTGGTATTAGCGGAAATACATATGATGCATACAGCAGAAAAAGTATCAATGGACTAACACCTTACATCATTGAAGAACGTCAGTTAAACGTTACGCAAATGGACGTTTTCTCTCGTTTAATGATGGATAGAGTAATCTTTTTAGGAACAGGTATTGACGATCAAGTAGCAAATATTATTCAAGCACAGTTGCTGTTTTTACAATCAGTGGATGCTAAAAAAGACATTCAAATTTACATCAACAGTCCAGGAGGCTCTGTTTATGCAGGTTTAGGTATTTATGATACCATGCAATACATTGCTCCAGATGTAGCTACTATTTGTACAGGTATGGCAGCTTCTATGGGTGCCGTATTGATGTGTGCTGGTAGCAAGGGAAAACGTGCTGCTTTAAAGCATTCACGTGTAATGATTCACCAACCTATGGGTGGTGCTGAAGGTCAAGCTTCTGATATCGAAATTACTGCGCGCGAAATCCAAAAGTTAAAGAAAGAATTGTACGATATCATTGCGCGTCATAGCGGACAAACTTACGAAAAAGTATGGGCTGATAGCGACCGTGATTATTGGATGATTGCTGAAGAAGCGAAAGCTTATGGTATGGTTGACGAAGTGTTAGGTGGTAAAGTAAAATAATAAATAAAGTGTACTAAAAAACTCTGAGAATTAGGGAATTTTATATTTCACTAGTTCTCAGAGTTTTTAGTTTTAAATTAATTAACTGTTTGATTTTTGTAAATTAAAAAGAGCCCATCGCTCACATTTCTAAAAGCTAAATGTTATTTAGCGCGTTGGTCAGTCTGAGCTTGTCGAAGACTGTGCGTTTGTGATAGTAAAGGTTTTTCTGAAATTTAAACAGCTTCTGAAAATATGGCAAAAGAAAAAGAAGAAAAAGACATTAAATGCTCTTTTTGCGGACGAAAAAAACAAGAAACAGATGTACTTATTGCTGGTATTACTGGCCACATTTGTAATCATTGCGTTACTCAAGCACAAACCATAGTGCGCGAAGAAGCTGCTGCACAAGCCCCTTCGTCACTTTTCAATGCGCTTCATTTATTAAAGCCTGTTGAAATAAAAAAACATTTGGATGAATACATCATTGGTCAGGATGATGCCAAAAAAGTACTATCCGTAGCCGTTTACAATCACTACAAACGTTTGATAAAAAATCAAGTTAAAACTCAACAAAAGGACGAGATTGAACTCGATAAATCAAATGTAATTATGGTAGGCGAAACAGGTACTGGTAAAACCCTTTTGGCACGTACCATTGCTAAAATATTAAATGTCCCTTTTTGTATTGCCGATGCTACCGTGCTTACCGAAGCAGGTTATGTAGGCGAAGATGTGGAAAGCATTTTATCGCGCTTACTACAAGCTGCCGATTTTGATGTAGTTGCTGCCGAAAGAGGCATTGTATTTATTGACGAAATAGATAAAATTGCCCGTAAAAGCGATAACCCATCCATCACACGTGATGTATCGGGCGAAGGTGTACAACAAGGGTTGTTAAAACTCTTGGAAGGCTCCACTGTGGCTGTTCCTCCGCAAG
>JBASCV010000206.1:0-3200 GCA_049651825.1 Bacteroidia bacterium
GCCATTTACGGTAATATCTGCCAAAAATTTGAGGGTTTTGGTTCCACTATCCAAGTTTTTACCAAAATGCAACAACTCAGGGTTTTCGGCTATAAAATTTACGGTGGTGTTACCTTCCTGAAAAACAGGGTGATTAATCACGTTTTCGAGAAACTGAATGTTGGTTTTAACACCTCTAATTCTAAACTCGGTTAGCGCTCGGTGCAAACGCTGACTAGCACCTTTTAACGTTCGGCCCGAAGCAGTAACTTTTACAAGCATGGAATCGAAAAAAGGCGATATTTTTACCCCAGCATACGAACTACCTTCGTCAATACGTATGCCATAGCCACCTGCGTTTCTGTAGGCAGTAATGGTTCCATAATCGGGTTTAAATTCGTTTTGAGGATCTTCGGTAGTAATGCGGCACTGAATGGCAAAACCCGAGCAGCGTAAATCAGCCTGACTATTGATAAAAATACCTGACGATTTTAGTGAATGTCCGCTTGCAATTAAAATTTGGCTACGCACCAAATCAATACCCGTAACCTCCTCTGTTACAGTGTGTTCAACCTGAATACGCGGATTTACTTCAATAAAATATACATTTTCTTGGGTATCAACCAAAAACTCAACGGTACCTGCATTGTTGTAGCCTACTTTGCGTGCTAAACGTAAGGCATATTCGTATAACTTATCCTTTGTTTCTTGTTTTAAATTAGGCGCTGGAGCAATTTCTACTACTTTTTGAAACCTACGCTGAATTGAACAATCGCGCTCAAAAAGGTGTACAATATTGCCATGCTTATCTCCAAGTATTTGAACTTCAATGTGTTTTGGCTTATCGATAAACTGTTCAATGAACACAGTATCATCGCCAAAAGCATTTTTTGCTTCCCTGCGCGCTTCGTTGTACGATTTTTCTAGGTCTTCTTCCTTACGGATAACACGCATCCCTCTCCCACCACCACCAGCAGCAGCTTTTAACATTACCGGAAAACCGATGCGCTTGGCTTCGGCCATCGCAATTTCGGCCGATGTAAGATTTACCTTACTATCTTTAATAATAGGCACCTCAGCTTCAATGGCTACTTTTTTGGCAGCAATTTTATCGCCCAACTGTTCCATTATTTCAGGGTCGGGACCAACAAAAATAATTCCTTCTTCGCGGCAACGCTTTGCAAAGGTTACATTTTCGGATAAAAATCCATAACCAGGATGAATCATATCAACGCCTTCGCGCTTGGCAACACGTATAATTTCTTCAATATCAAGATATGGTTTCAACGGCTCGTTTTCCTTACCAATCATATACGACTCATCGGCCTTATAGCGATGCAACGAGTACCTATCTTCAAAGGTATAAATAGCAGCTGTACGTATTTTTAATTCCGATGCAGCACGTAATACCCGTATAGCAATCTCACCACGATTGGCAACCAGCAGTTTTTTAATTTTATCCATAAAATTGAAATAATGGTTATAATTTACTTCTCAAAAATAACATAAAATATAGCTTAATTTTAATTAATCGAGCAATTAAATATAAAGGCTTACACATTTGCGGAGCATAGAGGGTTAAATAAAGATAAAATGTTTAAATTCGCACAAAAAATATTGCGGATGAAAAAAATTGTTATACTATTAGTAGCTATTGCCCTTTTTCTTACTCAAGAAACAAAAGCATCACACATTGCTGGTGGTGATTTGAGCTATACCTGCCTAGGAAATAATCAATACCAAATAAATTTGAATTTATTTGTTGATTGTATGGGTTTTGACCCTGGAAATGAGCAATTTATAGATTTTTCGAGCACCTGTGGTGGTACTGCTACGCTAACTGTAAACGTACTAAACCCTGGTGGTACCGAAATTTCGCAGTTGTGTGCATCACAAATAAGCAACAGTACCTGTAATGGTGGAAATTTACCCGGCATGTGGGTATTTAATTATACAGGAGTAGTTACACTTGACCCCGCTTGCGATACTTGGACCATGAGCTGGAACACCTGTTGCCGAAACAGTTCTATTTTAAATTTAGATCAAGCTGATTCTCAAGGTAGTTATATTGCTGCAACCTTAAATAGCGCTACTGCGGCTTGTAACAATTCCCCTTCGTTTACTTCACAACCAATACCATATGTATGTGCAAATCAAACAGTTATATACAACTATGGGGTTGTAGAAACTGATGGCGACTCATTACACTACTCATTAATGAGTGCAATGGATGCAGGCTTTCCAAATCCAATTAATTTAGGATATAGTACTGGCTATTCTGCTTCAGAACCCATACCAGGCATTACAATTGATTCGGTTACAGGGTTGTTAACATTTACTCCAACCACCATAGGTAATTTTGTGGTTGTAGTGCTAGTAGAAGAGTTTGATGATAATGGCAACTTAATTGGTTCGGTGATGCGTGATATACAGTTTGTTGTTCAAAACTGTGGCAACTTAGTACCCGATCCAACTGGTGGAGCCATTACTGGCCTAATTGGAACAGCAGCGCAAAGCGGACCGTTTGCAGTAGAAATGTGCGAAGGTTCAAACTTTACATTTACAGCAACCTTTACCGACCCCGACCCAACAGATAGTTTGATATTAACTTCAAACATTGCTACTATTTTACCAGGTGCTATTATTTCTACAACGGGTGCCAATCCTTTAGTAGCAACCATAAGCTGGGTAGCACCAGGTGGTACAGCCAATACAAACACATCGTTTAGCTTAACGGTAAATGATGGCGCCTGCCCTGTAGTTGGTCAGCAAACGTTTGTTTACGATATTAATGTTAATCCTCGTACCCTAGGTGGACCCGACAAAATTATATGCGGCCCTCAAACAGCAACGTTAAATGGAACAGGCGGTACTGTTTTTACATGGAGCGTTATTAGTGGCGAACCAATGGTAATTGGAAATAATTTTTCTTGTAATCCATGCGCCAACCCTGTTGCATCTCCATCAATAACAACAATATACGAAGTAGTAAGTGATTTGAGCGGAACCTGTGTAAATAAAGATACAGTAACAGTTACCGTTGTTCCTGATTTTTCATTTACCACTTCGCAATCAACGGATACATTGTGTCTTAACCAACAAGTACAACTGGGTGTAGTAGGTTCTCCTTCAGGAAGTTATACCTATGCATGGAGCCCAGCAACCTATTTAGACGATGATAGTGTTGCCAACCCAATAGCCACAATGACCCTAGCAGGAAC
>JBASCV010000207.1:0-3125 GCA_049651825.1 Bacteroidia bacterium
TTTAAAATTAGTTTAAACGTATGGTTGTTTTTTTTCATATAAATAACATACAAGAAGTATGCATAAACTTTTAGCTTTACTTTAATTAGATGCAATTAATTGATAAAAAGTTGCAAATACACAACTAAGGGTTATTAAACGGAGTTAATTTATGTACCAAATTAACAACATATTCTAGCTGCTGCTCACGCGACAAATCGGTATTATCAAGTACGATTGCATCTTTAGCCTGTATCAGTGGGTCTTCTTTGCGGTGCGTATCTTCATAATCGCGACTCAACAAATTTGATTTCACATCACCATAGGCTACATTTTGCCCCTTTGCTTTGTATTCATCATACCTACGTTGCGTTCTAACATCGGTATCGGCAGTCATAAAAATTTTCAATTCAGCATCAGGAAACACGTGAGAGCCAATATCTCTTCCATCCATTACGATGCCTTTATTTTTACCCATTTCGCGTTGCAAAGCAACCATTTTTACTCGCACTTCGTGAATTGCACTAATGGGGCTAACACTCTCTGAAACAACCATTTGACGAATGTCTTTTTCCACATTTTCGCCATTCATAAAAGTTTCTGACGTTTTAGTTTGTGGATTAAATTCAAAATGCAATTTTATTTCGGGAAGCAATTTAATTATTTCTTCAGGTAAAAAACTACCATCTTTTATAGCGCCTTTTCTAAGAGCGTATAACGTTACACAACGGTACATTGCCCCTGAATCGACATACGTATAATGTAAATGCGATGCCAAAGCCTTTGCTAAAGTGCTTTTGCCACAGGATGAATATCCATCAATAGCAATGGTAATTTTTGACATAAAAATAGAATGCTTAGCTAATTTGTACTACTTATTGCTTAACCTTTCAAAAATAAGGAATTTAAGACTATTTTAAAACAAATAAGCGATTATTCATTAACAGATATGTTAACAATTAAATAGATGAGAATAAAGATTAGAGTTCTACTAATTTTCGGGAAGTGGTTTTGTACTTTTTGAGTAGAAATTATTTACATCAAAGCTTATCGAAAAATTATTGGTAGCTCCAGCCAGGTGATATAATGCTCTGCCGTAGCTGATATGGAACTTGGAAATACGGAATCCGAAACCGAAAGAAAAACCTGTTGAACCACGTCTTTCGTCTATTTTAAGCTCTTTTCTTCGTTGATAGTTATAGCCAGCACGCAAAAAGAATGTTTTAGTGATTAAAAACTCGCCTCCAATAACCACATGGCGCATGAATTTATCGCTAAAATCGCGTGTTTTACTGCGTTTAATAGTTTCACCAGTAAGTGGGTCAACAGTTGGTATAGGATTAGCAGGGTCGGTATAAGTTAAATCCCATTTCTCTAAATTCTCATAAACCATTGATAATCGGAATGGTACGTGTTTTAATTTTTTAGAAAAACCCAACTGCATTTCAAAAGGTAATTTTTCTCTATTATCGGGTGTATATGGTTTCCATTGATAGCCAATATTTTTGATAACAGCGGCTACAGTAAAACCATGATTTGGACGGACATAAACAGCCCCTAAATCAACAGCCGAACCTAAAGATGAATAAGAATCTAAATGAGAATAAATAGTTTTTAGAGTTGCTCCTACAGTTATGTTTGAATCAATAATTGAGCGAGCATAAGATAAATTTACACTCATTTCATTGGCTCCAAAAGTACCATTAGTAACCCCTGTTTCATCAGCTCTTACAAAATTTCCATAATTAAGATAATGAATACCACCGCTAACAATACCTACATTTTTTATTTTTTTAGCATAAGCAGCATACCCATAATTAACATCACTAAAATAATTGATGTAGCTAAGGGCTACATTATTGCTCATGGTATCGGTAAGTAAAGCCGGATTTACAAGGGCTACATTTAAATCGTTATCGCGGGTTGAAATAAGGTTGCCTCCTAAGGCTGTAACACGTGCAGAAACAGGTAGATTTAAAAATTCATACGTATTATTTCCGCCCAATTGAGCAAACAACACATTACTATAAACTAGTAATATGCTTAATAAAATACAAATTGAAAAAACTTGTTTGTTGATGTTGCTCATGGTAACACAAAGTAAATAAAAATAATTGTGTAAGCAACGCTGAAATAAATGAATTATTGTGATGAAAACACAATTTACAGTCTGTTTAAATTTCAACTCTGAAATTTTATATCGTCCCTACGGGACTTATTTCTTAATTTATTTTCTTATTTCTACCAATATTTCGCTCCTAAAGGAGCTAAAAAACTCAAAAAGGGACGAAATCTTGGTAGAAAACAATCTATCTCCTTACTAAATAAAGTCAGCCTGAGGCGGACGATATAAATATTTTTAAAATAAATTTAAACAGGCTCTTAGGCTAATGCCAAGTAAAACAGTTATTGTAATTTTTACTGAATTTAGCTTTTCTTCTATTATTAAACATTTTATAGATTTTGAATTTGAATTTTGAAATCACTAGCTTGCTTTTGATTTTTCCTTCATTTTTTTTAACCTTTTTATACCTCGTGACAGTTCTATTGGGTTGCCTAGCGCTATTGAAATTTAGTTCCCTCGGCTTGGGAGGAAACTCTTCTAAAATGACATTTTTGCGTGACATGTAAGCGTACGAACGCACATTATTTTTCTGAATATCAGCAGATTGTACAACAAACTGATCTATTGGTTTCTTTTGCTTTAAAAACTCCTCGTCAGCTAATTTTTGATATTTATGACAAGGGCAATTTGGGTTTCGAGGGTCGTTAAGGTCGTACACAGGTTGTTTTTTTTTAAGCGTATCGTTTACAGCTTTAAGTGAAGTACTAACAAATGTAAAAAGCACAATCAGCATCCATTGGCGAAGCAATGGAGGAAATATGGGATTATGAGGATTTATAATTATCATTTTGAGTGGAATTTTAATTGCCATTTTCAATGAAATTGTTTTAACATAGAGAAACTGTTTAAATTTTATTTTAATAAAATACAGCATTAAAATTTCAAAGCTCTCGCAAATATTTCGACAGGCTCAATATGACCGCACGCAGTCAGTCTGAGCCTGTCCTTTAGATTTGCAAAATGTTCTTTGAAAGATTGTAATTATTATTGCAGATTTTCTTTTTTGCTACTTTTTTCTTTT
>JBASCV010000208.1:0-2162 GCA_049651825.1 Bacteroidia bacterium
ATTCCAAATGTATTTGTTTTTTATGAACCTAAAAACATTGTTAGTGGCGACTTTTATTATTTCAAACAATTTGAAAACTACAGTGTGTTGGCCTGTGTTGATTGTACAGGACACGGAGTACCTGGAGGTTTTATGAGTACATTAGGAAGTTTGTTGCTTGATAAAATTGTAAACAACACAACATTAAAACCTTCTGAAATATTGATTCAACTCAACAATGAAATTATACGTATACTTCACCAACAAGCTGGGGGAGATTTACAAGATGGTATGGATTTATCGGTGTGTTTAATTGACACAAAAAACAGAATTATTGAATATGCTGGCGCCCGCAACGGAATTATTATTGCTAACAACAATGACACTAAGCGTTATAAGGCCAATCCGTTGCCTGTTGGAGGGAATTACATGAAAAAAGGAGTGTCTATTGAGCGGAATTTTAAAACAGAAAGCATTTCACTTAACAACAATGATTGGGTATTTATGTACACAGATGGTTTTATTGAACAAATTGGAGGAAGCGAAAATCAACCGATGAATTATGAGCAATTTGAAAAACATCTCATGAATACAACTCAACTAAATACTGACGAAGAAAAAATTTCACTAATAAAATCGGAGCTCGCAATATGGAGCGGTAATAATGAACAAACGGATGATGTATTAATTATTGGATTTAATTTAACACAGCACTAATATATCATGAAAAAAGTATTATTATATACATGCATACTTATTAATATTAACATTTATGCACAACAAGAAATAATAGATTCGCTAATACTTGTTTTAAATAAACAAGCTGAAGACACTAATAAAGTAAACACCCTAAATGAATTAGGTAAACGTACCGTGTTTCAGGGCGAATACGAGCAATCGTTAAAATACTCTCAAACAGCACTTGAGTTAAGCGAAAAACTTAACTATAAAAAAGGTATTGCAAAATCTATTTCCAACATCGGACTTGTAGAGTGGAACAAAGGCAATTTCACACCTGCTCTAAATTGTTTTTCAAAATCATTAAGTATTAGCAAACAAATTGGAGACAAAAAAGGAGTTGCAGTTGCATATAATAACAGTGGTTTGGTATATCTATATCAAGGAAATTACAAAGAAGCGCTAGATAATTTTTACAAATCTTTAAAAATTAAAGAAGAACTTAATGATAAACCAGGAATAGGCGTTGCCTACCTTAATCTTGGAAATATATGTTTGAATCAAAAAGAGTACCCAAAAGCCCTTGAATACTTTTCAAAATCGTTAGCTATTAATACAGAATTAGGAGATAAAAAAAATGAGGCAACCAATCTTAATAATATTGGCATTGTAAATGGCATTTTAAAAAACTACACAAAATCCTTAGAATATTATCTAAAAGCGGTAGATATCTATAAAATTTTGGATAATAAAAAAGGACTTGCTATGTGTTATTCAAATATTGGAAAAACGTATCAAGAGTTGAACCAATACAAAAAAGCGATGGAGCACCTATTATATTCGGTTGAGCTATACAAACAAATGGATGACAAGCAAGGACTAGGAATAAGTTATACAAATATTGGAAATGTTTATATAAAAGAACAAAAATATGACGATGCTACTAACTATTTAAACGAATCGCTACAAATATCAAAAGACATAGGTTATAAAGTTGGTATTAACGATGTGTATAGTTCATTTATAGAACTTTATAAACAAAAAAACGATTTTAAAAAAGCCCTAGAGTTTCAACAATTATATGTGGAAATGAAAGACTCGTTGCTAAACGAAGAATCAAATAAGCAAATAGCTGAAATGAATACCAAATATGAAAGCGAAAAAAAAGAAAAAGACATTCAGCTACTCACTAAGGATAAAAAAATACAAGCAACTGAAATTGAAAAACAAAAACTAGTAAAAAACCTATTTATTATTGGATTTGCTATTGCTATTCTTATTGCAATAATTGTACTACAACTATTCAAAAAAACAAAAAAGCAAAAATTAATTATTGAAAATCAAAATCAACAAATTGTTGAAAGTATTAATTACTCAAAACGAATACAACATTCATTACTTCCATCTATAGCCGATATAAAAAAGGTGATTCCAAATGTATTTGTTTTTTATGAACCTAAAAACATTGTTAGTGGCGACTTTTATTATTTCAAACAATTTGAAAA
>JBASCV010000209.1:0-8646 GCA_049651825.1 Bacteroidia bacterium
GTTATTCCTCAACCAGGTCAAGCAGTTGGTACAATGGGTATCGCACTTGGTTACGGTCGCGAAAAAGCAGGTAAATTAAGTGAACAAGTTGGTGTAGTTGGAAAAAATGTGTTCCCTTTTACACAAGTTGTTAATGGTACTATCAGCTACGCTGCATTAAATGCAACAGTTGAAAGTGCTAATAAAACAACACAAATTGCAGGAACACAAATCCATCACACTTTGATGGGTCGTGAAATTGTTAAAGAAACAAATTTAGAAAACTATAAGAAAAACCCTAAATCAGGTAACCATGACGAAATGTTGGTTACACATTCAGGAGTTAAAAAAGCTGCAACAATTGACTTGTGGGATGAGCATGAAAAATTAGGCCACCGTTGGGGAATGACCATCGACTTAAATTCATGTATTGGTTGTGGTTCTTGCGTAGTGAGTTGTACTGCCGAAAACAACGTTGCTGTTGTTGGTAAAGAACAAGTAATGAAAACCCGTGAAATGCACTGGTTACGTATCGATCGCTATTACAGCAGCGATATGAATAAAGAAGTTGCAAAAGAAGAAGGCGTAGGAGCTATTGATATGTATTTGGATATGGAAAATCCATCTCCTGCAAATCCGAAAGTAGTTTTCCAACCAATGCTTTGCCAGCACTGTAATCACGCTCCATGTGAAAACGTTTGTCCTGTATTGGCTACTAACCATAGCTCTGACGGATTAAACATGATGACTTACAACCGTTGTGTTGGTACACGTTATTGCGCAAATAACTGTCCTTACAAAGTAAGACGTTTCAACTGGTTCAACTACAATGGCAACTCTGATTTTGCATTCAACCCAACTCAAGATGATTTAGGACGTATGGTGTTAAACCCAGATGTTGTAGTTCGTTCAAGAGGTGTTATGGAAAAATGCTCAATGTGCGTACAGCGTATTCAAGCAGGTAAACTAGAAGCTAAAAAAGCTGAGCGCCCATTAGTTGATGGTGATGTAAATACTGCTTGTGCTGAAGCTTGCCCTACAAATGCAATTGTTTTTGGTGACTTAAACGACCCTAACAGCGCAGTTAGCAAATTGAGAAAACAAGAAGAAGAAGGCCGTAACTATTATATATTAGAAGAAATAGGAACAAAACCAACGTTATCTTACTTAACTAAAGTGAGAAACTGTGAAACTACCATTGAAGATGGTAAGCACACACACGAAGGTAAGCACGAAGAAGAAGCACATACAGAAAAAGCACATGCTTAAACAGTAGTTTAAATTCTAGATATTAGTATTTAGAATTTGAATTGCTATTAAAAATAGATTTAGAGATTAGTATTTATAATTTTTTTTAAGATTAAAATATGCAACACGAGTCAGCAATTAGAGAGCCCTTAATTCTTGGTAATAAATCATATCATCAGATTACTGAAGATATTGTTAAACCAATTGAGGGAAAAGCTACAAAGTATTGGTACATGTTATTTACTGTATCTGTTATTTGTTTCTTATGGGGTATAGGATGTTTATCGTATACTATCGGAACAGGTATTGGTGTATGGGGTTCAAACAATGGTGTTGACTGGGCATGGGATATTACCAATTTCGTTTGGTGGATTGGTATTGGTCACGCAGGTACATTGATTTCTGCGGTATTGCTTTTGTTCCGTCAAAAATGGAGAATGGCAATTAACCGTTCTGCTGAAGCGATGACAATTTTTGCCGTAATGTGTGCAGCTATATTCGTATTGTTACACACTGGCCGTCCTTGGTTAGACTATTGGTTGTTTCCATTGCCAAATACATTTGGTTCATTATGGGTAAACTTTAACTCCCCATTGATGTGGGACGTGTTTGCGGTATCTACTTATTTCTCTGTATCCTTGGTTTTCTGGTACACAGGTCTTGTTCCCGATTTTGCAATGATTCGCGATAGAGCAGTGAAACCTTTCGCAAAAAAAATGTACAGCTTAATGAGTTTTGGTTGGGGTGGAAGTGCTCGTCACTGGCACCGTTTCGAAGAAGTTTCTCTTGTATTAGCTGGTTTATCTACACCGCTAGTATTCTCTGTTCACTCTATCGTATCTACCGATTTTGCTACTTCAATCATCCCTGGTTGGCATACAACAATCTTCCCTCCATATTTCGTTGCTGGTGCCGTATTCTCGGGGTTTGCAATGGTGCAAACACTTTTGTTGATTATGCGTAAAATATACCATTTGGAGAATTATATTACCATAAAACACGTTGAATACATGAACATTGTTATCATTGTAACAGGTTCAATTGTAGGTGTAGCTTACTTAACTGAGTTATTCATCTCTTGGTATTCTGGTGTTGAATATGAACAATATGCATTCTTAAATCGTGCTACAGGACCATACTGGTGGGCATATTGGTCAATGATGACTTGTAACGTAATTTCTCCACAATTATTCTGGTTTAAAAAGTTACGTACCAACCTTACTTTTACATTTATTATGTCAATTGTAGTAAACATTGGTATGTGGTTTGAACGTTTCGTAATCATTGTTCCTACATTATGTCGTACATATTTACCATCTTCATGGAATATGTATCACCCAACATTTATTGATATCGGAATTTATACCGGAACAATAGGTATGTTCTTTACATTCTTCTTGTTGTTTACGCGTTATTTCCCTGTAATTGCACAAGCAGAATTGAAATCAATTTTGAAATCATCAGGACAAGAATATAAAGAAAAACATGCTGCACATGGAGACAATCATTCACATGGTGCACATCACTAATTCAGTTAGTAAAAAAAGTAAATACAAAATATAACACAAACAACTTTTCTGCCATAAGCGGAAAAGATAAAGGAAGAGGTTAATTATGAGCAAAGTAGCAATACACGCAATTTACGATGACGAAGAACCATTGTTGGCAACTGCCGCAACGCTTCGTGATAAAGGTATTAAGGTAAAAGATGTTTATTCTCCATTCCCAATTCACGGAATTGATGCGCTTATTGGTACACCACGTACCAGAATCGCTATCTGTGCGTTTATTTATGGAGTAACAGGAATGCTTTTGGCAACACTAATGATGTGGTACATGATGATTCACGATTGGCCAACAGATATTGGTGGAAAACCAAGTTTTGCATACTACATGAACGTGCCAGCTTTTATACCAATCACGTTTGAGGCTACTGTACTTTGTGCAGCTCATGGAATGGTTATTACTTATTACTTAAGATGTTGGATGTTGCCAGGTGTTAAAGCAAAAAATCCTGACCCAAGAACAACTGATGATAAGTTTTTAATGATTGTTGAAACCAAAGAAGAAAACAAAAGCTCACTTGAAGCGATTTTGAAAAACGGTGGTGCTTCTGAAATTTCTTACAAATAAAAATTGGTAATTGTATAACGTAATTACTTTATACAGAATATTGATACAAAACACACAATAGACAATACTTTTAAAATGAATAAAAAAGTAATAAAAATTGTTTCTGCAATGAGCCTTTTTAGCCTTATGGCAATTGGTTTTACATCTTGCACAAAACACGATCCAAATAGCCCTGGTGTTGAATTTATGCCAGATATGTATCGTTCTCCTTCTTTGGAAAGCAATATGGCTTATATTTCACTTGCAACAGGTGATACTATTCAAGCAAACCGATTGCCTGTAAAAGGTACGATTGCTAGAGGCTTTATGCCCTATATGTATGGTAACGATACAGCGGGATATGCCAATGCTGGAAGATATTTACGCAACCCATTAAGTAGAAATGAGGCAAATTTAAAACACGGAGAAGAATTGTACGGTAAGTTTTGCGTTCACTGCCATGGTGCTGCTGGTCAAGGCGATGGTCTTGTAGGTGGTAAATTGCCTGGTGCCCCACCATCATACACCAGTGCAGCTTTAAAAGCACTTCCTGAAGGTAAAATATTCCATTCTATTACCTATGGTAAAGGATTAATGGGAGCTCACTCTTCAATGCTTACTCAAGAAGAGCGCTGGAAATTAGTTTTGTATGTACAAAAGCTTCAATTTCCTGATGGAATACCTTCTGCAACAGCAGCAACAACTGATAGTACAGCTACAGTTGCTAAAGTAGAAGAAAAAAAATAATAGAAATAGTAAGAGTTTTTTGAGAATAAAAGATTAAAAGCAAACAGATATGGACAATTTGAATTATACATTTACTAAAAAAACCAAAAATATAACCATTGGTTTAATGGTAATTGGCTTGATTACTATCATTCTTGGTTTTTTAATGGATCACGCTCCCGAAGGCGTTAGCCATGATGAGTACCACCACAACCGTATTTGGGCAAACTTGCTTGTAAATGGTTGGTTTTTTATGGGTATAGCATTGCTATCATTGTTTTTTATGGCGGTTCAGTATGTTGCTGAGGTTGCTTGGTCTGTATCTGTAAAAAGAATTTACGAAGCTATTTCTAGCTATTTACCAATTGGTGGTGCAGTTATGATTATTGTGCTATTAGCAGGCCAATTGCACTTACACCACTTGTACCACTGGATGGACCCAGAAGTTATTGATCCAAATTCAGCTAAATACGATGAAGTAATTGCTAATAAACACGGTTATTTTACACCATGGTTCTTTTGGTTAAGAACATTAGCTTATGTTGTTATATGGACAATGTTTCAACGTGGATTTATTAAACGTTCACTAGAACAAGATTTACAAGGTGGTACAGCATTGCATTATAAGCAAATGGGGAAATCAGCAATGTTCCTTGTGTTTTTTGCTGTAACTTCTTCTACGGCTGCTTGGGATTGGATGATGTCGTTAGATGTACACTGGTTTAGCACCATGTATGGTTGGTACGCATTTGCTGGCATGTGGATTTCAGCAATGACAACCACAATTTTATTAGTACTATTCTTGAAGCGCAAAGGTTATTTGCAACATGTAAACGACAGCCATATCCACGATTTAGGGAAATGGGTATTTGCAGTAAGTTTCTTATGGAGCTACTTATGGTTCTGCCAATTCATGTTGATTTGGTACACAAACATCCCTGAAGAAATCATTTATTTCCAAGAGCGTTTACATGATTTTGGTTATATGGGATTAATGTGGACAGTATTCTTCATGAACTTTGTATTCCCAATGGTATTATTAATGAGCCGTGATGCTAAACGTAACTACTATTTCTTAGTGATTGTAGGATGTATCATTTTTATAGGACATTGGTTAGATGTATTTATGATGGTTATGCCTGCAACCGTTAAAGGCAACTGGCACTTAGGATGGATGGAAATAGGAACAGCACTAGGCTTTTTAGGTGCGTTGCTTTACACTATTCACAACTCGCTTGCAAAACGTCCGTTATTGGTAAAACAGCACCCTTATTTGGACGAGAGCTTGCACCACAATGTATAATTTTAAGGCTAACGTATATATAAAATCAAATCAGTTCAACACTATATAAGTAAAGTATTATGATAAAGTTTTTAGTTTATGCTGCTATCGTTCTAACCGTTTTTGCAATCGGTTATTTAGTAAGGGTTTTTGAACTAGCATCCAGTTTAAAAGGTAATAAGCCTCATATTGTTACTGAAAAAGACAATAGATTGATGGCTAAATTTATGCTTACATTTTTAGTAGCATTCTTTTTGTTTGTGATTTGGAATTTGGTTACTTATTTGCCTTTAACGCTTCCAGAAGCAGCTTCGGAGCATGGTAAAGGTTTAGATACCTTATTCAATGCCAATATGGCTATTTTGTTTTTGGTATTTACACTAACCCATATTTTATTATTTGTTTTTTCATATAAATACTATGGGCGCGATAACAACAAAGCAACCTTTTTCCCTCACAGCAATAAATTAGAAATGATTTGGACTGTTATTCCTGCAATAGTGCTAGCAGTAATCATTATTTTTGGTTTACAAAGCTGGAACAAAATTACCGAGGTAGCTTCAAAAGATGCAATTGTTATTCAATTATATTCAAAACAGTTTGACTGGACTGCTCGCTATGCAGGAAAAGACAACGAATTGGGAGCATCAAACTACAAATTAATTACTGATGATAATGCTTTGGGTATGGATGCTACCGACCCTAAAGGAGCTGATGACATTGTAGTTAGAAATGAGTTTCATATTCCTGTAGGCAAAGAAGTAGAATTTAAATTGAATGCACGCGATGTAATACATAGTGCTTATATGCCACATTTTAGAGCACAAATGAACTGTGTTCCTGGTATGACTACCATGATGCATTTTACACCAACAATTACAACTGCTGAAATGCGCAAAAAACCATATGTAATTGAATTAATGAACGGAATAAACAAAATACGTGCTGAGCGTGGCGAAAAACCTGAAGAATTTAACTACGTACTTTTATGTAACAAAATTTGTGGAAACAGCCATTACAATATGCAAATGACTATTGTTGTTGATTCAGAAGAAGATTATGCAAAATGGTTGGCAAGCAAAAAGCCTGCGTTGGCAAAATAGTAAAGCATCAATAAATTTATAGTAAGAATTAATAGAAAATAATATAGATAGCTCTATGGAGAATCACGGTTTACACGCACAAGCACATCAACACGCTCATGACGAGCACCACCATGAAGAATCATTTGTGACTAAATACATTTTTAGTATGGATCACAAAACCATTTCTCGTCAGTTTTTGATTACTGCCGTTATAATGGCTTTTATCGCAATGGTAATGTCTCTTTTGTTCCGTTTGCAATTGGCATGGCCAGGAGAAAAATTTTGGATTGTAAACTTTTTACTTGGCGATAAATGGGCGCCAAATGGAGTTATGGATCCTGGAATGTACATGCAGTTAGTTACTATTCATGGTACTATCATGGTATTTATGGTGTTAACAGGTGGTTTGAGTGGTACATTCAGTAATCTGTTGATTCCTTACCAAATCGGTGCACGCGATATGGCATCAGGATTTATGAACATGCTTTCATATTGGTTTTTCTTCTTGTCAAGCGTATTTATGTTAATGGGCTTTATGGTTGAAACAGGTGCTGCATCAGGTGGTTGGACAGTTTACCCTCCATTAAGCGCATTGCCTCAAGCAATGGAGGGTTCTAAATTAGGTATGACTTTATGGTTGGTTTCAATGAGTTTATTCATTGTTTCATCTTTACTTGGTGGTTTAAATTACATTTCTACTGTAATTAACTTACGTACTAAAGGTATGACAATGACACGTTTACCACTTACCATTTGGGCGTTTTTTGTAACAGCTATTTTAGGTGTACTTTCCTTCCCTGTGTTGTTTTCAGCAGCATTGTTGTTGATTTTTGATAGAAGCTTTGGTACTTCTTTCTACTTGTCAGATATTTATATTGGCGGACAAGCATTGGAACAAACAGGTGGTAGCCCAATTTTATATGAGCATTTATTCTGGTTTTTAGGCCACCCAGAGGTTTATATCATCATTTTGCCAGCATTGGGTTTAACATCAGAAATCATCTCTGTAAACTCACGTAAACCAATTTTTGGTTACAGAGCGATGATTGGTTCAATTTTAGCAATTGGTTTCCTTTCGTTTATTGTTTGGGGGCATCACATGTTTATTACTGGTATGAATCCGTTTTTGGGTTCGGTATTCGTATTTACTACTTTGTTGATTGCTATTCCGTCTGCTGTAAAAGCATTTAACTACATCACTACTTTGTGGAAAGGAAATATCCGTTACACACCTGCTATGTTATTTGCAATAGGCTTGGTTTCTACTTTTATCTCTGGTGGTTTAACAGGTATCATCTTGGCCGATTCAGCCTTGGATATTCAAGTACACGATACTATGTTTGTTGTGGCTCACTTCCACATTGTAATGGGTCTTTCGGCAATTATGGGTATGTTGGCTGGTGTTTACCACTGGTTCCCTAAATTGTTTTTGCGCCACATGAACAAAACCTTGGGCTATGTTCACTTCTGGATTACCTTTATTTCGGCATACGGTGTGTTTTTCCCTATGCACTTTTTAGGATTAGCTGGTTTACCAAGAAGGTATTACACCAACAGTGCATTCCCTATGTTCGACAACTTAGTGGACATCAGTGTTTTAATGACATTCTTTGCAATATTAGGTGGTTTAGCACAGGTGATTTTCTTGTTTAACTTCTTCTATTCAATGTTCCGTGGTGCTAAATCAGAGCAAAACCCTTGGGGTTCAAACACATTGGAATGGACAACTCCAATGGACAATATTCATGGCAACTGGCCAGGTGCTTTGCCGGTAGTACACCGTTGGCCATACGATTACAGCAAACCTGGTAAAGACGCTGATTTTGTGCCACAAACAGTTCCTTTGGCCGATGGCGAAATTGATGGTGGTGGACACTAAGAAAATACGTTTTAAACACGAAAATCCCTAAGCTCATTCGCTTAGGGATTTTTTGTTTTATAGGTTTACAATTACTTTTTGTTTTTTCTTGTTTATATCAATTCTTTTACTATCTTAGCTAAATTGTTAACCTGAAATTCATCCTCTATGTATTATTCTACCACAAAACCTGTCTGCACTATTTTTTTTAAACAAATTTTGTTTGCCACAGGTTTATTCCTCTGTATTAATAGCACACTTCAAGCTCAAAACATAAGTGTAAACAGTACAGGCGCATTGCCACACCCTTCGGCAATGTTGGATGTGGTAAGTGCAAACAAAGGTTTATTGTTACC
>JBASCV010000210.1:0-9479 GCA_049651825.1 Bacteroidia bacterium
ATTTCATTTCAGCTAAACGCTCAATTGAATTTACCAGAGTTGAACACCTCTAATTTTGGCGAAGTACATGGCAATTTTCAAACAGATGCTCAATATTACGTACCCGATTCAGCCATTGGAGCTGATCCTGCTCCTGAAAAAATGTTGATGAATGCCTTTGCAAATATTATTTATACCAAAGGTAAGTTTACCGCAGGCATACGTTATGAAAGTTATTTAAACGTCCGTCAAGGTTTTGATTCGCGCTACCAAGGGAACGGAATTCCATACCGGTTTGCTACCTATAAATCTGATCAACTTGAAGTAACTGTTGGGAGCTTTTATCAACAGTTTGGTAATGGATTTATTTTAAGAAGTTACGAAGATAGAGGTTTGGGATTTGATAATGCATTAGATGGCATACGCTTAAAATATGAGCTTTACAAAGGTATTTACCTAACAGGATTAACAGGAAAACAACGCTCGTTTATGACTACTGGGCCAGGTATTGTTAGGGGATTTGATGGTGAAATACAATTGAATGAAGCAATAAAACAATTTGCAGAAAAAAAATTATTGGTAACCATTGGTGGCAGTTTTGTGAGTAGATATCAAAAAGACGAAAATGCAACGCTTGTATTACCCGAAAATGTAGGTGCTTCAGCCGCCCGAATTAGAGTAAATAGAAATAATTTTTCGATAAACGGTGAGTATGCCCGCAAAATAAACGACCCCAATGCCGCCAATGGTTATATATACAAACCTGGCGAAGCATTATATGTTGCTACTAATTACGCTAAAAAAGGATTTGCACTATCTGCAAGTGCCAGCAGAATCGACAATATGAACTTCCGTTCCGATAGAGAAGCATCTGTAAATAACCTTTTAATAAATTATACCCCAGCACTGAACAAACAACATACCTATGTTTTATTAAGCTTTTATCCCTACGCATCATTACCCAATGGCGAGTATCAATATTCATCCGAACTCAATTGGCAAGTAATAAAAAAAAGCAACCATAAAATGGATATCACGCTTAACGTATCGGGATCAAACGCTTTAGATACAACACATTTAAGTAGTGTAAGCGATAGTACCTTGCAAGGATATAAAATAAATTCGTGGAAATTAGGTAAAACTCTACTTTACAGAGATTATTACTTAGAAGTAAATCAAAAATTCGGAAAAAAAATAAAACTATCTACAATATACTCTCATCAGCAATACAACAACACCTTTTTAAAAGGCGCTTCTGATGCAGGAAGCGTTACTATTGTATCCGATATAATTGTACTCGATTTTACTTATAAACTAAAACCAAGTAAAGCAATCAGAGTCGAATTACAACATTTATCAACCAAACAAGATAAACAAAACTGGGCCTCATTATTAATTGAATATACAATCAATTCAAACTGGTTTGTAGCAGCCATTGATCAATACAATTATGGCAACCAACACAAAGATGTAAGCGGCAATTTTGATAAGCGCTTTCATTACTTTAATGTATCGGCAGGCTACAACAAAAATGCAAACCGAATTACATTAAGCTATGGGAAACAACGCGCAGGTATATTTTGTGTCGGAGGTATTTGCCGCCAGGTGCCAGCTTCAAACGGACTTACCTTAAGCATTACAAGTAGTTTTTAAAAAAATCACCTGTTGTAACATTTAATATTTTTTAACAATCGTATAACAACCTGATTTTCAAGCAAAAACAAATAATTATACTGTATTGTAACAAATACAATCGTAATAAATTACCAAAAAACCGTTATAATTGCATCATTAACAAGCCTATACAATAACAATTCGATAAAAATTTAAGCTGTACTAACCATTAAAAATAGTATTTTATGAAGTTCATTACAAAAACACTTTTTGTTTTAGCCGTTTTTACTGCCAGCACGCTTTTTGCAATCAATCCTGATGGATACTCAATTAAATTTGTTGTAAAAGGTCTTAAAGTTGGTTCTACTTGCGTGTTAGCCAACTATTATGGCGATAAGCAATACATAAAAGATTCAGCAAAAGTGAATGAAAAAGGCGAAGTAATTTTTAAAGGCGATGAAAAATATCCGCAAGGAGTATATTTATTTGTACCACCCAACAAAAAGTATTTCGATTTTATAATGGATGATGTACAAAACTTTACTATTGAAACCGATACTGCTGATTATATCAAAGAAATGAAAGTGAAGGGGTCGAACGAAAATAAATTCTTTTACGAGTATCAAGAATTTATGGCCGGAAAACAAAAGCAAATTGAACCATTGCGCGAACTTTACAAAAGAACCAATAAAACCAATGCCGACTCAACAAAATTGCTCCACGAAAAAATGGCTGCAATTGACGATGAAGTAAAAAATTATAAAATAAACTTTATAAAAAATAACCCAAACACCTTTGTGGCAAAACTGCTAAAAGCAATGGAGCATGTTGATATTCCGCCAACACCAACATTGCCAAACGGTAGGCCTGATAGTACATTTGCTTACAGATACTACAAAGCACACTTTTTTGACAATATGGACTTTTCGGACGACCGCATGTTGCGTACACCCATTTTCCATAGTCAAATAAAAGAGTATATGGATAAAATGACGGCTCAAATACCTGATTCTATTAATGTTTCGGCCGACTATTTAGCAAGCAAAGCAAAAGCTAATGCTGAAGTTTTCAAATACATTATCTATTGGCTTACTTATACCTACGAAAGTTCAAACATAATGGGAATGGATGCTGTATTTGTGCACATGGTTGAACAATATTATGTTACCAAACAAGCCTACTGGGTTGATTCTACACAGTTAGCTAAAATTACCAACCGTGCATTCACACTTAAACCATTGTTGTTAGGTAAAAAGGCACCTCCAATTATTATGCCTGATAGTGCTGGAACAAATGTATCGTTGTATAATATAAAAGCAAACTATACCATTGTTGTATTTTGGGATCATGGTTGCGGACACTGCAAAAAAGAAATTCCAAAACTTGCCGAAGTGTATAAAAATAAGCTAAAAGCAAAAGGTGTTAAAGTTTATGCTATTGAAACCGAAGATAAACCTGACGACTGGAAAAAATTTATCAGAGAGCATAAACTCGATTGGATAAATGTACACCAGCCTGATGCGTACCAACGTGCCGTAACCAAAAAGATATACGACATTTACAGTACCCCTGTGATATACGTGCTTGACGAAAATAAAATTATTAAAGCAAAACGTATTGATAGCGAACAAATACCTGACCTTATTGACGCTATTGAAAAAGATAAAGCCAAAGCTGCTAAAAAGTAAAATACACTCATAACTATATTAAATCCCTCATTTACTTCATTGTGAATGGAGGATTTTTTTTGATGAGATTTATATTTATAAACAAATAAATGTATATATCGCCCCTACAGGGCTTAAAATTCGGAGAGATACTCTTTTCTAACAATATTTAGTCCCGCTGGGACTTTTTTAAGCTCCGTTAGGAGCGAAATATTGGTAGAAAATTTAAAATATAATTAAAATAAAAGCCCCGTAGGGGCGATATAAAATTTAGGAGTTAAAATTTAAACAAGCCCTAAATTGTATTTATTTTAGTTTACACCTCTTAATTACAAACAAGCGTAACTTTTTAGGGCTTTTATAAGTAAAAAGAAACTACACTTCTTCAGTTTTTACCAGCCTTAATACTAAAAGCATGAAAAAACAATTAATACTATTCATTGCATTTTGTCTTACACTTCAAGTAATTAATGGACAAATGGTAAATTTATCATTTACACTTACAAATGCATCAACCGACTCTACTTGTGATGGAGAATTAAATTTATCATATACAGGATTTATCGATCCGGTAATAGTTAATTGGTATGATGAAAACATACAAGTAATCGGCACGAGTAATTATTTATCAAGCTTATGTAATGGCAATTATTCAACAACAATTACTAATTCAAATTGCTTAAATTATTTTTTTAACACAAATATACAGGACTCTAGTACGTTTGGAAATACATTACAACTTAATCTCTTATTATCTTATGATAGTGTTTCAAATTATAACACTATTGAAATATTAAATTTTATCGGAAATAATGTTTCATATAATGTCAGCTTGGGGATACATGAGGACTCATTAACTACATTATATTTCGACAACTTAGCTTTAAACTCTAATTTAATTATTGACAGCCTGATTAGTTATCAAAATCCAAATATTTTTTATAATTTATATATATCTGATTCAACAAATTCTAACTTTATTAGTTTTTCTTTTAATACTTCTCTAGAAACGAGTTCGTGCGACAATTACTCGAACAACCTATACGCCTCCGCACAAGGCTCCCCTGTTTCTGATTCTAGCGCTTGTGATGGCCATGCATTTACCGAAGTATATGGCGGTACACCACCTTATACCTATCAATACTCATCAGGCTCTACAAGTGATACCGCAAATGGGCTTTGTCCGGGTTCGTACATTGTAACAGTTACTGATGCCAATGGCGATGTGTTTAACACAAGCTTTGTTATTGGATATCCAAATACTTACTATTATTCAGGTGGGTCTTCTAATTATTTAGATACCTTGTATTCAAACGCACTTCAAGATTGTGGTATTGATTACACCTTGCCTATCGATTCGTTTTATATTGATAGTTCCCATGCCCTATCGAACTGGGAATACGTTGTAAATTGGACCATTGTACAAGACACCAACGAATTTTTATTTACCGAAACTTATTTTGTTGACAGTACAGGTTACTATTATTTTGGTTTGAGTTTGTATTGCGATGAAGCGCAACGTGTATCATCTAATTTTGCATCATACTCATTCTTCGCTGGCACTTATGCCGATATGAGCAGTTTCCCAACACAAATTCAAACCATAAGCAACAATAACTCATTTGAGGTTTACCCCAACCCTTCAAACGGTATTTTCAACCTCACCTCTAACAAAAAAATAACAAGCTATAGCATTTTTGATACTTTAGGACGAAAAATGTTGGATAAAACTGCCAGCAAAAACATGCAATCAATTGATATTCAATCACTAAACACAGGGATTTACTACCTAACGTTACAATTTGAGGATGGTAGCATTGGCAATCAAAAATTAGTAAAAAAATAAATTTAACATTAAACCCTAAAAAGCTCATTTACAAGCAAGTAAATGAGCTTTTTTTATTATTTTATTCTTTAAAATAAGTTTTTAAAACCGCTCCTACAGGAAAAAGTCGTATATTTGCAACGCTCAAATCAAAAAGAGCATTAAAATAATATAGTACTAACCCCTCCAATTTTTTAAAAACAAAAATTGGATACAAAACAAAAAAGCCGATTCAAATGGCAGAAACAAAAACAGCTCCTTCAGCAGAGCTAGAAAACTTCGACTGGAACTCAGTTGGAAAAAAAGGTGAAGGTTATTCAAAAGATGAGCGCGCAAAATTAGATGCTGCTTATGAAAAAACCTTAAAATCAGTTGTTGCAAACGAAATTATTGACGGAAAAGTTGTTTCTAAAAACAGCAAAGAAGTTGTAGTAAACATTGGTTACAAATCAGATGGTATTGTTCAATTAACAGAATTCCGTTACAACCCGGATTTGAAAATTGGTGATACTGTTGAAGTATATATCGAAAGCCAAGAAGATAAAAACGGACAGTTAATTCTTTCTCACAAAACTGCTCGCGCCATGAAATCATGGGATCGCGTTAATGCAGCATTGGAAACTGGCGAAATTATTCAAGGATACGTTAAATGCCGTACAAAAGGTGGTCTTATCGCTGATGTATTTGGTATTGAGGCATTCTTACCAGGTTCACAAATTGATGTGAAACCTATCCGTGATTACGATGTGTATGTTGGAAAAACAATGGAATTTAAAGTTGTGAAAATCAACAATGAATTCAAAAATGTTGTTGTATCTCACAAAGCACTTATTGAAGCAGAATTGGAAGTTCAGAAAAAAGAAATTATTTCTAAACTTGAAAAAGGACAAGTATTGGAAGGTACTGTTAAAAACATTACTTCATACGGTGTGTTTATCGACCTTGGTGGTGTTGATGGTCTTATCCACATTACTGACCTTGCTTGGGGACGTATCAATCATCCTGAAGAAATCGTTAAATTGGATCAAAAAATCAATGTGGTTATCCTTGATTTCGATAACGAGAAAAAACGTATTGCATTGGGCTTAAAACAACTTTCTGCACATCCTTGGGATTCATTAAAAGCTGATTTAGCTGTAGGTGATAAAGTGAAAGGTAAAGTAGTTGTTATTGCTGATTACGGTGCTTTTGTTGAAATCGCTCCAGGAGTTGAGGGTTTAATCCACGTATCAGAAATGAGCTGGAGCCAACACTTACGTACTGCTCACGATTTCTTGAAAGTAGGAAGCGAAGTAGAAGCACAAATTTTAACATTGGATCGCGAAGAGCGTAAAATGAGTTTAGGTATTAAACAATTAATGCCAGACCCTTGGGCTGCAGTATTGGATAAATACGCTAAAGGAACTAAACACACAGCTACAGTTCGCAACTTTACTAACTTCGGTATTTTTGTTGAATTAGAAGAAGGTGTTGATGGTTTAATCCACATTTCAGACTTATCATGGTCTAAAAAAATCAAACATCCATCAGAATTTACTAAAATAGGTGATACTATTGAAGTAGTTGTATTGGATATTGATGGCGAAAACCGCAGATTAAGCTTAGGACACAAACAATTGGAAGAAAATCCATGGGATGTGTTTGAAACAATCTTCACTGTTGATTCATTACACCAAGGAACAATCATCAACATTATGGATAAAGGTGCAATCGTATCGATGCCATACGGTGTTGAAGCATTTGCCCCTACACGTCACCTTGTAAAAGTTGATGGTACTACTGCTAAAGTAGAAGATGTATTGGATTTCAAAGTATTAGAATTCAATAAAGAAGGCAAAAAAATTATTGTGTCGCACAGCAAAATAAACGATGAAACATTAGCTGCTGAAAAAGAAACTATCGTTTCTGAGAAAAAAGCTGCTGGTGAAGAAGCTAAAAAAGCTGCTAAGAAAGTAAAAGATAGTATCGAAAAAACTACGCTTGGCGATATGGATGTTTTATCTAATTTGAAAGCAAATATGGAGAAAACAGAAAATAAATCAAAAGCTTCAGAATAATACTTTTTACTGTAGTAATACAGTAAAAATCTAAAAATCACGCCATGGTTTTTAGTTAAAAGTCCCGCAGAAATGCGGGACTTTTTTTTTAACAGCTGATGTTTAGAATAAAAAGAGAAAAATTTAATTTATGTCGCATAAAGAAGAAAAAATTAATGATTCCAATTAATACTTTTATGAAAGATCATGTATTAATAAACATTTGCTATGTATAAATTAATTTATTATTGCTAATCATTTATAAATAACTATACTTGTAATATAGAAATTGAAATCAATCAAAAACAATCAAAATGAAAAAGACCTTACATATAATAACTACTCTTGCTTTTTGTGGAGCAATTAATATGATAAATGCTCAAAACCTACAATGGGCAAAACAAATGGGAGGTGCTGGAAGTGATCGAGGGCTCGCCATGGCTATCGACAATTGGGGTAACGTCTATTCAACTGGTACATTTTCTGGAACGGCTGACTTCGATCCTGGGGTAGGAATTTCCAACCTGATTTCAACAGGAAGCAACGATATTTATATATCAAAACAAGATTCAGAAGGTAATTTAATTTGGGCGAAACAAATTGGAGGAACCGACTATGATGAAGGAGTATCAATTAACATTGATGGTAATAACAATATATTTATTGGAGGTGTTTTTGAAGGCACTACTGATTTTGATAGTGGTGTAGGAACAGCAAATTTAACATCTTCAGGAGAAAGTGACATTTTTATTTTAAAGTTGGATACTGCAGGGAATTTTATTTGGGTCAAACA
Organism: Bacteroidia bacterium; assembly: GCA_049651825.1. Classification (GTDB taxonomy): domain Bacteria; phylum Bacteroidota; class Bacteroidia; order 2-12-FULL-35-15; family 2-12-FULL-35-15; genus 2-12-FULL-35-15. The sequence goes on from JBASCV010000210.1 coordinate 7,915, forward strand.
ATTCGGTGGTATAAACATTGACTATTTAGCTGCTATGATACAAGACGCAACAGGCAATTTGTACGCTAGTGGTCATTTTTCAGATTCAGTAGACTTTGATCCAGGTGTTAACAATTTAACATTAACATCTGAGGGTGCTGATGACATATTTATATTTAAACTCAATGCTAACGGAAATTTGGACTGGGCCAAACATATTGGAGGCAATGGCAATGATTATGGTTCTACTATCGCACTGGATGCATCAAATAATGTTTATGTTAGTGGTTCATTCCAACAAACTGTAGATTTTGATTCTAGCGTTGGAATATCTGATTTAACGAGCGCTTCTAGTGATGATGTTTTCCTCTTAAAACTTGATGCACTAGGCAATTATAGTTGGGTAAAAGGTTTTGGCGGAATAGGCGAAGGTTATACTATTGCATGCGATATGTATAACAATGTGTACCTTGGTAGTTATTTCAGCGGAAGTGCTGATTTTGACCCAAGCATTAATACTACTTTAAACTTAAGTTCATTTGGAGGAAGTGTTGATATTGTTGTTTCAAAACTGGATGCATTAGGTAATTTGATTTGGGCAAAACAAATAGGCGGTACAGGTTCAGAATATGCACCGTGTATTGTCGTGAATTCTGCTGGTAATGTATATATTTCAGGAACATTTTCTGAAACAGCAGACATCGATCCAAATACAGGAACATCCAATTTAATTTCGACAGGTAGTCAAGATATTTTTATTGCCGAATTAAATTCTTCTGGTAATCTACTTTGGGCAAATTCAATAGGAGGAGTTGGAAGTGATGTACCTACATTTTTAACAATTGATTCTACAGACGCGATTTATTCAATAGGTTATTTTTCTGGAAATGTTGACTTTGACCCGAATTCGGGCAATATAAACTTAGTTTCGGCAGGAGGAGCTGATATATTTATAATGAAATTGGCTGCTCCAGCACTTGGAATTAAATTTAATACTTTTGATAACAGTGTTGTTAGTGTTTATCCTAATCCAAGTAATGGAAATAATATTTATGTTCAATCTTCAAAAAATTTGTCTAAGATCGAAATAACCAATTCTATTGGTAAGATAGTACACTCTTCATCGCCCCAAATAAATAATACAGTAATCGATTTAACTGGAGTAACAAAAGGAATTTACTTTATAACAGTTACAAATGATGACGGCAATTTGACTACAAAAAAATTATTACTGACCAAATAAATTATAACACATTTAAAAATCTTGCAAAGTCCCGCAGAAATGCGGGACTTTTTTTGCACTGAAACTTTATATTATACAGAAAAAAATGTAGGTTAATTAAGAAACTGTTTAAATTTTGTTTGTAAAAAGTGCCCCCCCTTTCTCGACAGGCTCGAAATGACCGCATACAGGGTCTTTTCGAGGGAACCTGTGGTGAGCTTGTCGAACCATCGAGAAATGAGCCAAGGATTAACTGTAAATAATTTGAATGAAATTTAAACAGATAATAAGAAAGCGAAACTTTAAAAGCCCTCCCACAGTCTTCTTCAAGCTCATACTTATTGCGCACAGGGTCATTTTGAGT
>JBASCV010000211.1:0-28428 GCA_049651825.1 Bacteroidia bacterium
GTACAATCGCCAAGATTAATTAAACAGAACGACATTTTTGTACCCGTACCAACAATAGGCCATGTAGTAGCATCGGGGTTAGAAGTAGCTTTACGAAGTGTAAATTGTGCCCAATTATCAACATGTACATGAGAGTGATCAGAGTGATAGCTCATCAAACCATTGGTTAGAATATTACTTGACGTGATAGTACCATTATTTTTATGGTAAATAGTTTGTATTAATTTTTGTTTAGGAAAGCTACCATCGGGACAGGTTACTGTAGAACAAGGAACAAGTGTATTACCACAATAACACGAGTCAGAACCATGAATTTCCATTGGCCCCCAACCAATATTAGGAGTTGCATTACTTAGGGTTATATAACCAGGATATTCGGTGTGCTGATTTTGAATAATAAGTGCAGAAGCGGTCATATCTGGTAATAAATCGCAAATTTGACTCCCATCAGGACACTGACAAGCAGCACCATTGGTTACTCCACAAGGATTAGAGTTACCGCCACCACCGTTAAAAACAGTATCTGCCGGAGGATTGTTGTCAAATGTTATTGAAAATGAGTTTAAAGTACCTGCGTCCGTCATAACCTCATCAATAATACAAAGAGACCACACACCATTAGGGTTTTGAAGATTATTTAAATCATTAATTGACTGAAAGGGATAAAAAACGCCTAAAAAGGGAGGAGTACCCATACCTATAGCGCCAGCAGAACCATTTGCAGCAAAGCATGTATTTGAAAAATCGTTTCCACTACCGCCATTATTGCTCACAAGAGTTATTGAGTCACCCGAAGGAGATTTTAAAAACACTTTTAAATCGCCAACATAGGTATGTGAAATATCTAGACACACTTTAGTTAATCCAAATGTAAGCGTATCAATTTGGGTTGAAATGCCACTTACTGTTAAAGGGAAACACATCAATGTATTGTTGTCAGGAATACTGCCTCCAGAACTATTAGTAAAGGTTTGCGCTTTGACAAGCGTTATGGAAAGCAATAGCGCATACAGTAAATATTTTTTCATGATAATTGTATTTAATTGAAAGAGTACTTTTTTTATAAAAAGGTTGCATCAAAGCACAACAAATTAATTTTCAAAAATTTATTAGTAAGCCCTCACGTTTTCGCCTTCCATATAATTCAAAAATGCTTTATTCGCCACTTTATTTCCGCCTGGCGTAGGGTAATTACCAGTAAAGTACCAATCGCCTTTATTATTAGGGCAAGCATAATGTAATCCTTCAATTGACTGAAAAATAATTTCAACTTCAGCCTTAATATCTTCGGAATGAAGCAATTCGGCAATTTTTTTGGAAATTTGTTCTGTTGTAAATGGTTTATATATCTCTTTAACAACATTTACAATATTTTCCTTTGGCATATTTTCTTGTGCCTTTGCTTTTTCGTATAACTCGTCCAACAGGTTTTCTTGAAAAGTATCTTTTAGTAATTGAACAGCAGCTTGAAAGGCTATAAAATCTCCTAATTTAGCCATATCTATACCATAACAATCAGGGTAACGAATTTGAGGTGCCGATGAAACAACTATAATTTTTTTAGGCCCCAAACGATCCATAATTTTAAGAATACTTTTTTTCAGGGTTGTTCCTCTAACAATTGAATCGTCAAGTATAACAAGGTTATCAACGCCTTTACGCACTACACCATATGTAGTATCGTAAATGTGTGCAACCATATCATCGCGCTGACTATCATTGGTAATAAAAGTACGTAGCTTAGCATCTTTTATAGCAATTTTATGTACACGTGGATGTATTGATAAAATATCAGTAAGTTGTTTTTCCGAAATGTTAGCACCTAATTCTTGTATTTTATTTTTCTTTACTCCATTGAGATAAACATGAAGCCCATCAATCATCCCACCAAAAGAAACTTCGGCAGTATTAGGGATGTAGGAAAGAACCGTGTTTTCTAAATCATAATCAATTGCTTTAAGCACAGGCGGACACAACAAATGTCCCAGTTGTTGACGTTCCTTATAAATAGAAGCATCACTACCCCTTGAAAAATAAATACGTTCAAACGAACAAGGTGTTTTTTGTTGAGGCGGTATTACTTCAAACTCTCCAAAAGAACCATCTTTTTTAATAATAAGTGCATGTCCTGGAGTAATTTCTTTTACACTTTCGATTGAAACATTAAATACCGTTTGTATAACAGGGCGCTCCGAAGCAACCACAATTACTTCATCATCAGAATAATAAAATGCTGGTCGTATACCATTAGGGTCGCGCAACACAAAAGAATCTCCATGCCCCAATAAACCAGCCATTGCATAACCTCCATCCCATTTTTTACTTGCTTCTTTTAAAATGCTCTGAACATTTAAATGCTTTGCAATAAGTGGAGAAATGGCCTCATTAGTATGACCTTCGCTTTTAAATTTTTTAAACAACACTTCATTTTCTTCATCCAAAAAATGACCAATTTTTTCCATTACGGTTACTGTATCGGTTTTTTCTTTGGGATGCTGGCCAAGCTCAACCAGTTGACTAAAAAGTTCATCAACATTGGTGAGATTAAAATTACCCGCAACTACTAAATTACGCGTCATCCAATTATTTTGACGTAAAAAAGGATGGCAGTTTTCAAGACTATTTCCGCCAAAAGTACCATATCTTAAATGGCCCAAGAAAAGCTCACCCGTATAAGGAAGATTTTTTTTGAGCCATGCTGCATCTTTCAATTTCGAGGAGTTTTTAGAATGCAATTCTTCAAAACGATTAAATATTTTTCCAAATATTTCTTTGATTGCATTGCTTCCTACCGCACGAGTGCGGCTTATATAACGAGTTCCTGGTTGAACATCAAATTTTATATTAGCAACACCTGCACCGTCTTGGCCTCTGTTGTGTTGTTTTTCCATGAGCAAATACAACTTGTTTATACCATAAAGTGGAGTGCCGTACTTGTTGATATAATAATCTAAGGGTTTAAGCAAACGAATCATTGCTATTCCACACTCATGTTTAATTGCATCGCTCATGTTATGTAAGAATTTAATAGTAGAAATGTAAATTTAACAATTTTTATTGGTTTTTAAAAGAATTATAGACCAATAAGGGGTTAAAACAGCATCAATTTATTATTTACGAATACAAACTTTTAGAGGCTTCATTGATTTTTCGGAGGAAACAAGGCTAACAAAATAAATACCTGATTGTAAGCTAGTTAAATCAACAGAATAGATTCCATCAAAAGATGTTGAGCCATCAAGTGTTACGGTTTTTACTTTTTCACCTAAAACATTTGATATGTTTAGTATGTTATTTTGTGTGTTGGTTTGAAGTTTTACTTTCAAATTTCCGTTTGACGGATTTGGAAAACAAGTGAATAAATCGGAGTGATTTTTATCAATAGTATTAACTGAAGTTGAAATTGCAGAGCAATAATTTTGAACAGATTTTAGTGCTTTATACAAATTTAATCGACCACCAGTAACCGTAATACCATCAAGGTCAGAGATTAAATCAACCGAATTTAAAAGAGAATCTTTTATAATTAAAGCCACAGAGTCAGGGTGTGCTTTATAAGTAGCAATAAATTCAGGGCAAGGAACAGAATACATCAATGCTATTGCACCCGCAACATGAGGTGTAGCCATTGAAGTACCAGAAATAGAAGAGTATGTATTGTTGGGATATGTTGAGGTTATATTTGTTCCTGGTGCACCCAAATCTATTGATGTAAGACCGTAAGCTGCACCACTATTTTTAGTATCGGTATTGGTTGTATTGGTAACGGTTACCAACCAATTACTTGTACATGCAGTTGGAATATCGCCCTGAGTATCAACATTTAAATTTGCATTGGCGGTTGCACCTGCATTTAAAATACCAACTGCACCTAAAGAATCATACATTGCGCACCAAAGCGGATATGCTGAAGGCATTCCATTATTTATACCAAACGATGAATTGGTTGAAACGATAAATGCACCCTGAGCACCGTTGGTTTGATTATACAACTTGCGCTGGTCAATAATATATGCATACGATGCAACAACATTGGATTCAAAAGAGCCACCAGAAAAACCATAAGAAACAGGCATTATTTTTACGTTCCAATTTACACCAACAACTCCTATCGCATTGTTTCCTTTTGCCCCAACAATACCTGCAACATGTGTCCCATGACTTGATGGATTAAAATTATCTGTAGATGTAGCTCCATTCCAACCATCATAATCATCAATATAACCGTTGTTATCATCGTCAATACTATTGTTAGGGATTTCATTTTTGTTTTTCCAAAAATCCAAATCAATCTGATTCAAATCAAAACCACCATCAACAACCGCTACAACAATGGTATCTCCTTCAGATGTAACACCACCCGTTGTTATGTCCCACGCTTGTAGTGCTTCAATATCAACAGAAGGTGTTCCTCCATTTTGGCCTGTATTATTCATATTCCAAAGTGCCGCAAACTGAGTATCGTTTGGAGTTGTTCGTTCTTCAAATGTGTGATTATATTGTGCTACAACAACGTGCTTACTTTGCCTCAACTTAGCTAATAATACATCACCACTTATTGCATTTTCATTAAAACTGAACAAATGAATATTCATTGACTGAGAAAGAACACGACTAGCTATCAACTCAGATTTTACACCATCTACATATTGAAATTCATCACATAAAAAAGATGCAGGATACGATGTATTAAGCATTACTATTATACTTCCAGCCACAACGTTATTTTCTTGCGATTTACAAACATTAGATAGTGTAAATAAAATTGTGAAACAAACAACTAATAAATTTCTCATAAGTAACCACTATTTTACAACAAGTATATTTTATCTAACGAATATACTAAATTATAACGTTATTCACAACAATTTAGCTCCTTACATAGATTCGCAAATTGCTTTATCCTATTTATTAAATTCGTACTTTAGCTAAACCCTGTTTTCGCAAGTGAATTAAATGTAGTTACTATGGACAATAAAAATTTTACAATTTATAAATCATCTGCTGGCTCGGGAAAAACATTTACCCTTGTAAAAGAGTATTTGGCTTTAGCATTAAGTGATGAATCCATTCCTCCAAGAGCTTACAAACACATACTTGCAATTACATTTACAAACAAGGCGGCTTCGGAAATGAAAGAGCGAATAATAAAATCGCTCAAAGAACTAGCAGAAGATGACTATTCAACACTTTCAGGAGGAGTAAAAACATTATTAGGCGCATTAAAAAAACATCCTCGCTTTAATAGCAATCAAGCAGCGACAGATATTTTAATAAGAAGTAGAGCAAATGCTGTACTAAAAGAAATACTACACAACTACTCTGATTTTGGAATAGGCACCATTGATAGCTTTGTACACAAAGTAGTAAAAGCCTTTGCCTTTGATTTAAAAATACCGCTCAATTTTGAGCTTGAAATGGACGAAGACAAACTGCTAACCATAGCAATTGATCTACTGCTATCACAAATTGGCAGCAACGAACTGTTAACAAAAGCACTTATAGAGTACGCTTCTAGCAAAACTGATGATGAAAAAAGCTGGCACATAGAAAATGATTTAAAATATTTTGCAAAAAATTTATTGAATGAAGATGGGACAATTTACATAGACCGACTGAAAGAACTATCGATTGAAGACTTTTTTGAGATAAAAGATGCTTTACAACAAGAAATAAAATTATTTGAAAACGAGATTACTCGTATTGGGAAAACAGGAATAAAAGAAATAAAAAGTGCGGGAATAGAACCAGAAACATTTGCTGGTGGAGCAAATGGAATTAATAAATACTTTAGTTATTTAGCAGAATTACGTTACGACAAATTAAAACCGTCAAATACAGTAAAAAAAAATATAGATTCAGATAAGTGGTATGCCTCAAAAGCTAATGCTGACGAAAAGAGTAAAATAGATAGCATAAAATATAAGCTAACGCAATTATTCAACGAAGTTGTTAATTATATTGATAAAAAAGAGAGCGATTTTATTGTTTTTAGAGCAATTAACAACACCATATATTCCCTTGCTGTACTGAATGAAATAGAACGTTTATTAAACGAATACAAAGCACAAAACAACATTTTACACATTTCGGAGTTCAACAAATTAATTGCAAAAATTGTACTCACCGAACCAACACCCTTTATTTACGAACGCATTGGAGACAGATACAACAACTATTTAATTGACGAATTTCAAGACACTTCGGTATTGCAATTTCAGAATTTACTTCCTTTAATTGATAATGCACTTGCACAGGGCAACTTTACAATGCTTGTTGGCGATGGCAAACAAGCCATATACAGATGGCGAGGTGGTGAAGTAGAGCAGTTTGCCCTATTACCAAAACTATTTTCAACTGAAAACAATTATTTATTAGTAGAGCGAGAACAAGCATTAATACGCAATCATAACCCACAACGACTCAATCAAAACTATAGAAGCAAAAGAGAAATTATTGAATTTAACAATTCGCTATTTAATACACTGGCTTTAAAAATAAGTGATAAATACAGAGGCATATATGATGCACAAGAGCAAGGATTTATACCTACTAACACGGGAGGCTATGTACAAGTAGAGTTTTTGCAAGGTGAAAAAGAAGAATTAGTAGAACAAAACCTTGAAAGCACATATAACGTAATTAAACAACTAATTGAACAAAATTATAATTTGAGCGACATTGCTATTTTAGTAAGAAAAAACTCAAACGCATCACTTGTTGCTAGCCATCTTGCCGAAAGAGGCATTGAAGTAATATCTTCAGAGGCACTATTACTAAAAAATTCTAGTGAGGTTGAATTTATTTTTGCAGTATTAAAATACTTAAACAACAAAAACGATGCGATCATCCAAACCGAATTGATTCAGTATTTTAGTAAACATGAATCCGTTTTTAATATTCCAGACACTAGTTTTAATGAGTTACTAAGCAATCATAAAAACAACTTAACTGTTTTTATCAAAAAGCTTTACAACAATTTTAATTATATAGAGCTTTCCAAAATGGCCTTATATGAGTTGTGTGAAGAGCTTGTAAGAATATTTAAATTAAACGCATCTCCTAATGCTTACATACAATTTTTTTTAGATGAGGTACTTAATTTCTCTATCAAACAAAACAACAATCTAAAAGATTTCATTGATTATTGGGAAGATAAAAAAGAAAACTCATCGCTAATAGTACCTCAAGGCATAAATGCCGTAACAATAATGACAGTGCATCGTTCAAAAGGGTTAGAGTTTCCGGTAGTTATTTTTCCATTTGCCAATGAAAAAGTAACACCTAGTAAAAAACACTTATGGATAAATGTAGAACATGAGGCAATACCAACACTTCCTGTTGCATTGGTTGCAACTAATGAAAAGTTATTAGAAACAGAATATGCGTATTTGTATGAAGAGGAAAAAAACAAATCGCTATTGGATGCAATAAATCTGCTTTATGTAGCACTTACACGACCAGAAGAACGGTTATATGTGTTCACATCAAAACCTTCAAAAAACACAGATTCAGTAAATTCCTATAGCGATATGTTTGCATACTATTACCAAAGCTGTGGACAATGGGATACAAACAAAACAATTTATACCCATGGGGAAGAAAAAACAAAAAAGCAACATGCTAAAAGCGAAATAACAAACACATTTAATTTAAAGTCGTTTAATTCGCATCAATGGCGCGAAAGCATTAAAATGAGAGCAGCCGCACCTAGTATTTGGAATTTAGAAATTGTTGACAATAAAAAAAACTATGGAGTGCTTGTACACACGGCTTTAGCAAAAATTAAAACAAAAAATGACATTGAAAACTCGTTGGAAAGCATGTTAGCTTCTGGGCTTATTTCTATAAAAGAAAAAGAGAATTTATTTTTAGCTATATCAAAAATAATATCACTGCCCCTACTTCAAAATCATTTCAAATTGGGATTAAATGTAAAAAACGAATCAGAAATAATAGCCATATCTGGAGAACGTTTTCGTTTAGATAGGGTTATATTAAACTCCGATTATACTGCAATAATAATTGACTACAAAACAGGGCAAGAAAAAAACGAACACAAAAAACAAATTGCTCAATATGCCGAATTATTGAACCAAATGGGATATAGTGTTACCGAAAAGCTATTAGTTTACATTGAAAATGAAAAAATAATAAAAGTATAATTTAAATGCTTTACGTTTAATGTTTTCTTGAATAAACAGGTTCTTTTGTTAAAAGTGTCACGAATCACTCAATTATTCATAACATTAAATTTACAAACAGATAAATTTATCGTAATCCACTTACAAGTACTTTGGCGTAGTTTTGACGGAAGAAAAATAAACTATGAAAAAATATATTGTTGCCCTGATATTATTTTTATCAATTGCTTTTAATTCAATTGGTGCAAATGACAACAAAAACAACGAATCAAAGCGCCTAATAACAGGCAAAGTAATTGACAAACAAACTGGAGAAGAAATTGTTGGGGCAGAAATAAAAATTGAAAACACAACTATTTATAGTGATTTAAAAGGTAATTTTCTGACAAACGTAGCTTCAAAAACAATTACAGCAACAATTGAAGCAATCTCATACAACCAATCAATAATTACGCTTGAAACAAACCATTTTACAGGCGAACTCGTTATCGCATTAGAATCGAAATAGAACTACTTTTTGACTACTTAAGCAACAAGCCATGCGTATTATTTTTTAATACAACCAGCCAAATTTTACATTAACTTAACATTAAACTCATTTTGTTAACTTAAAAAGCATTTATTATAACTTTTTTCAGTTCTTTTACGTTAAACAAAGTGTTTAAAAGAAAGTGTTATGAAAAAAGTTGCGTCATTACTCATTATATCTATCCTTATTAGCTATGGTACTGTAGCTCAGGAACTCATTTTAAAAGAAGGCTTGTATCACTCTGAAAGCGGAAATGTGTATTCAGGAAATTATACAACATTTTTTGACTCTGGTGCAAAAAAGTCTGTGATATCTATTGTAGAAGGTAAAGTAAATGGAGCTGTTACCTATTTTTACGAAAATGGACAAATAATGGAAACGGGGGCGTTTGCCAACAATGAAAAAGATGGACAATGGTTACGTTGGAACGAAGCGGGTAAAAAAATTGCAGAAGCACATTACATAAATGGAAAAAAAGATGGCACTTGGTTAGTGTGGGACAATAGTGGAACAAAGCGCTATGAAATGATGTATGCTATGGGAGAAAAAAAAGGAACTTGGCTAATGTGGGACGAAAACGGAAAACTGACTAGCGAGAAAAACTATGATGCTTTATAAGTTAAAGCTTAACGTTCAAGACAATAACCAACGCCTTTAATTGTTTTCACATATTTTCCTCCTAACTTTTCTCGTATTTTAAGAATATGAACATCTATTGTTCTGTTTTTTGCAACAAATTCTTGTCCCCAAATAAGTTGAGATATTTCTTTTCTGGTATATACTTTTCCTGGAGTTGCTGCTAACAATGCGAGTAATTCAAATTCTTTTCTTGGAAATATCAATTCTTTACCATCCAAATAAATCAAATACCGTTCTCGGTCAATAGTCAAACCAATGGTATCGTTTTTAATTATCTTTTCTTGATTAGCTGGATGTCGTTTCAAAAGTGCTTTTATTCGACTCAACAAAACTCGTGGTTTTAAAGGCTTTATAACATAATCGTCCGCACCAGCATTAAATGCAGCAATTTGAGAATAATCCTCATCACGGTTAGAATAAAAAACAATTAGTGAATGAATTAATTCAGGATTCTGACGCAATTCTATACAAATATCTATACCATCTAACTCAGGCATAAGCATTTCTAACAATATTAATGCAGGTTTCTCGCGAAATGCTATGTCAAGAGCTTGCTTAGAATACGAAGCAATCAAAACATTAAAACCATCTTGTTCCAATATTTTTTGGGTAGCAAACAAAGTTTGTTCGTCTGAATCAACTATAAGTATTTTAAAGTCAGCCTGAGTCATTTTAACGTTAAAGAGTTCAGGGTGCTAAATTACAATAGCTATAAAGGATTTACATTAAGGTAATATTACCTTTACTTTAACGTTTTTTGGGGCATTTTAACTCTTTTTAACCCAACAACCACTATATAAAAACTAATGCAGCGATAGAATTGATTTAATTTCGCATCTTTGTAAAAAAACATACAATTAAATAATTTGAAAAAAACAGTTGCATATTGTTTACTATTTATATTTTCTGTGGTTTTTACCTATGAAACTGTAAACTATTTTTCAAAAAAGTTGAATTCTTTTTTCATTGAAGAATTAAGTGATTTTGAAACAGAAAAAAGTGCTGCTGAAACAGATGAAGGTGATAAAGAAAATGAAAAAAAAGAAAAACTAGAAACATTTTACATAAGCACAAGCGACTTTGTTGCAACTGTGCGGAAAAAACATTTATTAAGCACACCTGATTCTGTTTTTTTTGAAATGGGCTACTCCTCTATCATTTATTCGCCTCCCGAAATTGTAATTTAATAAATAGAATTCCATATTCTATCAAACACAACTTTCCAATAAAAATTATTGCTGTTACGTATGTACTAAAATGTAAAACACATTTTAGTTACAAATTATTGTTACTATAATATGAAAAAGCCCCTCAAAGCATTAAGTTTTGAATATATTAAAAATGATTTACCTGCAGGTCTTGTTGTTTTTTTAGTTGCTCTACCCTTGTGTTTAGGCATAGCCCTTGCATCAGGAGCACCTTTATTTTCTGGAATTATATCTGGAATTATAGGAGGCACAATAGTTGCAATGGCAAGTGGCTCGGCACTAAGCGTTAGTGGTCCGGCAGCGGGATTAACGGTTATTGTGCTTAATGCCATAACACAACTAGGTAGTTATGAAATATTTTTACTTGCGGTTGTTATAGCTGGCTTAATGCAAATAATACTAGGCTATTTAAAGGCTGGAATAATTGGGTACTATTTCCCATCAAGCGTTATAAAAGGCATGCTGGCCGCAATAGGTATTATTTTAATATTAAAACAAATACCACACGCCTTAGGGTATGACAAAGACAATGAAGGCGATTTTGACTTTATGCAAGTGGATGGGCAAAATACATTTTCGGAATTATTTTATTCGTTGAATTTTATTCATCCTGGCGCAGTAATCATAAGCATTTTATCACTACTACTGCTTATTTTATGGGACAGCCCTATATTAAAAAAATACATCTTTTTCAAATTTGTACCAGGAGCCTTAGTTGTTGTTGTACTAGGAGTGCTCATGAATTGGGGGTTTTCACAATTTTATCCATCGTTCTATTTAGAAGGCGAAGAGTTGGTTCGATTGCCTGTAGCTACATCTGCATCAAACTTTATTGATCAATTTACACTACCCGATTTTAGTGCAATAACAAACTATAAAGTATATGTAACAGCTGCAACAATAGCTGTTATAGCAAGCCTAGAGTCGTTGCTAAGCGTTGAAGCGGCTGACAAGCTTGACCCCTACAAAAGAAGTACGCCAACAAACAGAGAACTGAAAGCACAAGGCTTAGGTAATTTTTTTTCTGGACTTATTGGTGGTTTACCCCTAACAGCAGTAATTGTACGCACCTCAGCCAATATAAACTCTGGGGGCAAAACAAAGCTTGCATCAATTTTTCATGGCTTATTTTTGCTAATAAGTGTAATTGCGTTATCGCAAGTGTTAAACAAAATTCCACTTGCATGCCTAGCAGCCGTTTTATTGCTTGTTGGCTATAAGTTAGCCAAAGTATCTCTTTTTAAAGCAATGTATAATTTAGGATGGGAGCAATTTGTACCATTTATAGTTACAGTTGTTGCAATACAGTTTTCTGATTTATTAAAAGGCATTAGTGCAGGAATGATTGTATCGGCATTCATCATTCTTCGCAATAACTATAAAATGGCTTACATTTCTCACACTGAAAATGAGGAAAATCAGAAAAGCAAATTAGTTATTCAACTAGCCGAAGATGTTTCATTTCTAAATAAAGGAAGTATTGCCCTAACACTTGAAAACATTAAAGAAAACACACACTTAATAATTGATGGCAGTAAATCAAAAAACATCGACTTAGATGTGCTTGAAATTATTCACGATTTTAAAAACAACACAGCAGCGCTTAAAAACATAAACGTTGAACTTCAGCAAGTTCCTGAATTCAAAGGAGTTTCGGGACATTAAAAAATTAAAAACATGGAAAAATCATATCGATTATTACTCGACAATAATAAAAAATGGGTTGCATCACAAATGGAGCAAGACCCCAATTATTTTAAAAGATTAGCAAAAGGACAATCGCCAGAATATTTATGGATAGGCTGCTCTGATAGCCGAGTTCCTGCCAATCAAATTACAGGAACAGAACCTGGCGATATGTTTGTACATCGCAACATTGCAAATATGGTTGTTCATAGCGACATGAATCTATTAAGCGTACTGTCATACGCAGTAGAAGTTTTAAAAGTAAAACACATTATTGTATGTGGACATTATGAGTGCGGAGGCGTTTTAGCTGCAATGGGGCAAAAACAATACGGCTTAATAGATAATTGGTTAAGACATATTAAAGATGTTTACAAAATGCATTATCAAGAGCTAGAAAAAATTGAAGACGAAAAATTAAGAGGTCGTAGATTTGTAGAATTGAATGTAATGGAGCAAGTGTATGATTTATGTAAAACTACAATTGTTCAAAATGCGTGGAAAATAGAACAACCGCTTGCAGTGCATGGTTGGGTATATGATATAGGCGATGGAATTATTAAAGATTTAGAAGTATCATTTACCAATGAAAAAGATTTGCACAAAGTATACCACATATAAAACTCAGGGCTGTTATGTTACAACAATAACATAACAGCCTATATTGTATCGCAACAAAACCGATTTAATTGGTCAAGAAAAATTCAGAAAAAAATCAATAGTAATATTATTATAACTTACCCATAACAAGCTTACTTAGCTTATTTTCGCGTTGCAATACATCTTCCAAAGTGGTTGTAGAAAGTATTTTAAGTGTAGCCTCTCTTACATCAGTCATCACATCTTTAATTCCACAAATGGTTTCATGCTCACAATCATCACATTTTTGATAGAAGTTTAAACTAACACACGGCACCAAAGCAATAGGCCCATCAGTAAACCTAATAATTTGACTTAAATATACCTCATTAGGCTTCTTTAGCAGATAATAACCACCACCGGCACCCATTTTACTTGCCAATATGCCTTGTTTTCTTAAATCCAACAAAATCGACTCTAAAAACTTTTTAGGAATCTTTTCTTTTTCAGAAAGCTTTCCAATAAGCACAGGGCCTTGTCCATAATTTTTAGCCAAATGCAACAATGCTTTTATTGCATATTTCGTTTTTTTGGAAAGCATTTTATTTTTTTTAATAACTATTACACAAAGGTAATATATTTCAAATAATTTATAACTTAATTTAAAATGACTGTTATCAGCTATTTAGTTGCAAAATGCAATTGAACCAAGAAATCAAAAAAACAAATGACCCTACAAATACAAATTTGTAGGGCCATTTGTTTTTTAAAATACAAAAGTGTTAGCCTAAACTACTAATCAACAACCTGTACCATTTTAAAAGGTACATTTATTATTGCTTGATAGTCTTCGCCAGCCTCTAACATATCTTCATCATCTTCTTCGTAATACCAGTTAATAGTAACTTTGCTTGCTCCACCTTTATTGATTGCCTCTAATTTTTTAAAAACATCCAATATACATTTTGATGAACTTGTATTGAAATATTCTAACTGAATATTAACATTTGTAATAGCCTGAGGTTTTGCTGAATATTTTTCTAACAAATCAACCACTGGTTTATAAAATTCAATAGAGTTTTCAGGGATTGAACGCCCTTTGATTTCTAAAAAGCCTTTTTCTGTATCGAAATTTACAGTAGGCGTTTTTGGTGTTCCTTCAATTGCTATTGCTTCCATATTTTACTTATATTTTTATTGAGAAATATTTATATTTAAACTGAAAAAGGAATATTTTTCGTCAACAGGAGTAAATTCAAAATTTAATTTTCCTCCAGTTTTGCGAGCGATATCAATCATTCCTAGTCCGCCACCACCTTTCAACGACATTTCACCGTTATTTAAAACCTCTTTATAATATTCTTTAAGCTCTTCTTTACTCAACTTATTAATATTATCAAGTAATCGCTTGAGGTTTGGGATATTTTCATTTTTTATGTAATTACCAGTAATAATATTGTAACTACCTTCCAATTTACCAATCATAAATATTGCCGAACGAATTTTTTCATCATTATCTGGCGATACTTCATCCATATGATGGTATAAATTCTGTAAGCACTCCACTAAAACATTGTAAACCTTCTTCTTAATTTTAGGTTCCTCTTGGATATTATCCATTTTGGCTTCCATTATTTGAAGAATAGAGGTAAGCAGGTCTGATGTAATATCACCTTTAAAAGAGAGCATAATATTGTTCTGCTCCATTTTATCGTAGAAACCATAAATATCTAACACCATAAAACCCTAATTAAAGTTGAGTAACCTCTTGATTTTGATAATTTAGTATGCAAATATATACATTTGTTTAAATAATCAAACAAATATAACTAGTTTTTTAATGATAAAAAACAAAAAATTGTATTTCAAAAAAAAGAATAAGCTATTAATCTTCAAAAAGTTAGAACAAAAAGTTGGAATAAAACATTTGACAACAAAAATTTAACTATTTTCTATTTTTTTCGCATAAACAATTGTATCGGGACACCAGAAAAATCAAATTCTTCGCGCAACCTGTTTTCCAAAAAACGCATATATGCTTCGGTTACATATTGTGGCAAATTGCAATAAAATGCAAATGTTGGGGCATGAGTAGGCAATTGGTTTACAAATTTTATTTTAACATGTTTGCCTTTGATTGCAGCAGGAGGGTTACGCTCAATAATTTCAAGCATTACATCGTTTAACTCTCTGGTTTTTATTGTTTTAACTCGATTTTCATTTACTTTTTCTGCAATTTCAATTGCCTTTAAAACCCGTTGCTTGGTAAGTGCCGAAGTAAAAACAATAGGAACATCTCTAAATGGAGCTATTTTCTCTCTTATTTTTTCTTCATACTCTTTTGTTGTGTTTGTATCTTTATCAATTAAATCCCATTTATTAACAACAATAACTATTCCTTTTCTATTGCTTTGGGCAAGATGAAAAATATTTAAATCCTGAGCTTCAATACCCAATTTAGCATCAATAAGCAACAAACACACATCACAATTTTCGATAGAGCGTATAGAACGCATTACCGAATAAAACTCCAAATCTTCTTCTACTTTCGATTTTTTACGAATGCCGGCTGTATCAATAAGTAAAAAATCGTGCCCAAATGAAGTATAACGAGTGTTTATAGAATCGCGCGTTGTACCCGCAATAGGTGTAACAATGTTACGCTCCTTACCTAGTAACGCATTTATAAACGAAGACTTACCAACATTGGGACGGCCAACAATAGCAAATTTAGGAATGTTCAACTCCTCCTCTACTGCATCTTTCTCCATTACCTCAACAATCGCATCCAACAGCTCCCCTGTACCACTACCACTTATTGCTGAAATGTTGTAAGGCTCGCCCAAACCTAAAGCATAAAACTCACCCGACATGCCTTGTCGAACAAAGTTATCCACCTTATTAGAAACCACAAACACTTTCTTTTTAGCACGTCTCAACAAATCTGCCACAACTTTATCATCCTCTGTAATGCCTTCTGCAACATCTACCACAAAAAGAATAACTTTTGCCTCATCAATAGCCAACTTTACCTGCTTACGAATTTCCTCTTCAAACACATCTTCTGAACCTTTTACATATCCACCAGTATCAATAACCGAAAATCTCACACCATTCCACTCCGATTTTCCGTAATGACGATCGCGTGTTACACCTGCTGTTGCATCTACAATGGCTTGACGACTTTCTGTTAAACGATTAAATATGGTTGATTTTCCTACATTCGGTCGGCCAACAATTGCTACTATATTTGACATAATTTAATTTTTGAATTTAAGATTTTTTGATTTTTTGAATGCCGAACTCTACAATTCTACAAATCTAAAAATCAATAATTAACTAATTTGTATATCCAAAGCGTTTTAATTGTTGATCATTATCTCGCCAGTCTTTATTCACTTTTACAAAAAGCTCTAAAAACACTGGTTTTTGTAAGAATGTTTCCATGTCTTTGCGTGCTTCTGTGCCTATTTTTTTCAACGCTTTTCCATGATGTCCGATGATTATACCCTTTTGAGAATCGCGAATAACCAATATTTCAGCTCTTATCTTAACCACTTTTTCTTCTTCTTTAAACGATTCTATAACTACCTCTACCGAGTAAGGTATTTCTTTTTTATAATTTAGCAATATTTTTTCACGAATGATTTCGGAAACAAAAAACTTTTCAGGCTTATCAGTTAATGCGTCTTTTTCGTAGTATGGTGGACTTTCAGGTAAAAGAGCAATAATGCGATCAAAAATATAATTGATATTAAATTTTTCTAATGCCGAAACAGGAATTACTTCAGCATTGGGCATTTCTGTTTTCCAATACTGAACCTTTTCTTCTAATTTTTCTTGAGAAGCTAAATCTATCTTATTGACTAATAACAGTACAGGAGCTTTTGTTTTTTTTATTCTATCGAGTATTTTTTCATCTATTTTAATATCTTCATAAATATCAGTAACAAAAAGCATAACATCGGCATCAACAATAGCGGAATGAACAAATTCCATCATTGATTCCTGAAGCTTATAATTAGGTTTTAATACTCCTGGAGTATCGGAATAAACGATCTGAAAATCATCGCCATTTACAATACCCATAATGCGATGACGGGTGGTTTGCGCTTTTGAAGTAATAATAGAAAGACGCTCTCCCACCAAAGCATTCATCAAAGTAGATTTGCCTACATTAGGACTACCAATTATGTTTACAAAACCAGCTTTATGAGTCATGTTAAAAAATGATTTTTATTGTATTTAACACACAAAGGAACGAAATATAAAGTTTTAGTCCTAAATAAATTAATAGAACAAGAGCCCACAAACAGCATAACACACTAACTATCAGTAATTTAAAAACAGATAATAAATTGTTAATAAATTTATTAGGAGTAGGCGAAACAATAACTATCTTTGTGCCCACAAAAATAAGCAATATACTTTTATAACCATATATTGCGGGGTGGAGCAGTTGGTAGCTCGTTGGGCTCATAACCCAAAGGTCATCGGTTCGAGTCCGGTCCCCGCTACTACAAGCCGATACAGAAATGTGTCGGCTTTTTTTATTTTGAGAATCTATGATAAGGGCTCATATCCGCCTCAGGCG
Organism: Bacteroidia bacterium; assembly: GCA_049651825.1. GTDB lineage: Bacteria > Bacteroidota > Bacteroidia > 2-12-FULL-35-15 > 2-12-FULL-35-15 > 2-12-FULL-35-15. The sequence goes on from JBASCV010000211.1 coordinate 17,380, forward strand.
GACATCGGTTCGAGTCCGGTCCCCGCTACTACAAGCCGATACAGAAATGTGTCGGCTATTTTGTAAGTGTACTATTTCTTAAACCTTCTAATATCAACCTCTTTATTCAAGGGAGCACCTTTTTCTAAAAAATCAACAAACTGCTTCGCAAAATAAGGTGCTAACATCACACCTTTGGTTCCTAAGCCATTAAAAACACCTAGCATTGAATGTTCGGGGTGCAAACCAATTAACGGCCGCCTATCGCTTACTGTTGGGCGTATACCGGCCTTGTGCTCAACAATTTCAAACGGCACCTTCAATAGTTTATTGAGCTGTTCTATTAAAAAAAGTCTACCTTTTTCAGTAGGCAAATCTGTTAAATCATCCCATTCATACGTTGCTCCTACTTTATATAAACTATTACCTAAAGGCAATACAAAAACACCTTTATTAATTACTTTCGATGGTAGTCCTTTTTGATGCAGAAGCGGAATTCGTACCGTAAGGGTTTCGCCTTTGGTAAGTTTAAATGGTAGCCAACCAAAATAACTATTATCTACACACTTATACCCTTCACAAAAAATAACCTTTTCAGCAACAATGCCTTTATAAATAACTGAATCTTCAGTTAAAACCAACCCTGTATAATCAAAAGCCTCTTCAACCATCATTTGCTTACTTTTGAAATAAGCGTAAGAAGCATTTAAAAGCACGTTGGTATCAATATTTCCTGCATTTAGCACCTCAGCAGTCCCAATAGGATTTTGAATAATATCGGTTAAAAAATCAGCGTAAATTGAATTATTCAAATATCTTCCTATTTCTTCATTCGTTTTTTTTAACCAAAGTACTTTTTCTTGTTCTTCCGAAAAGGGTTTTACAATTTGCTTTTTAAAGTAAAATTTTTCATTCAACAACAGCTCTATTTCAGGATAAAAAATATCCATACAATCAATCAATTCATCAGCCATCCAGCTTTTTACCAAGCGCTTAAACACAACCGGATTCCACAAACCAGCTGCTACTCTCGAAGCCATTGAAATGGAGGGTAAATCAATCACAACAACTGATTTATTTTGCTTCAATAAAGTGTGTGTAAGCACAGTACCAGCCAACCCCTGACCAACAATTATATAATTTGCTTTTTTAGTCAACCCTGCGATATTAAACAATTAATAATGAAACGATTACAAAAAAATAAAATCCCCGAGCTTTGTAAGCTCGGGGATTCTAAAAAGATTCTATTTTAATTATTGAATCACAATTTTTTGAACTTTACTTCCATTTCCGCTATTAAGCTTAATGTAGTAGAATCCTTTAGAAAGCCCTTCAAGGTTAATTGATTTATTATAAGTTGTAGCTGTAGATTTATCAGTAGCGCTGTAAACAACTTTACCTTGTAAGTCTAATACTTGAACAGTAATAGTTTCTGCTTTAACGTTATTTGCAACAATATTAAACAAGCCTGTACTTGGGTTTGGATAAATTGAAACGTTGTTAAACGCCTCATTTTCTTCAATTCCAACATTAGAACCACCAGTAATGTTTACTGTATAGTCTTCTGTTTCGACCCAAGTATAAGTTCCACAAGAACTTATTGTTGAAGTATCTGAAGTTTCTTTACATACAATTCTCATTCTTGTGTTTCCGTTTGTAGCACCTGTAGACACAACAAATGTACCAGTAATTGTTTGTGGCCCTTTTGCAGTATCAGAAGCATATACTTTTTCACCTGCATCAGCAAACGAACCATTTTGGTTGTAGTCAATATAAATTTTTATTGCGTTGCTATATGGTGTTGAACTAAAAGGATTACAAGTATCTACTTGCACAGAAAAATTAACAGTTGAACCCACAGCAAGGTTAGGAGCAGCAACTGTTGCAGTATAATTCGAATATTTTCTAAGAGTTGAACCAACACCGCCAGTAGTAGTGCAAGAAGATGTATTATTTAACGTTCCAACAGTAACATTTATAATATCTTCATCAGAAGCACTTGTTGCTGCTGATTCGCAGTAGCAATCCATTGGAGCGTTATTGATAACAGAAACCACATTTGAAGTTGCTGTTGCAGACGAACCGCTACAAGTAACCACACATTTATAATACGTAGTTGCAGACTGGCTAGCAACAGTATAAGTTGATGTTGTTGCACCTGAAATATTGGTAAATGTACCCGTCATAGAAGATGCTGATTGCCATTGAAAACTAATACCAGACGCATTACTTGTATAACCTGTTAGCATTAAATCAAAACTAACACCAATACAAGTAGAGTCCGAAGAAACAGAAGCTGTACCAGCTGTTGGAGTTCCTGTGCAAATAGCAGGAGGTGTCCATGTAAAAGTTTGTCCTGAAGCAGGTTTAATAGTTGAAGTAACATCACAAACATCAGAGTTAGTAGTTGCTGCAGTAGTAGCAGTCCAACTTGTAGTAGTTTTTCTAGCGTTAAAATCAGCGCTTGTAGCTCCGCCTAAACCAACTTGCATTCCACCAGCACTAGAATTGTTTGTAATTGTGCCATAAACAACCTCTACTAGATTCGAGGTTTCTTTCAAACGAATTTGAAAGTTAAAACTGTCACCTGTTGGGTTTGAAAAAGAATATTTTCTGTAGTTTTTCCATTGTACTACGCAAACTCTGTTTGGAGCTGTTCCAGTAGTTTCTACTCTCAACTCTGAACCTATTTGGCCATCCAAATCATCATTAAATCCTGCAATTCTATTTCTTAACTGCGAGGGAGTAATTACTGTTGATGATGATAATGCATTATAACTTCCTGTAGATGACATATCTACAGCAGGAGTAAGCGATGATTGACCTAAAACAATCCAACCATTATTATTTACTCCAAAACGGTCAAAAACTTGTCCATTGAATGAAAAATTAAATCCAATAGGAAAACCAACACCTGTAACGGTTGTTGTTGAACCTGCCAATGCAGATGGGTCAACAAAACGTTGATCATCTGATGCTGTATCACCTAAAACGGTTCCACCAGTTATAGCTGTGTAAGTACCTGATGAAGCGGCAAAAGAATATGCGCTAACTTGTGCGTTCATTGAACCCAACAAAGCAAGACTTGCAAATACTGTAAGTAAAGTTTTTTTCATGTGTTTTTTATTTGTTTTGCACAAAAATATAATATTTTTTTAACCCCACTCGCCCCAAAAGTAAAAAAGAGGGTAAAAAACCTAACAATTTGTTAATAAATTGGAACCTTGAAAAAAATTAAAAATTTATACTGATTTAAAAAACAGACACTTAGCTATACATAACTAACACACACAGTTAAAGATGCTGTATAAAATAAAACTAAGCAAAACAGTCAAACGGCTAAAAATCAACGAATTAAAAAAATCACAAAAGAAACTGTTCTTTTTTCATATTTAACCACTCTAATGCCGAGCCATTTAAAAGCAATTCCTTGATATCACTATCAAATGGCATAGAGTTAATAAGACTACCAGGCTTCAATTCGCCAAGCGGAAAAGGATAATCACTACCCAAAGCTATTCGATTAGCGCCAAACATATTAACCACATAACTCAACATTTCTTTATCGTGCACCAAACTATCTAACCAAAACTTACCTATATATGATTTGGGGCTAATTGGATTATCAATAGCAACCAAATCGGGTCTACAATCAAAACCATGCTGAATTCGTCCAATTGTAGCAGGAAAAGACCCTCCACCATGTGCAAATGCAACTCTAAGTTTAGGTAGTCGCTCAAAAACCCCACCAAATATCATTGAACATATTGCCAAGGATGTTTCAGCAGGCATACCTACCAACCAAGGCAACCAGTAGCGTTGCATTTTTTCTTGTCCCATCATATCCCAAGGATGAACAAAAACGGCCATATCCATTTGTTCGCAGGCCTGAAAAACAGAAAAAAGCTCTGGAGCATTCAAATTCCAATCGTTTACATGAGAACCAATTTGAACTCCCTTCAACCCTATTTTTCGGCATCGTTCAAGCTCCTTTATTGCTAAATCAGGAGCCTGAAGTGGTAATGTACCCAAACCTATAAATTTTTTAGGAAAACGCGCCACAATACCTGCTATATGATCGTTCAAAAACTGTGCAACAGCCAAACAATCGTAAGGTTTTGCCCAATAACTAAACATTACCGGAACCGTTGAAAGCACCTGAACATCAACATGATGATGACTACACTCTTGGATTCTTTTTTCAGCACTCCAACAATTGTCCTCTATTTCTCTAAAAAACTTGCCATCATCCAATATCATGTTTGCACAACAAGGCTTATGATGCTGCAACTGAACAAATCCACCATAACCAAAACGTTCTTTCCAATTAGGTATATGTTCAGGTAATATATGTGTATGAATATCTATTGTGAGATGCTTAGACATGAACAGACTTTATTTTTTTATTTCTAAAAATTCGGCAACTAATTTCTCTGCTTCAGCAAAAGCTTGTTCTAGGTTATCGTTCAAAATTATTTTATCAAACAAATCGGCTGTTTTTAATTCGTTTGCAGCCTTACCCATTCGCCTTGCAATACTTTCAGGAGTTTCGGTTTCTCTCATTTTCAATCTATTCTCTAAATGTTCAATAGAAGGAGGCATCACAAATATAGCTAAAGCATTATCTTTAAACTGATTTTTCAAATGTAATCCTCCCACCACATCTACATCAAAAATAACGTGCATCCCCTTTTTCCAAATCCTCTCCACCTCTATTTTCAAGGTTCCGTAAAAATTATCTTTATACACTTCTTCCCACTCAATAAATTCATTGTTTTCTATTTTACTTTTAAACTCTTCTACCGATAAAAAATAATAGTCAACACCATTTGTTTCATGCGCTCTTTTTGCTCTGCTGCAGGCAGAAACAGAAAACTCGAGTTGAGGAAAGTGTTTTAAAAGATGGTGTACAATGGTTGTTTTACCAGCCCCTGAGGGAGCTGAAAATATAATAAGTTTTCCTTGTGCTTTCATCATAAAATATTACAATACATTTAATAATTGTTCTTTTATTTTTTCAAGCTCATCTTTCATCTGAACCACCATTTTTTGAATGTTTGCTTCGTTTGCTTTTGAACCAATGGTATTAATTTCTCTACCAATTTCTTGAGCAATAAAACCTAGTTTGCGGCCTGCGGCAGGTTCTTTCATTGTAGATAAAAAGTAATCTAAATGCGTTTTCAGTCTAAGTTTTTCTTCTGTAATATCTAGCTTTTCGATATAATAAATTAGTTCTTGTTCAAATCGGTTTTGATCTATTTTTTCTTTATCGATTACTTCTGCCAAAGCATTTTTTATTTTAGAACGAACATTATCAATACGAATCGAATCTTGCTGCTCTACCAACAAAAGCAATTCAGATATAATGCCAATTCTGTTCATAAACTCTAAAGCAAGCACAGTCCCTTCTTGAATTCTAAATTCCTGAAAAGAACCTATCGCAGAAAAAACAACTTTTTTTACCTCATTCCACTCTACCTCATTAAACTCTTGAAGTTCTTTTTCGGCTTTCATTACATCAGGCATCTTTAATACCAACTCCAAAAGGCCAGCATTACCAGCACCAATTTCTTTCGCAACACCCTCTAATTCAGAATAATAAGCCTTCAACAAATTTTTGTTTACAGCCACAGGTAAATTCTCCTGCAACGAATCTGTAAAAATAGTTACATCCACCTTACCTCTTTCCAACTGTTTTGAAACCTCAGATTTAAGTTCCAATTCTTTTTCTTTGTACAAATATGGCATACGAACATTCAAGTCCATTGATTTACTGTTTACTGAACGTATTTCTACAGTCACTTTTTTGCCAAAAACTTCTGCAATTGCTTTTCCAAAGCCGGTCATTGATTTCATAATAAAATCTATTATTTCAGCAAATGTATAACTTTTGATTGTATTTGTTTGTTTAGCACGAATAGCTATTGAAAAAAATATTGATTTTCAGTTGTATCAACAACAATAAACAGGTAAATAAACAGATTTATCGACACATAAATGATGTCTATAAGCCAAAATAACAAAATAGCACCCACGCGCTCATTTTAATGCCAAGATGTATATTGTATTTATCATATGAAATCATTAGATTTGTTCTTAAGTTTGGGAAGTGCCAGCTGTATTTAATTTTAACTTATCAAAATGCAACCATTAGCACCATTTAATCATCTTGTTAAAAAGATTAGATAAACAACGGCATGAAAAAACTATTACTTATCCTTCTTTTTTTCATCTGTTACCAAAGCTGGAGCCAAAGTCAGGGGAATATGCTATACATCACACAGCAAATTCAACCCGACTTAACCATTTGTGGCGAATCTCGACAGTTTAAAGTAACCATATACAACCCTACTCCTTGGACAATAACCGCCTGCTCGCTATCCGTAACAATTCCAACAGGTATTCAACATGATAATACTTGCCCTACTCCGGGCTTTATCAATTCTTTTGGTGGAATTATAAAGGTTAATTTACCAAACATTGGTCCACTGCAAACACAGGAAGTTACCTATTGTTTAAAAGCTCAATGTAATGTACTACAGTTTATTTCATCTGGCGGTACAATAAAAAACACCGCACGTGTTGATTATACTGCAAATAACGTTCCGAGGTTTGATGTAAATACGAGCTCGACATACCTAATAAAACAGCCCAATGTTACAATAACATCAATAACTAACCAATCATACAATGGAAATATAGGCGATGTTTTTACACGATGTATTAAAGTTGTAAACGGAGGTTCAGGAGCCTTAACCTCTTTTACTCTTACCGACTTACATGCAACAGGTGTACAGATAAATGCTATTGACAAAGGAACATGGACCACCTTAGGACAAACAGAAAGAGTTATTTTAAACCCAGCCGATTTCATGACAATTGGAGATGGAGATGGATTATTTGAGAGCGGAGAAAGCATTACTATATGCGAAACAGTAACCGTATTAAATTGTATTTCAGCAACATCTAGCTTTAGAGCGTTTTGGGGTTGTAGCGTAAATGCGTGCCAAGCAAGTGTAGCATCGGCCAATGTTGTATTTCCGAACTATGTACCCAACTTAATTGTTACTCCAACAGCATCAATGAACTCTTGTATTGGTAGTGGCAATGCAAGCCCACAACAATTAAGAATTATCAATACAGGTTTAGGCAAAGCAATAAATGTGGCATTTGATATTTTTCAATCTACTAGTAATGGTTACAACAACAACTTAGGCTCTTATATTGACGAAACTAGTTTTACCATTCAAACAGGGTTAAACGGAACACCAACTGCTATTACACCTACAAGCACACAGGCAACAAACAACCTGAATTGTATGACCAACAAAAAAGGAAGAATTGCGCTAAACATTGCTCAAATTAACTCTCACGATACAATATATATAAAATGGAATACTTATAGCTGTTGCTACAATGCTTGTAACAATATTGGACGCCATGTTATTAATGGCTGGAGATACAAAGCCACCTATTCAAGCATTTGTTTAACAAACTATTTTATAAACGAAGCGTGGGGTAGAACTTATTCCGAAATTTATGGTGCACTTACTCCCGATGGAGCGCCATCAACACTTAGCAATGGACAAAATGGGACATTCACATTCTTGTTTTCCAATTACAACAACACCTATCCTGTTGGTGCTGGAGCACACTGGAAATTTGTTTTTAAGTTACCGCCATACGGATGTATAAACTATTCAAACATAAGGATTATACGTAGCAACGGAACAACGACCTGGACTCCAACAACTGTTACAGCCGCAGGCGATTCCGTAGTAGCTATTTTTAACGGAGCTGCACCATTTAACCTTACACAAGCTGAATTAAAAATAAACTTATCGCTTGTTTGTTCTGGTTGTACAGGCACCGAACTACTTACTGAATTATCAGTAAAATCATTTTACATTCCCAACAGTAGTTGTGGTTGTCAAATAGGTGTTTCGTGCCAAACAATACCATTTAACATTAACTGCCCCGACCCTTGCCCAGCAGGTATTATGTTCGCAAATTTTGATATGCAGCGCACGAGTTACGGACTTCCCGACAATGAAGCTGGAGGCGGAAATGGTTTACCTGATGGAAGTGGAAGCTTAGATTTTAATAAAATAAAAACAAACAGGGTGATGTTTGGGGATACTATTACAACAAACTTTTATGGATTAGCAAATACAAACATGACGTACCCAACATTACCATTTGTTTATGCCAAATCATCTATTTCTAATGGGTATTTGTTTAGTTTTATTGATGCTCAGCTAAAAATATATAGAAGTGGGAGTTTACTACTAACATGCAATAATATAACACCAACAGTAACAACATCTGGAAGTACAAGAGATTTTTTATATGACTTAAGTGAATCATCATTAGCATGCTTATCATCATATGATTATACAGATGAAGACTCCCTTGTTCTTACCTGCCGTTACAAGGACACTTCCAACATAGGAAATGTAACTCCAATAAATTGCTTTTCTACAAATAGATTTTATAGTAGTGTAATGGCCAACCCAACACAAGCAACTGACCAACTTCAGTGTGGCACAATTAATGGAAACTGTACCGTTATTGGCTATTATTTTTTTAATCATGACGGAGAAAATTACGAAACAGTTTCTTGTAATAACGTTTTAATCAGTCAAAACTACTATCTAAGCGTTGGTCCTACATGGAATAATGATGCAGGAGGCAATCTGTTTCCTTTTGAATATAGAAACTGGGCGCATATTCAAAAAATAACTGCAACGATACCACTAGGCTACTCATACATAAGCTCACAATTCAGGGACGTTCGGACTGCAGGTACCTTAGCAACAGCAAACAGTGGATGGGTGAGTGTTAGTCCAACAAACCCTAACTCCGACACACTCGAATTTAACTTGGAACCTAAATTCAGTGGTTTTGGTGGCTCAATTCCTTTGAGTGACGATGGTTTTTATGGTACATTACAAATAACCGTACAACCAGGTTGTGAAGTTGTTCCAGAAACCTATGACACCGTAACTCACAACATGGATTTCGGAACAAGTAGTTATCTCACTGGGCCAGGAAGTTTGCCATCTACATCATATTTTAGAAATAGAGATGAGTTAATTTATGACGCACCAGATCTGCTATTGCAAGCTTCATTAGTATCAATATTAGGATTTGACAGTTTAGAAAGTTGGGAACTTATTATATCAAACTCTTCGAACGTATCTGATGCCATGAATTTATGGATTAGCGCTCCTCAAATAAGTGGAATTAATATTGTTCAGGTTCAGGATCTTGGCAATAATGCCATTATTCCAATTAATGGACAGGTATATCAGCTAGGCTCACTTGCTGCAATGGGCGAAAGAAGATTTAAACTTACAGGTTCATACACATCTTGTTCAATAGATAGCATTGTTGTATATGCGGGATGGAATTGTGCAGACGGCTATCCTACTAGTATATCGAACTATCCATGTACTCCTAAAAGAATAGCATTAACGTTAACACCCATATTACCTGCACTTCAAGTTACTGCAAATGGCCCATCGAGTCCTATTCAACTGTGTGACACGGCAACATTTATTGCTACTGGCAAAAACATTCAGCTAGGAACAGCCTACAACGTAACCCTTACTGCTTATATACCAACAGGCGCTATTTTTATTCCAAATACTAGTGAGCTAAGCTATCCATTAAACAACCCCTATGTAAGTATTTCCGACCCTGTTTCGCTTGGTAACAACCAATATAGATGGAATTTATCAGCAGCAAACAGCACAATCGGAAGCGATGGATTAAAAGGTCTATTAGACACGATACTCAACAATTTTAACATCCGATTCAAAGTAAGTACAGCATGTGGTTACATATCGGGAAACAATATCAACTTTAGCATTAGTGGTGTTGCTGTTTGCGGAGACACTACAGAGTTTCAAGTATTTCAATCAAACGATTTAGATATTGTAGGGCTTGACGAACCCTACAGCACATCTATTGAAATCAAAACAACTTATGTTTCACCTTGTGCAACAAACTCTGGTATTAAATTGGTAGTTCACAACATGGGACCAACCAATTTTGGTAATACCGATTCAGTTTCGTTTAAATTACCAACAGGAGTTTCCTTTGTACCAGGTTCGTTTACCGCAGTTCATAATGCACCACCCAATGGAGTTCCTGTTTTATCAACTGTTGGAGGAGCCGATTATTTAACATGGCGCTTACCTGCAGGTGTTGTTGCGGGCGACAGTTCCGTATTTCATTTTCAATTTGCAGGAGAACCCGTTTTATTATCATGCGGTATTGTGTTTTTTGAAGCTTCAACTAAAAGTTCAAGCATTATAACCTGTAGCGTTACTGGGCAAGACTGTATGAGCAATGTTAATACAGGAGATACCACATTGGCTGTATTTATTTATAAAGCCTATCTTGGTTTCACAAATGGTAGTGCTATATCAATTCCAAATCCTCCATCAGGCGAAACTGTAACATTAACTTTTGATATTACAAATACTGGGCAAGCAATTGAAATTAATGCCGACTCTGTAATTCAATATTATTTTGATGCAGATGGCGATAGCGTTTACAGTGTTGGAGATGTATTTATTGGCCAAGACACCGTTCTCGTGCCCAAAGACACTACAATTACATATACTACCACATTAGATGTACCAGCAGGCCAAGCGTGTGCAATTTTAGCTGTTGTAGATCCAGGAATAAATAATTGTGTTTGCGATCCAACTCAACTTGTTATTTATTCAACACTTTCAAGTTTAGGTAATGATACAACAATTTGTTCAGGTGCAACCATGACCATGAGTTATCCACCAGTCACGGGATACACCTATGCATGGACACCAACAACAGATTTAAATGATGGAACACAATCTGATGCTATACTAACGGGTTCGAACTTAACAACAAATCCAATTTCTACTACATATAGTTTAGCAACCAACCGAATTGGATGTAATGGGAATGATACAATAATAGTTACGGTTAACCCACTACCAACAGCAACAATAACAGGAGCTACAACTGTATGCGAAAACGCAACATCTCCATCTATAACATTTACAGGTGCAGTAGGAG